>NZ_MNQO01000002.1:0-527743 GCF_001915465.1 Bacteroides sp. 44_46 | reverse complement strand
ACGTCATTTTTAAAGTTAAACATCGTGTTATTTCATAATGCAAACAAAGTGGAATTTTCATAAACGGAATTTAAGAATTGTATCAAATGCTATCAAAAATATCTCAATATATTTATCAATAACAACAATCAAATACTTATATTAATAAAAAAACCACTTATTTCATTAATATAAGTAAATCCATATTTCTATGGCGTGCCATCAACTGTGCTATATATAATGAACGAGGAAAAACATTCAATTCATTCTGACCTTCCCATATCCCTTCCGGACGATTTGTAAAATGTCCAGGATATTTTTGCCCTTTCATACCTATATTGTAGTTATTACCAGATGTCCACGGATTCTGTACAGCAGCCCGTTTAGCCCGACAATTCCATAATACCTGTGTAACACCTGCCCAACCGTGGCCACTACCCATTTGTCCTCGATCTTGCACATTTATCTCTCCGTCTGTTATTATATTATCATATAAAGTTCCAACTGCCCAACGATGATGAGGACCTATATCTGCATAAGTTTGAAAAGCAGTACAATTATAAAAAACATTTGGTCCACATACACGAGCACCTGTCACATAATCATGACGTCCTTCCGTACTTTGACAATTCATAAAAAGATTCTGTTGTCCCCAATTATTAAAAGAATAACGTAAACCACCTGTTATTATTGATTTTGTTTCCAAACACCGGCAATTTGCCACAGTTACATTCTTTGCATAACGTTCGCAACTCACTGCGGCATATCCAAAATAACGGCAAGTAAGATTACGAGCCCAACAATTTTCAACTTTATCGAATTGTACACCTATCCATGCATGATGATTATCTTCATAATGTTCGAATTCTGACTCCAAGCACATATTAGCTATTCCTACTTCACTAATTCGGCCAGCAAAGGTATACTTAAATATTTCACCACCTCCATATTTCTCATCCATTTGCATAACAATTGGATTATCTATATAAATACAATTACCTTCTATTTTAACAATTTCTCGCTCAAAAGAAAGATTATACTCTTGCGCTGTCCATTGGCGAGTTCCTTTTCTCTCGACTATCTGGTCCATCTTTATGTCATGTATCCAATTTTGCGTTCCTGGGCGATATACAATTATACGATCACCTACTTTATAGTTTGATGATGACGATACATGAAAAGAATGAGTACCAACAGGAACGAAAGTATCCGTTATTTTAGTACGGGTACCTGGTATTTCTTCTATTCTACCACTCCCATTTACTTGAATTAGAGTAAACCGTTCAGTACCTTTCGCCAATAGTCGGGTTTCATTTATATTCTCCCCCTCTCCCATTAAAATAATACCACTAGCCGTTATACGAATACTTCCATAAATATGATAGACACCACGTTTTAACAAAATTGTTCCGCGATGTCCAGTCTTATCAGGCTCCATACGGGATATTTCATCAATTGCATTTTGAATATGCTGGCGATTATCCCCATTTTCAATTGGATATACAATTTTTGTTATCGGATAATGAGGTATTGAGATATCGCCATGATGATAACCTACTCTACTAAAATCAGGAATAGTATTTCCCTGCTTATCCGGATAATACACCAATTTACCATCTGAAGTTACTTTCACCAAGGTAGATTGCCATCCAGGTGGTAATTTTGTTTGTGCGACAACTCCCATACTAAAAGCGGCAATTAAGATTCCGCTTATCAATTTACTCATATATTTCATCATGTCTTATTATTTAGTATATACTCTTAGTTCTATTTTTTCTCCTATAATAGTTGGGAACTGTAACCACTTACCACATAATATTTCTGCAGACTTTCCATCTCTAACAATTTGAACAGACTGGTTTCTCCAAGGGTTTTCTATTTTACACAACCTCCCTCTTTCACTTATAATATCAACATTTTGTATAATCCCATTCTTAAGTGAAGAAGTTACCAAAAAAGCACCGTACGCTCTTAACCCCCTAAAAGAGGCATCTTTCTGATAATTCCAATTTGGAAAAAGCCGAATAACTCCCTCATAACTTTGAAGTAACATTTCATTGATAGTTAAAGGTACTGCAGCAAAGGTTTCAATACCACCGCCACCTTGTACAATCCAACTGTTAGGATATACAGCCATTTCTATTCTTTCTTTCATATGCATAAGAATCTCATCAGAAGGATAGCCTACACGTACAGCACCAGGATAACAAGTTTCAATTCCATTATTCAATGTATTTCCCCAATCGCCCTTTATACGCTGTTTGTGTGACCAGCGTTCCACGTCTCCCAATAAAATAGTATTAAAGACCGAATCGGTTATTGGTCCCATAACTCCACTAGGAAGAATTAACCCATGTATAGACACTCTATTTAATCCCGAGGCTATGACTTCCTTGTTTTGAGGTCCTCTTTCCATGTTTTTTAAGCTCAAACGTCCATCTAATACACCTATAGGATAATTACTTAATTTCTTGAGAATATTGCTCCAATGAGTATGCCGTACCTCATCCACAGCCAAAAAAGTACTCATATCTAAAATACCCTTAAAAAGCATTCTTACAAGTCCTAGAGAAAGTGTAGAGTTAAAATCTCCAAGTTTATCACGCCAAATTCCACCGTTACGCTTATTTGGCATTACTTCATTAAAATGATCCATACGAATAACATAACGCCCATCTTCCAAAGTGAGATAATCTTCCCAGAAATCTGCACACGCCAGCAAATAAGGATATATTTTTTGTGCATAATTCTTATCATAGGTACTATAATAACGCATTAGCATATTGCCCACACTAAAAACTGCATTTATTTTCTGACCTAAAAATTTATATCCGTTATCTATCGTATTTTCACGTGTTGCATATTTCTCCTGCATTTCTTCTGGGGTTAAAGGCCACATCGATGTACATAACCCTTTAGGGCCTATACCAACAGGATAATAAATACCGTCACAATCCAGCAATTTACGTGCAAACATCCGTCCCGCCTCCATATAATCCAATAAAGGTTGGTCGAAATTTTCGGTTAGGCAAATATGATTAGATGAATATGAAGCCCAATAAGGTGCCTGATAATTATAATTTAGATGATAATCACCACCCCACGCAGCTCCATCTTGTGTAATAAATGGTCCCCAAATACCCGGTGCGAACTTTCCTTTACGAGATGAACATGCAAAAAGATATTGCGACTGATAATAATATTTTTCAAAATATGTATCTCCAATATCAATATGTGACAATCTCCAGAAGTTTGTCCACCAGGTTTGATGTTCCCACCTCAGTTGTTTTATAAAAGTATCTGTTACTTGTATTGCCTCTGATATCGCTTTATTTTTCCAACTTTCAGTATCATGATTCGTATAAACAGTGATCACTAAACGTACAGTTTCACCCGGATTCAATATAAATTCATCTTTCTCCGTATTCATAGCTAATGCTATATGAGTAGGCCAACTTAGTAACTTTGTTGTTTGGAATGAACGACTCACCCATGTAACCGGACTATTTCCATGCGCTGTTATAGCTCCATTCCCTTCTACTGTCCAAAGACGTACATGGGCAATTTGTTTTTTATCAGAGCGTAATTCAATTATAATCTTATTAGCAGTTGCCGCTACCCATGCAGATAAGTGTACCTGACAAGCTTTAGTGGAAAAAGTCGCTTTTATTTCTGCACTTCCTGGCAATTGTTCTGCATAATAAGAAGCATCTTTTAATTCTTTAAACAGAATATCCAAACCACCGGGAAGCGCGATACCACCAGGATAAACAGGATATGCTCTCCAAAAATCATTCTTGCCGATATAAAAACGTAAACTATCAGGCCCCCCTCCCATCGTTACACCAATATCACCATTACCGGCAATAGGAGCATCAGGAGTCTTACTAGTTGGTACATGTTGTGGCGGATTAGTAAATATAACTTTATACTGATCCATTGACTGTTGACTATAAATTTTAGTCATATTTAATGCAAATGCTAATACCAAAAGAAAAACCTTATAGATATCCATCGTCTTATAATTATTTAAAACAAAAATAAGAGGTTTCTATCTATAAGGCTTGCATTATTATTTCAAATGATTGCAATAATACCTCAACCACAAATAATATCTATATCTCAAAGATTTATATTTATTGTCTGTCCTTTTCTACCCGTTAAAGGAATCACAACTTCTTTACTGTTAAATTTTAAATTTATTATATCTCTATCTTGGGTCGGATCAGTACACCATATATTACAGTTCCCTCCTTCTTCACGGAGCATATATATCCCAGGGGTATAAATATCCAAAGGACAGCCGGATGTGAGAATAAAAGATATCGGTTGATAAGCCGTTATACAATACATTTTTTCCTCTTTCAGGTAAACAACCTGAGCTCCCTCGTCATTATGAAGAACCCGAATGGAAGATAGATTAAAGTTTTTGACTGCTGTTTCGCTTACGGCAGGAAGTATAAGATACTGATATTTCTTATCCTTAGGAGAAACGCCATGTTCTAAATAAATAGAAACAACATCACCCGTTACCGACTGAGGGCGATACATTTGCATTACATCATGCCAACGTCCAGAACGTTGCGCTACTTCAGCAACACAAGAGGTACTATCTCCCCATGTTATATATCCTACATTATTATGAAAGAAACGTTGTTCACTGCTCACCGCATACCACTGATTAGAAATTTGATTCCAAATCCCATTTTGAAGCACCTTTAAATCTCCTTTCCTATGACATTGTTCAAGAGTCGTAGTAACTACCAAATTACTATCAGCTTGAATACCTGTACCCAAACAAAGAACATAATCATTCATAAATATCCAGGACTTACGTACCTTGATACCTGCACGATTAATCTCCATAGCTGATACACCTTGTACTCCATTGGAAATTCCACCAACAAAAGACACCGCATTACGAGGGTGATATTTTTGGATTACAGGCATAGGGCCATCAGATCGAAAGGTAGTTACTCCCGGTAGTTGCCGCCAATCCCAAAGAGGAAATATATCCAAATACTCATCCCCATTCTGATAAAGATAGGTAGCACCATCTGCCATATAAAAACCCTTCATATTATCTCCATTCATCATTTCAACTCCAACCACACGGTCGGAAGCCATTTTTACAGAAGTCATCCAATGAGGTCGGCGATGAATTGTATAATCCGATTGCCAAAAATGTTTGTGTCCGATTAAAGGATTTTGATCCATCGTCCCATAATTTTCCTGCAATAAATTGCGAGCTACTGAAGCACATGAGCTTGACTCTCCACCACCTAATTCCGATGCAGAGAAAGCAAGACTTAATGCTTTATGAACTTGAGCATGATGAAACAGCTGGCGGCCCAATGAACTCACATCCATTTTCCCTCTCCAAACAGTCCAACGATAGCCTTGATCAATTAAAGTGCTTATGATTCCTAACTGTCGTTCATCAAAGGCCAATGAAGTACCGGAAAAAATTCCCGAGAAGAAACTCATACCAGCTACAAAAGAAAGGCCATAATTACCAAATTGTTGTTGAGCACCATGTTGATGAAAAGACCAATCATCTTTAATACCCTCTACTTTGCCGGTTACAATCTCTGATACAATTGTATCTCGTGCCATCTTCACCAAACCGGCATCATTCTGAAGCAACGCACGCATCATTACATTACCTGCAAGCCATACCTTATTTTGACCAGTCATGCCAAACTTTGCATTTTCCATCACAGATATAGCAGCCTTTTTTTCTTTAGAGGTCAACTTTTGTTCAAATAAAACAAACGCAGTGCCCAATGTTTTTGGAATACCTATCTGATTGTACCACCAATTCAAACATATAGGCTTTGATGTGAACCAATAGTCTAATGCTTTATGGATAGCGGTTTCCACTTCCGCAGATTGATAATAAGGTGTTTGTTTTGAATAATACAGTTTCACCAGCTCTAATATGCGCTCCGCATGTAATTTCGGTTCCCAGCCTGAACGTTTTTTATCTTCATAATTTATATCCGGCCATGCTCCCTTGTCAGATAATGAAGAAATATAAAACGCCATTTTTTCTTCATTAAGAGGGTAGCGTTGATGCAATTCTACTACGACCTGATCAGAAACTTCCGTTTCAGGGACAATAGATGAAAGTATTGATTTTAAATGAAAAGGGTCTGTATCCGAAGGGACCAATATCACAGAAAAATTCTGCTTTATCCGTGATAACTCTTTATAAGATACCGCCTCTACTGTCCTAGGTAAAACTAACAGAAATATACAGATAATGATCTTACGAGCAAACATAACTAATTAGATTTCAATTGTTCAGTTTCCATAATCACAGCAGCCCATAATATACCAGCTACAGCTTCTTTAGCATTTAATATTTTAGGGACGGTTACATACTCTACAAAATTCTGTTTAATTGTTACCCCATCACAAGCTCCTATTACATCAAGTAATCCTTTACTGTTCACATGTACAAAAGAAAATAAACTTTGATAACCTTTTTGAGCCACAGAAGCATATTCTTTTATTTTCAACACCCCTAATTGTATCCCTCGCTGAATAGAATAGGTAAACATCGCAGTTCCAGATGGATCTATAAAATTCAACGGATTATTCCCCTTGTCTACTACCATATACCATCCACCTGTCCTTACATCTTGTGTATTTTTCAACCCCCGACACATTTTCAAATAAATATCCAATATCTGACTATAGTCAGGATGTGTCTTTGGTAACAAAGCGAGTAATTCAGGGAGAACTAACGCATACCATCCCATACCCTCGCTCCAAACCTCTGGGGAAAGCCCTGTTTCCTTATTAGCCCATACGGCTTTCTCCGGCGCTGTTGTCCATGCATGAAGAACCAAGCCATCCGGACGTTGTAAATGACGGGCTGCCGCAATAATATTACGACATGCAATATTATAACAATAATCAGCCTCACCTACAAATTGAGCACAACGGATCAAAAACATTTGCATCATAAATACACCATCAATCCACATATTGGGATTACGGTTACCATGCCAAAATTGCCCGTCAGAACTAGGATATGTTCCCACAGCTTTCAATATTTGTAATGCAGCCTTTTTATATCTTTCCTCTCCAGTACGTCCATACAAGGTACAAAAAGCAGAACCGGTCATAAAATTGTCCAGATTGGTTAATTGATCCCCTTGGTAATTACCGTCCTTATCTAGAAAATGATCTATATATTTTCTCATATAATCAATATACTTTGCATCACCCGTAACTTGCCCTAAACGGTCCATAGCTTCAAACATATACCCTTGTACATATGTATAATTTTTCCAATAAGCCATACGATAGTCAGGATAACGTGCCATCACTGTTTCCGATAGAGGAAGTGCCAACTGTTTCAATTGGATATCAGGCGAATAATCCAATTTGGCGTTTTCTACCCCTTGAGATGTAGTACGCCGATAACGTGTTGTTATATCTTGAGTTATTTTCATTGTAACCTCTCCCTCAACAACAGTTCCTACGGAATGTTGAGTTACAACTCTATTTTGAGCATTTATAGAAAAAGTAATGCACCATAAACAAATAACAGCCCCCATTTCCTTTATTAATTTCATAATATTTTGATTTTATATTGTACCATCAAATCCAAAGTAAAGGATTTCTCACAGGTAAATTACGAACTACTTCATCCGTGGTTGGAAAATGCTCCAAATTGCCCCAAGTAGTAATCCAATCTTTATTATTTGTTTGCAAAGCTCCAAAAATTAGAAAAGGATGTGCCACTGGCCACTCATCCCAATACATAACATCGCGTGCAAAAGGCCAATTATCTTTATTTACAATATAAGGATAAATAAAATCTATTCCTTTATTTATATTCTTAACACCATCTATCGTATAACTCCAAAGATTATCTGCTTCACTAGAAAGTGTTTGGCAAATTGTTGCCATTGCATCCAGATTAAATAAAGAATATCCATATGGCTTCGTACGAGCAAGTTCACGTGGAAAGCTACCATTTTCACTCATCTGATTCGGTAAGAGAATGTTCTTAAAACGATTTCGACAAAAATTCATCATATCACCATCTCCAACATAACGTGCAAAAACAGCAGCTTGCATCACCCAACAAGTTCCATGATTATTGTCCGCATTCATTTCATCTTTCCCATACGGATGATTAGACATCCATTTCAAATAATCAGAAAACCACTTTTTAGTATCTTCAATATCTTTCTTAGAAAGTACCCCGGCTATTTCCAACCGATATAAAGATTGAGCAACCTCCATAAGATGTACTGTATCTATAATACCAATCCCTCGTCCGGTTGTGATACCTTTGATGGCTTGGGCATATTGTAACTTAGGCCTCATAAAAGTTTGTTCATTTACAAACCATGCACGAACATGTTCCATCACGTTTTCCACATACCTGTTATCCTTAGTTAGCAAATAAGCAGAGGTAAGATTCCCGACAATAGAACTAAAACGTATCATAGCTTGGCGATGAGCCACAAAGTTTTCAGGATTAGTCTGCCGGACCGGTTTTACCGCTATTCAAATATACATTTTTAATATGAGCACCATCATTTGTCGAAATAGAAAAACCTGCCTTGTTAGCGCCCAAAACATAAATATTATCTATATATAAATCCTGAATATCATCAGCGGTCTCAGAACCTATCTGAAAGAGATTGCAATTTGTATCCCCCACAATATTACGCACCATATAATTATGTGCCGGCCGGGTAAAGCCTAACGAACAATCCGAACCGGGTTTTATAATATCATCCGAACTCACGCGCGAATATATATTTGTTGCCGTCACATCATTACACGCCATAAAATCATATATATCACGAGCATTTTTCGGATGATGTTTCGCAAAATAAGTATCATGTACATGGATACCATCAGTGCCTGTTGCCAATAAAACAAAATGCCCTCCCTGATCTATGTGCAACATATTACTGATATCATAGTTTCTCTGTCCGTTCTTCTCAATATAATAAGGTTCGTCTTTCTGCGGATCGTACCACATATCTTTATCTATATTCCAACCGCCTATTTCAATATTGGTACAAAGTTTCAAAGAGAACATTTTATCACAACGTTTTTCCGGTACATTATTCATTACGCGGTCGGTAGTAACAAGATTACCATTACCTGTGATACGCCCTGTACCTACAATCTTAACATTGTCTATACGTTCACCAAAAAACATGGCATTACGAAAGAAAGTATGCCCTACATCTTGCTTCGTCAAATAGTTTTCAGGGTCGGCATACGGGCGAGGGTCTGTTGGAGATAATCCCGAACGGTAAGCACGGTCACTGAACCAAGTCGTCTCCGGGGCATCTCCCCCAAGCATAGCCTGAATAGTAGCGTTACTACTCAGATTCAGCCACACATTACTCAACAAATGTACGGTACGAACATTATATGTTCCAGCCGGAAAATACAGAATACCTCCGCCCAAACCATTCACTTTTTTAATAGCGCGATTCAAAGCGTCCGTATCATCCGCTACCGCATCGCCCTTCACTCCTAATGTCTTTACATCCCACAAGCCTGAATAAAACCATGCGATATTAGAATCTCCGTGATTATCACCACCTTTTACTCTCAGTTTAAAAGCATACAGTTGATTAGGTTTCAAACGAGAAGCAGTGGTAAAATCATCATCCGGAAGTATCGAAACATTAACAGGTTCCCAGCTTTTTCCCATATCTTCCGACTTCAGCAACGTTACAGACAGGGCATCTTTAGGAGCAGTCCAATAGAATGTGGTAAACGATAAATCCCAGTCCTTTTTATAAGTAAAAGCACTCAATATAGTTCGAGTAAAATCAGCTACTGTAGTTACTCCTTTTAAAGTTGCCGTAGCGACCGGGCTGTTTAAGGCTTCAGGCTCTGAAGTGGTATATTCTGCGCCAAATGTGTAAACGCCCTTTGATGGTAAAGCTACACCGCTCATACAAAGCCTGATATCCGGTCCATTGGATGGACGAAAATCCAACTTCTTGAAGATTAATCGAGTACCGTTCTTGCCATCTTTCCTAATTTCAACCTCACCAACTTTATTATAAGAATAATTGGTACCAGTACGCCCTATAGATTGCTTGGGCAAGTCACGTAACAGAACTTCACCACGTCCTATTACATTGACCGTAGTATTATCCAAAGTTACATCAATTTCTGCCGGAATATAAATAGTCACTGTAGACATCGGAGTACGTTGTCCCGCATAAAAATCCAAAGATATTTTTCCTGCCGTTCGTATAGTGGCTTCTGTACGATCTAACTTTAACACAGGGGGTAACGCTCCCTTACGGATACCTATCGGCATACGTTTGCGAGACGATGCAGCAAGTAAATAATCCCCCCCTTCGGGTACGCCTTCTGTCTTTTCTTGTCCATTGGCTGTCAATAAGCGAAAAGTGCCTACACCGGAATCGGCTAATTGTTTTTTCAACTCCGTTACAGTCGGTAATGTAGAAACCAATCCTTGATTTTCAGGAGTATCTACTGTATAACGATACGTAGTCCCTTTGAACAATAATAAAGAATCTCCCGCCAATTGCCAAGGATATAATTCCTCCGCATGACTATTGATACTTACAGTCCCTAAAAGTAAGGACAACCAAAATGTTTTTGATAGGAAAGTACACAATCCTTTTGCCATGTTTTTCATAATTTAAAATATTCAAATTGCAGAGCAAATATAAAAGATTAAAAATCAAATAAAAACAAGAAGTTCTCTGTAAAGGATACTTTGAGAAGAAAGTACAAAAGAATGGTACATTTTTATAAAAAGCGATTCCCACCTAAGGAAAACAATAACGGTCATTCAAAGAATATAAAAACAGTCGCCACTGGATATAAAAAAGGAAGTTAACTTCATGCCAAGCATGATATTAACTTCCTTTCTTTATGATATTAACTTTTTGCGATGTATCTCTTAACTTCTCACGTCTAAGCAAGTTAACAGAATATTCCGCAAACTATTTTCCAGCTTATTTCTTTGCGGGAGAAGAGTATCTTGCATTCAAACCGTCCAAGATTTCACGGGTAATGTTATAAATACTGTCGGCATACAACAGATTGTCAAAGCCGGTATTGCTGATAATCATACTGTAACCCTTGGTCTTGTTATATTCCTTCAAAAAAGCGTTGATAGAGTCACGCAACTGCAAACTGTTCTTTTCGTTCTCGCTCATCAGTTCAGACTGCAATTTATTACCCAAGTTCTGCAAGTCCTGTTCCAATTTAGCGATACGGTTATATTCCTGTTGAGCGCGCTCCTGTGTCAGATAAGCATTATTCTGGACTTTAGTTTGGAATTCTTGTTTCTGACGGTCAAGGTCCTTAGCTTTCTGGTTCAAAGTCAAACGTACATTTTCGCTCTTCTTTACCATTGCTTCATTTAAATCGACGCAGTAGTTATATTTTGCCAAAAGCGTATCTATTTCTACATAAGCAATTTTCATTCCGGATAGTCCGGCTGCTTGTGCTGATGCGTTTGTCGTCTGATTATCCGCTTTACCAGCGCATTGAGAAAATAAAACGATTAGTGCAAGAGCTGCCAAACCGTTTACGAGGTAGTTTAATCTCTTCATAATTTGTAAAAATATTGATTTTAGTTTATTTAGTTCATACTATCGTTTAAGGTTTTCTCCAGTTCATCAATAGAGAAACGGCTCTTCTTTTGTGCATCTCTGTCTTGCGACTGCACGCACCCGATTCCTCTATCCCGCATCGCTTTATTGCCGCTAACGTGTCCGTTAGGAAATCTGCCGCCTTTCACAAAAAAGACCTTTACGCCCAATAAAACAATGCAAATAGCAACTATTAACAAAGTTATCAATAATGTACCAAGCATTTCCATTAATTTTGTTGCACAAAACAGAATATCATTCGGCAAAACGCATTTGAATTTTGTTTTTACTTTTAGATTGCACTGTTTTGTGGGTGCAAATATAGGGCTTTGGTTGGACTAAGCATCCTTTTTTACTCTAAAAAAAGAGAAAGGGAAATAAAATAGCCAATCAATTTAACCAACTTTAGCAATGAGAGGTTAATTCGTACAAGAATTGAATTTCAAAAACAGAAGATTAGAATACACATCAAGTGTGTCCTGTCTGCTATAAACAATAAGATATGGAAAAAAAAGATTTGAAACCGGCCGGCGTGTTCCACTATTTTGAGGAAATCTGCCAAGTGCCGCGTCCTTCCAAGAAGGAAGAAAAGATTATTGCTTTTCTAAAAGCATTCGGAGAAAAACATAAGTTGGAGACAAAGGTTGATGAAGCCGGAAACGTACTGATTAAGAAGCCTGCCACTCCGGGCATGGAAAACCGTAAAACTGTCGTACTCCAGTCTCACGTGGACATGGTATGCGAAAAGAATAACGATGTGAAACATGATTTCCTCACCGACCCTATCGAAACAGAAATAGACGGAGAATGGTTAAAAGCCAAAGGTACGACGCTGGGAGCGGATAACGGTATCGGTGTAGCAACCGAGCTGGCTATTCTCGCTGACAACAGCATTGAACACGGCCCTGTCGAATGCCTGTTCACCGTAGATGAGGAAACAGGACTGACCGGCGCCTTTGCCTTGCAAGAAGGTTTCATGAGCGGTGACATTCTCTTGAACCTCGATTCCGAAGATGAGGGAGAACTATTCATCGGCTGCGCAGGCGGTATAGACTCCGTTGCCGAGTTTACTTATAAAGAAGTAGACGTGCCTTCCGGATATTTCTCCTGTAAAGTACAGGTAAAAGGACTGAAAGGCGGACATTCTGGTGGCGACATCCATTTAGGACGCGGTAACGCCAACAAATTACTGAACCGTTTCCTGAGCCAGGCTTTCAAAAAGTACGATATGTATCTCTGCGAAATAGACGGCGGTAACCTGCGTAATGCCATCGCACGCGAAGCGCATGCAGTCATCGCCATCCCCGAAGCAGACAAACACGCGTTACGCACCGACTTAAACGTATTCGCCGCCCAAGCGGAAGCAGAATATGCGGTAGCAGACCCAGATTTACAGTTTACCCTCGAATCGGAAAATCCCCGTACCAAGGCTATCGATAAAGATACGACTAAGTGTCTGTTACAAGCCCTTTATGCAGCTCCGCACGGAGTATATGCCATGAGTCAGGATATTCCGGGCCTGGTAGAAACTTCCACCAACCTGGCATCCGTAAAAATGAAACCGGACAATATCATCCGTATCGAAACCAGCCAGCGCAGTTCTACCGAGTCTTCCAAACAGGACATCGCCAATATGGTACGCACCGTATTCGAGATGGCAGGAGCAAACGTTTCCTTCGGCGACGGCTATCCGGGCTGGAAACCCAACCCGCACTCGGAAATTCTGGAAGTCGCAGCCGAATCATATAAACGGCTGTTCGGTGTAGACGCTCAGATAAAGGCCATCCATGCCGGACTGGAATGCGGATTATTCCTCGACAAGTATCCCTCTTTGGATATGATTTCCTTCGGTCCTACCCTGCAAGGAGTACATTCGCCCGACGAACGGATGTTTATTCCCACCGTACAGAAATTCTGGGATCATTTGCTGGATATATTGAAACATATCCCCGCCAAGAATTAATGGACATACCAATACGGAGATACAAAGAAAAGATGCGGAGCAAAAAAAGAAGTGCTCCGCTTCTTTTTATCTCTCTATCCGCTTTAACGCTTCTTACTTTCGCATCTTCTTTATACGGACAGACAAAGAAAGACACCCTTACCTTTCGCGTCATGGGTTATAACGTAGAGAACCTGTTTGATTGCCGTCATGACACCCTGAAAAACGATTATGAATTCCTACCCGATGCCGTCCGGCACTGGAACTACTCTAAATACAAAAAGAAGTTAGACGCCGTTGCACGTGTCATTATTGCCGTAGGCGAATGGTCTCCGCCTGCATTAGTAGCCCTCTGTGAAGTAGAGAATGACAGTGTCTTGCGTGACCTTACCCATTACTCTGTCCTGCGTGAAGCCGATTACCGTTATGTCATTACACACTCTCCCGACGAACGGGGCATCAATGTAGCGCTGCTTTATCAAAGGGGACTTTTTAAATTACTGTCCGGCCAAAGCTATTCGGTAACGAAAGCCCATAAAAGCAACCGCCCCACACGAGATATCCTTCATGTCAGCGGCTTACTTTTAAATAAAGACACGCTGGATGTATTTGTCGTTCACTTTCCGTCCCGCTCCGGCGGGGCTAAGGCGTCCGAGCCCTACCGTCTGTCAGCCGCACAAAGATTGAAGGAAGTAACAGACAGCCTGTTCCGTGTCCGCACTCACCCTCAAATAATCGTTATGGGAGACTTCAATGATTATCCCTGCAATAAGTCCGTACAAAAAATACTGAGAGCAGGAGTTCCGCCGATAGAAGCGGATTCTTCAGACACCCGCGCTCTCTACCATCTTTTAGCAAGAAAAAACATTGCGGACAAACACTTCGGCAGTTATAAATATCAAGGAGAATGGGGACTGCTCGACCATATCATTCTTTCCGGCAACCTGCTAATAACAGATTCTCCGTTATCTACCGCAGAAGCTAAAGCCGGCATATTCAGTGCTCCTTTTCTTCTGACTGAAGATAAGAAGTACGGAGACAGCCAGCCTTTCCGCACCTACTACGGTATGAAATATCAAGCGGGATACAGCGACCACCTTCCCGTATGGGCGGAGTTTACATTACGATATTAATCGGAATACTGATAGAGCTTCAAATCAAACTTACCCACCATCACCAGCAAGTGGTCGAAAATATCGGACTGAATACGTTCGTATTCCTTCCACACCTTATTACGCGAAAAGAAATAGACCTGAATGGGAACTCCATAGGTAGTAGGTTCCTTTTGGCTGATAATTAAATCCAAATCCTGATTTACAACCGGGAGACTGCATAGATACCTTTCAATATAGATACGATAAAGCTGTGCATTGGTAGGCACTTCCCCTTCGGCCGGCTGATAATCCGCCATTAAAGGAACATCCTTACGAATGGTGTCCAGCATATCCGGAGTACAGAATTTCAAGGTAGTCATATCCAGATAAATATTCTTATTCACACGACGCCCGCCACTCTCCTGCATTCCGCGCCAGTTTTGGAAAGAGTTATTCACCAATGTATAAGGCGGTACGGTAGAAATCGTATTATCCCAATTCCGTATTTTCACCGTGTTCAAAGTAATTTCTTCCACAGTACCGTTGGCGGTATTATTGGGCAAGGCTATCCAGTCGCCGATGCGCAGCATATCATTGGCGGAGAGCTGCACCCCCGCCACAAATCCGAGAATACTGTCTTTGAATACCAGCATCAACACAGCCGCCGACGCCCCCAAACCCGCAAACAAAGTCATCGGGGATTTATTCACCAGCACCGCAATGATAATAATACCGCCGATAAAGAACAATAATACCTGCAGAACCTGCACAAAGCCTTTCATTGGACGATTCTTCTGTTTGTCCCTTGCATTGTACACATCCAGCATCACCAGCAGCAAACCATTGATAGTAAACAGTATTGCGGCGATGATATACACCGCACATATTTTCTGTGAGAACTCCAGGATTTCCTTCCCCCGCACAAAGGCCAGAGGTAATAAAAAATACACCAATATACCGGGCAGGATATGAATAAGATGATGCACTACCCTGCGCTTCATCAGCAGTGTATTCCACTGGTGGGGCGCGCGCTTCGTATAATGCCTCATCCCTCCTACGAATATGGCCTGACACAGATAATCCAGCCCTATTGACACGCCTATCATCAATACGGCAATTATCGTTTCATCAAACATGTTCGCAAGTTTCGGGTCTACTCCCCAATCGATGAGGATTTTATTCATCCAGCTTCCTAAACTCATCATAAGTATCTGTTTTATTAGTCTATCGATAAAGATAACAAATCAAAAGGAAAGATGTTTATTTACTCTTTGCCCGGAAGAAGCTGGCATAAAAGAGACGCTACAACAAGGTTCGCATCAATGCGTAAACCAGAATGCCGAGCGTGGTAATCCCCCCTACCCAGATTGGAACAAGGATATGCTTATAATGCTCTTGCCGCTTATATCGGCACAACCGGCTGAAAAGCCAGTAACAGAGAGAAGCGCCTACAAAGCCGACAAAAGCGCCTACAAATAAATCACCCGGATAATGCACTCCCAGATAAGAACGGGAATAGCATGTCAACAACGCCCATAACATAATGAACCAGTTCAAGGAGCGGTTACGAAACAGATAGAACAAGAAGAAAGCCAGCCCGAACGTATTGGCGGCATGGCAGGATGGAAAACCGTATCGTCCGCCCCTATAACCGTTTACTATCTGTACGAACTCCGAGATAGGATTCTCCAGGTTCGCCGGACGGGGTCTGCATACCAACGGACGGATAACAGTCGCTCCCATCTGGTCGGCAAAAGTTATCGTCAGCGCAATGGCCACTGCGCAGCCTATGGCCACCTTCCAATGCAAGTTACGTACTATCACATAGAAAAGAGCTACATACAAGGGTACCCAAATCCACTTCCCGCTAAAGGCATACATGAAAAAGTCCGCCCATTCGGCACGCCATCCGTTGATAGCGAGCAACAGGTCGGTATCTATTTCCACCAACCCCGACAAAACATCCGCTAATATCATTCTATCTTTTGGCTATATCGTCATACAACTTCTGCAGATAAGCCTGTCCCAAAGAAAGGTTCTGTCCTTTCTTCGAGCCTTCATCCACGGCTATTGCATCCGCTTCATTATTAAATATCAATTGATTGTCCGGAGTCACAAAACCGAAAGCGTCCGGCACGGTGAAGAACGCGAAATGAGGAGAAGCCGGATTGAGCATGTCTTTACTGAACGTAAACTCGCCATGCGGCACCGACAACTGCGCCAATAAGGTAGCGGCAATATCCTGCTGGGAACCGTAAACATCGATACGCCTCGGTCCGCGTACCGCACCGCCCACCATTAACAAAGGAATCTGATACCTGTCTATTTCAAGATTGCCGATATGTTCGGGATAGGCTCCCAAATGGTCGGGCACAAGTACGATTACCGTATTCTTCCATTGCGGCAACTCACGGAATTGCTTCACAAAGTCACCGATACAGCTATCCGTATATGCAAAAGCATTCAAGCGTTCGTTCTCCAAACGGCTGTAAGGAACTTCAAACGGCTCGTGACTGCTGGAAGTTTGCAGCACACGGAAATGCGGTGCATCTTTCCTTGCCAAACCGTTATCGGCGGCTTCCATTTTCAAATCGTCCAGCAAACGGCGGAATACGAGATGGTCGTGCACCCCCCACTTGCTCAAACGCTCCGACACCGGAAAATCCTGATCGGCAACAATATCCTCAAAGCCGGACGACATCAGATAAGAACGCATATTGGTAAAGTCGGCATCACCGCCATAGTAGTATTTCGTTTTATACCCCGCATTCTTCAAACTGCCTGCAATGGCAGGGATAGACTGCGTTTTACGGGGATATTTCATTATGCTGGTAGTGGGTTGCGCCGGATAGCCACTCAAGACGGCAACCAATCCGCGGTCGGTACGGAAACTGTTTGCATAGAAATTCGTAAAGAGCACACCCTCTTGCGCCAGACTATCCAGCTGTACCGCAACATCCGGTTCGCCCCCAAGCGTTGTCATAAGCCGTGAAGAGAAGCTCTCCATGATAACAAACAGCACATCGGGATGCTTTACCGTGAACAATGAACGCAAAGAGTCCGGAGCCTGCCGGAGCGCATCCGCCGCCGCGCTGTCTTTCTTCAAGACAGCAGGGTCTGCCAAACCGGAGAAAATACGGTCGGCCGCATCCGCTTCCATAAAACGGTATTGACTGCCGAAGTCCTTTTGTTTGGAAAGGGATTCCATCAAACTGAAAGCCGGATTAATGGCAGCATGGTTCAAGCGTTGGTTAATGCTGAAGTATACCTTTCCCGTATTCATGGTGGAAACAGTGAAGCCGCCGCGAATCGGAATAAACAATAACCCGGTCAGCAGCAACAGCGCGCCCGACACCCTCAAACGCCGGTAAGGTATCTTCATGCGTCTGAACGCGCCTTTCCGCAACAGCGCGATATAGAATATCCCATATAATACCGCCGCATAAACAGCCATGGCAATAATTCCCCCGATTACCATCCAGACACTGACGCTTGCCACCGCATCTTTGGGCGAAGAAAAGAAATAAAACAAAGGAGTGGCGTCCAACCGGAATCCCCAGTATTCGTACAAGCCCAAATCGACGGTAAATATAATAGAGAGTAAAACGGAAACGAAAATAAAGTAACCGCACCATATACGGCGGAGAAGATTAGGCACAGCCCAAGCGGAACAGATAAAAAGCAATCCCGGAATAGCCGTCAGATAGCCTGCAAGCGACAAGTCCAGCGGCAGTCCGTGCCACATCACACCCAGCCATTCCGTCCACGAAACACCTTCGTACAACGGCCGGTAAAAGAGCATGAAAAACGGTTTTTGTAATGCGAATATGCAAACAAACAAGAAATATGTCTTGAGGAATCCTATAAGCCTTTCTTTCATCGGTGCTTTTTCTTAAACTGAATATATTCGGCAAAAATAAAGTTTTTTATTCTATTTCTCGCCAATATTGGTTAAGAAATACGTGAAAGATAGGCTTATAAGATTTTAAGAGTTATCCGTTTACACGTTTATAGTCTTCCAGAAACTTCTTTAATCCGGCATCCGTCAGCGGATGGTTCAGCAACCCTTTTATGGCGGAAAGCGGGCACGTAGCTACATCCGCCCCCACCTCTATGCACTGAATAATATGCGCCGTATGACGGATGGATGCCGCAAGTACCTGAGTGGTATAGCCATAATAGCGGTACATCTCCGCAATCTTACCCACCAAAGCAACACCGTCCTCACAGATGTCATCGAGACGGCCTACAAACGGCGACACGTAAGTAGCCCCGGCTTTTGCCGCCAGCAATGCCTGTCCTACGGAAAACACCAGCGTGCAGTTGGTACGAATGCCTTTTCCCGAGAAGTACTTAATGGCTTTTATGCCGTCCGCGATACAGGGCACTTTCACCACAATATGCGGATTGAGCGCGGCGAGCTCTTCACCTTCCTTAATCATACCTTCATAATCGGTGGCAATAACCTCCGCGCTGACGTCGCCCTGCACGATATTGCAGATATCCACGTAATGTTTGCGCTGGTTTTCCACCCCTTTGATACCTTCTTTCGCCATGAGCGAAGGGTTGGTAGTCACTCCGTCGAGTACGCCCATATCGTAGGCTTCCCGAATCTGGTCTAAATTTGCAGTGTCGATAAAGAATTTCATGATATAAATTGTTTAAGGATTGATTTCACAAATATAACGATTTACGGCATGGTTTGTTCTTTATCGGCGGGATATTTCAGCGGTTGCGTTTCAGGTACAGACGGTCGGTTATGGTGGCCGGCAGCTCGCTCTCGTAGTGGGTCACCATTATCATTGTCTTATCCCGGCGACGGCAAAAGGCTTCTATGATTTTCTTGACGCGACGGCGGTTATACGTATCCAGCCCATGCAGAGGTTCGTCGAGAATCAGCAGTTCGGGATCTTTCACAAAGGCTCGCGCCAGCAGGGCAAGGCGTTGCTCGCCGCTGGAGAGTTGCAGGAAGGGTTTGTCCTTCAAATCGGCCACGCCGAAAATATCCATCCACCACTCGCACACAGCCATTTGGTCGGCATGCGGACGTTTGTACAGGCCGATACTGTCGTGCAGCCCGGAAGCTACGATTTCAATGGCCGGCAAGTTTTTCAGGTAAGCGCGATGCATCTCCGGACTGACGTAGCCTATATGCTTCTTTATTTCCCAAATGCTCTCGCCCGTTCCCCGTTTACGGCCGAACAGACTGATGTCGCAGGCATAAGATTGAGGATTGTCCGCGCATACCAGACTGAGCAAAGTAGATTTGCCCGCTCCGTTCTCTCCGCTCAACGCCCACTTCTGCCCGCGCAGCACCGTCCAGTCAAGCTCTTTCAGAATCGTACGGTCGTCGTAGCGGATGCTGACTTTATTCAGCCGGACAACTTCGTCCGAAGTAAAGTTCGTGTTTTCGTAAGGAAGGTCGATAACGCGTTGCTGCAATTCGCTGAAAGAAACGGCATCGGCCTCGGCACGAATGGCGTCTTGCTCACGAAAAGCCTGCATATAAGCGGCACGCTCCATTTTCTTCCCCACCGCTTTATTATCCACGGGGACTACGTGGGTGATGAAAGACGGTATATCATCCAGCATGGAGAGCACCAGCACGATTTGCAGGGAGGCGAGTTGCGCCAGCTTCTCCAGAACCGTAAACAACAGGTCGCGTGTGGCGGCGTCCAGCCCGATGAAAGGATTGTCCATGATGAGGATGCGGGGAGCCGTGAGCAATGTTTTGGTCAACTGAAACTTACGGAGTTCGCCACTGGAGAGGAGAATGATTTTCTTATCGAGCATCGGTTCGATACGGAAAAGGTCGAATAGCTGTTGTTTGAGAGCCTCGTCCTTTACCTCGCCCAACAGTTCGCGCACCATTGGGGCATCTTCCTGGTCGTGGGCATTCCAGCGCTGCTGATAGTAGTAATTGGCATCGGCGGAGCCGTAGGTATCGCGGAAAGCGATGTACTTGATATTGTCGTAAGCGGTTTGCGTGACGGAGGGACGGAAATCATATGTCAGAGTACCGTCGCGCAAAGGGTATTTACCCGTAAGCAAATCCACCAACAGGCTTTTTCCGGCACCGTTAGGGCCTACGACAGCGATATGTTCTCCGTCGAGAAAATCGAGAGTGACGGGTTGGGATAAACGGATAAGCGGATTGCGCGCTACGCCTCCCTCTATATATAAGGTATGTTGCTGCGTCATTTTAAATGGTTTTGTTTAGTTGACGCCGCAAAGGTACCAAGATTTTGGTTCTGTGGGAAGAATTCGGGTTCCAAAGTAGCGCAAAGTTTCCATATTTTCAATTCATCAATATCGGCCTTCACCTTCCACGCCCCTGTTTATGGGAAATAGCGGGTGAAGCCTGTTTTTTCGCATCACAACACCTGAAGAAACCGCAACTACGTATCCGGACATTACCATACAGGCAAATCCGTCCCGCAGGACAAAAATATCCATCCCGCGAGACAAAAAAAATCATCCCGTAAGCCGGATAAATCCGTCTCACAGGATGAATATTTTCATCTCACGGGATGATTCCGTACGCGCGCCCGCCAATATGATTCGCTACGGTTGATAATCTTTTTATCCTATGGAGATAATTTCGTTTGATACGATTGGAAACCGGATATCATCATTGATAGAAAATCATCGCCGACTGCGCCGGAACCGAAATCTCCGGTCCGTACATCGTGCCCAAACCTTGCTCACTGATAAATCCGTCTTTGCAAACCACCGTATATTTGCCTTCGGGCACTGATACCTTAGCCGTTTCCTTGCGTGCATTCAACACTACATAGATGTTTCCCCACGTATCGCCGCCGGCATGTCCCTTCAGCCTATAAGCTACCACATTGCTGCCTTCAACCGATAAGAACTCCAGGTGCTCGCGCACCAAACCGGCATCTCCCAGACGGAAAGCCGGATGGTTCTTACGCAACTGAATCAATCCCTTATAATAGGCGAATACATCGGCATGCTCCGTCTTACGTTTCCAGTCGATGGCGTTGACTGAGTCCGGACTTTGATAACTGTTATGCACCCCTTTCTTATCGCGCATCACTTCCTCGCCTGCATAGATAAAGGGTACACCCTGTGAGGTAAATACCGCCGTTTGCGCCAGTTTGTCCAATCGGGTCAGTTCTTCGGGCGTAATACCGGGGACGCTGGCCTTCAGCCTGTCCACCAAGCACATATCATCGTGGCAAGATACATAACTTATCATCTGCGTAGGTTGTTCCGCCCACGGAGCTTTACTGTAATTCACCCCTTCATTGTTGACTTGCGGATGCTTGACAGCGCCTGCAATACCAAACTTGATACTCTCCTCTCCCCCCGGCAGTCCGGCAAGGAAAGCGCCCTGATGATTATCGTTGAACGGGCCGCGCAGCGCATCACGCATCTCATCGGAGAAAGCGGCGATGCCCGGCATCTTATATGTGTTGGCTTTCATCGCCAATGAGTCCTGAGGCAATTGGGGAGCCGACGCAGCCCAGCCCTCACCATAGATAAAGATGGTAGGGTCTGCCGCTGTCGCCGCCTTGCGTATTTCGTTCATGGTTTCAATATCATGGATTCCCATCAGGTCGAAGCGGAAGCCGTCGATATGATACTCGTTTATCCAGTGCAATACGGACTCTACCATATATTTGCGCATCATGGCGCGGTTACTCGCCGTTTCGTTGCCACATGCGGAAGCGTCCGCAAAACCGCCGTCCGGTGTCTGGCGATAGAAATATCCGGGAACGGTACGCTCGAAATTACTCTCGGCCGTGTTGAAAGTGTGGTTGTACACCACATCCAGCACTACACGGATACCTGACTTATGCAAGGCCTGCACCATCTGCTTGAACTCGCGGATACGTACATCCGGTTTGTAAGGGTCGGTGGAGTACGAACCGTCGGGCACGTTGTAATTCTGCGGATCGTAACCCCAGTTGTATTTATTCTCATCCAGTTTGGACTCGTCCACGGAAGCATAATCATAGGAAGGCAGGATATGTACGTGCGTCACTCCCAGCTCTTTCAAGTGGTCGATGCCGGTTGCCAGTTTATCGGGGTTGACCGTTCCCGTTTCCGTCATCGCAAGGAACTTGCCTTTGTGGCGGATACCCGAAGACGGGTCTATGGAGAAGTCGCGATGGTGCACTTCGTAAATAATCACATCGGCAGGAGATGCCAACGGCGGACGTTTATCCTCCGCCCAGCCTTCCGGGTCGGTTTCCCGCATATCGATAACGGCCGCGCGCTTACCGTTTACACCCACTGCCTGCGCATTGATACCCGGGGTATCACCCAACCATTTACCGTCGATTTTTACATTGAAAGTGTAGAACTTGCCTTTCAAATCCTGCTCTACCTTAGCCGTCCACGTACCGTTTTCGGCAGGTGACATGGCAACCGTCTCGTAAGCGTGCCCGCCGTCTCCCGCATCATACAGCATCAAGCGCACTTCGTCCGCCGTAGGCGACCAGAGCGTAAACCGCGTAGCATCCGGAGCGTATTCCATTTCTGTCAGACTGCCCGTACGGACAGGATAAAGTTCGTATGAAGCATATTCTTTTTTTGAGGGGGCACAACTGACAACTGTTGTCGCCGCTACTCCGATAATGACAAGATCGTTTAGTTTCATGGTTGGTATTTTTAAATTAGGTATGAAGTATAAAGTAGTAAGTCTTAAAGCATGGGATCGGATTATCGTTTTACTTTGTCGGGATTCTTGGCTATAAAGTCTTTCCAGCCGTGATAGCCTTTCCCGACAACAGGGCGCCCCATTTGCAGGAAGTGGCAGTAAGCGGCGGCAAGGCCGTCGGTGGCGTCCATGAATACGGGCATGTCTTCTTTCGGAAAATGAAGCATGCGTTGCAGCATATCCGCCACTTGCTCTTTGGATGCCTGGCCGTTGCCCGTTATCGCCATTTTTATCTTCAAAGGAGCGTATTCGGTAATAGGAATGTCACGGCTCAGAGCGGCGGCCATGGCTACTCCCTGCGCACGTCCCAGCTTCAGCATGGATTGTACGTTTTTTCCAAAGAAAGGCGCTTCAATAGCAAGTTCGTCCGGCAGATAACTCTCGATGATGCCCAGCACCCGCTCATGGATGTGGCGAAGTTTCAGATAATGGTCGCCAAACTTACGAAGGTCTATGATACCCATGGCAATCATTTCGGGCTTTACTCCCGCTACCCTCAGCACCCCGTACCCCATAATGGTAGTACCGGGGTCAATGCCCAAAATAATTTTTTCCTTTACCGGTTGTATCACACTATCACCTCCATTAATGTAGGAAAACCGATTACTTTGTCTTTAAAGATTTTCTGCAATTCTTCATTCAGCTTCACACCTTGTTCCTGATGCCAGCGATGCAGTATGGCAGAGTCTTCCACCTCGAATTGCACAGAGTAACAGACACTTCCCTCTTCAATATGGCTCAGTATCCGTGCTATGCGCGGGGCATGCAATGTACCGTGCTTCTCTACTTCGGGAAGGTAGAATTCATTCATCCAGGCAAGGAAGAATTTCTCCTGCCCTTCTTCCACGTGATAGGTCGTATTATATATCAGCATAATTTCTTTTTTCATTTTATTTCGCAAACATAGCAATTATTTCAGAATAATGCATTATATTTGCGCCATCAAAAAAGCAGATAGCTCTGCAAACGTTAGCAACGGGGCGTTAGCTCATCTGGCTAGAGCGCGACACTGGCAGTGTCGAGGTGATGAGTTCGAGTCTCATACGCTCCACAAAGGTTGACTTTTTACAGTCAACCTTTTTTCAAATTAGGCAGGAAGCAAGCCACCAATCCCAGCAAAGGCATAAATCCGCATACATTATAAACCGCCTCGATACCGTATGCGTCCGCCATACCGCCAAGTACAGCCGAAGCGATACCCGCAATGCCGAACGCAAACCCGAAGAACAAACCGGAAATCAGTCCCAGCTTATTGGGCAACAATTCCTGCGCATACAATAAGATGGCGGGGAAAGCGGAAGACAGCATAAACCCCACACAGAAGCTAAGAATAACCGTCCCCGCAAGTCCCACATGCGGCATCAGCAAACTAAACGGCGCCGTCCCGAGAATGGAAGCCCAGATAACATACTTGCGTCCCACCCTGTCGCCTACCGGTCCGCCTACCAAAGTACCTGCGGCAGTGGCTACCAAAAAGACAAACAAGAATAACTGCGAATCCCGGATACTTACACCGAACTTATGAATGAGATAGAATGTATAGTAACTCGTCAGGCTCGCCATATAAATATATTTGGAAAAGATAAGAACCAATAGAACCCCAATGGCGAAAACCGTCATTCGGGAAGACAACGGACGTTCCACCGCCTTCTGCGTAAGCAACGGACGCCGCTTGATATGATTGAGATAAGAACGGTACCAGCGGGAAATGGGCAGCATCACCAAAATAGCCGCCACCGCAAAAATCATGAACAGCGCAATGTGGTGTCTGCCATACGGAGCAACCAGCAGCGCCACCAGCAACGGCCCTAACGAGCCTCCCAGATTACCGCCCACCTGAAAGAGCGACTGCGCCAACCCGCGCTTGCCTCCGGAAGCCAAAAAAGTAATGCGCGACGCTTCGGGATGCAATACGGAGGAACCGATGCCCACCACAAAAACAGAAGCCAAGAGCCAATACAGATTAGTGGCGAACGACAAATTCAGAATACCCGCCAGCGTAAAACACATTCCCAACGGCAACGACCAGGCAATGGGACGCTTATCGAAAATCAGCCCCATTATCGGCTGAAACACGGAAGCCGACATCTGATACACCAACGTTATCAGACCAATCTGTGCAAAACTCAATGACAAATCCTGCTTGAACAGAGGGTACACCGCCGTAATAACGGATTGAAGCAAATCATTCAGGCAATGCGAAGCGCTCAGCGCAATCAATATGGGGAAAGCGATTCTACGAACCGGCGGTCTTTGAGTTGATGTCATCCTAATTGTCATTTATTGAAATCGGGCGCAAAGGTACGTAAAGTATTCAAAGGACAGCCCGGGTTAATAAAAAATAATATGCAACGATTGAGGGCAAAACAATGATAAAATTGTATCTTTGCACCGTTTTATATAGTAAGGAATAAATAATAACAACGATATGATAGCTAAAATCAACGAGCTTCTGCAAGAAGTAGAAGCACTGAAAGCCGCTAACGCCGAGGAACTGGAAGCACTGCGCATCAAGTACCTCAGCAAGAAGGGAGCCATTAACGAACTGATGGCGGACTTCCGCAACGTACCCGCCGAACTCAAAAAAGAAGTCGGCATGCGTCTGAACGAACTTAAGAACAAAGCGCAGGAAAAGATAAGCGCTCTCAAAGAACAATTCGAAAGTCAGGACAACGGTTGCGACGACCTCGACCTTACCCGTTCGGCCTATCCCGTAAAATTGGGAACACGTCACCCGCTCAGCATCGTCAAGAATGAAATCATCGACATATTCGCCCGTATGGGATTCAACATCGCCGACGGTCCGGAAGTGGAAGACGACTGGCACGTATTCTCTTCCATGAACTTTGCCGAAGATCATCCGGCACGCGATATGCAGGATACTTTCTTCATCGAAAACAATACTGAAAATGTATCGCACAACATCATCCTGCGTACACATACATCCAGCGTACAAAGCCGTGTAATGGAAACGACCCAACCGCCTATCCGGGTGCTTTGTCCGGGACGCGTATACCGCAACGAGGCTATCAGCTATCGCGCGCACGCATTCTTCCACCAAGTAGAAGCCTTGTTTATAGACCGTAACGTATCGTTCACCGACTTGAAACAAGCCCTGTTGCTCTTCGCCCAGGAAATGTTCGGCAAAGACACTAAGATTCGTCTCCGTCCTTCGTACTTCCCGTTTACGGAGCCAAGCGCCGAAATGGACATTAGCTGTAACATCTGCGGCGGCAAGGGATGTCCTTTCTGTAAAGGAACAGGCTGGGTTGAAATCTTGGGTTGCGGTATGGTCGACCCCAATGTGTTGGAGTTAAACGGCATTGACAGCAAAGTGTACAGCGGTTACGCTTTAGGTATGGGTATAGAACGCATCGCCAACCTGAAATACCGCGTAAACGACTTGCGCCTGTTCTCTGAAAACGATACCCGCTTCCTGAAAGAATTCGAAGCGGCTTATTAATATAGAACACTCTTATATTTCTATATTAAGCATAAGGTTGGGATGTGTCCGAACTGAACTCGCTTACTTATTGATTTCTTTAATATCAGGCACGGATTACACGGAAAACACGGATTTAATCAAAGGAAACCGTGAAAGCCGTGTAATCCGTGCCTAAAAGGATAGCCCTATTATCAATCTTATTAAATCTCCACCCAATGAAAGATAGGCTCGTAACTCCCGGCTATTGCTTTATTCTCGCAGCCAACTTTCTGCTGTACTTCGGCTTTTGGCTATTGATACCCGTATTGCCATTCTATCTATCCGAGATATTCAATGCGGGAAACTCTACCATCGGTATCATCCTCTCCTGCTATACGGTAGCCGCTTTGTGCATCCGTCCGTTCTCCGGCTATTTTTTGGACAGCTTTGCCCGTAAACCGCTGTATCTGTTGGCTTACTTCATCTTTATGACAATGTTTGCCGGATATATCATAGCCGGT
Organism: Bacteroides sp. 44_46; assembly: GCF_001915465.1. NCBI lineage: Bacteria > Pseudomonadati > Bacteroidota > Bacteroidia > Bacteroidales > Bacteroidaceae > Bacteroides > Bacteroides sp. 44_46. Next base: position 500,461 of record NZ_MNQO01000002.1, on the reverse strand, counting down.
TCACTGGTACTGTTCATTCTGTTCCGTATCATACACGGCGTATCATTCGGTATGGTGACTGTAGGCGGAAATACGGTAGTCATCGATATCATGCCCTCATCAAGGCGCGGAGAAGGGCTCGGATATTACGGGCTTTCCAACAATATAGCCATGGCGGTGGGGCCGATGTCCGGCTTGTTTCTGCACGATGCGGGCATGAGCTATACTACCATTTTCTGTTGCTCGCTGGGTTCCTGCATTGCCGGATTTATCTGCGCCTCATTGGTGAAGACACCATACAAACCGCCTGTCAAGCGCGAGCCGATTTCGCTCGACCGTTTTATCCTGCTGAAAGGCATTCCGGCGGGTATCAGCCTGCTTCTATTATCCATTCCTTACGGGATGACCACCAACTACGTGGCCATGTATGCCAAAGAAATCGGCATTAATGCAACCACCGGCTTTTTCTTTACTTTCATGGCGGTGGGCATGGCCATCTCCCGCATCTTTTCCGGTAAGATTGTGGACAAGGGAAAGATAACGCAAGTAATCTCGGCAGGACTATACATTGTAGTGTTCAGTTTCTTCCTGCTCTCGGCTTGCGTCTACATTATCAATTGGAACAGCATGGCATGCGGCATCATCTTCTTTGCCGTAGCATTACTGCTCGGAGTTGGTTTCGGCATCATGTTTCCGGCTTACAATACGCTGTTCGTGAATCTGGCCCCCAACAACCAGCGAGGTACGGCAACTTCCACCTACCTGACCTCATGGGATGTAGGAATAGGTATCGGTATGCTGACAGGCGGATATATCGCCGAGGTCAGCACTTTCGACAAGGCTTATCTTTTCGGAGCCTGCCTGACGATAATCTCCATGCTTTACTTCAATGGCAAGGTTACCCCTCATTATCATAAAAACAAATTACGATGAGAAAAAAAGAACGTTACGAAAAAATACTCGCCTGGTTCAGGGAAAACCGCCCCGTAGCGGAAACCGAGTTGCATTACGACAATCCGTATGAGCTATTGATTGCGGTAATCCTTTCCGCCCAATGCACGGACAAACGGGTAAACATGATAACTCCCCCACTATACCGGGACTTTCCTACTCCCGAAGCTCTTGCCGCCACCACCCCGGAAGTGGTATACGAATACATACGCAGCGTATCTTATCCCAACAATAAGGCCAAGCATCTTGTGGGCATGGCCAAGATGCTGGTGAAAGACTTTGACAGCCAAGTACCCGATACGCTGGAAGAGCTCGTAAAGCTGCCCGGCGTGGGACGTAAAACGGCCAATGTAATCCAGTCGGTTGTGTTCAACAAAGCCGCCATGGCGGTAGACACCCATGTATTCCGTGTCAGCCACCGTTTAGGATTAGTGTCCGACAAATGTACCACCCCGTTCAGCGTAGAGAAAGAGCTGGTCAAGCATATTCCGGAAGCGGAGATTCCCATTGCCCACCATTGGCTCATCCTGCATGGACGGTATGTATGTCAGGCGCGTACCCCTCAATGTGACAACTGCGGTTTGCAATTGATGTGCAAATATTACTGCCGGAAGTATAAAGTTAGCAAAGAGAGCAATGAAGGGGAAGAATAAATAATGATTTCATAGCGCAAAAAAGAAATAAATACTAACTTTGCCGTCACAAAAAGAAAATAGTAACACTTTTAAATAAAAATAGAGTATTATGACAATTGACCAATTTAACTTTGCCGGAAAAAAGGCATTCGTTCGCGTGGACTTCAATGTGCCCTTGGACGAAAACTTCAACATTACAGACGATACCCGTATGCGTGCCGCTCTTCCTACATTGAAGAAGATTTTGGCTGACGGCGGCAGTATTATCATCGGTTCTCACCTCGGCCGTCCGAAAGGCGCGACTGACAAGTTCTCTTTGAAGCATATTCTGAAACATTTGTCAGACCTGCTGGGTGTTGAAGTACAGTTTGCTAACGACTGCATGGGCGAAGAAGCCGCTGTTAAGGCTGCCGCTCTGCAACCGGGTGAAGTGCTGTTGCTCGAAAACCTCCGTTTCTATGCTGAAGAAGAAGGCAAACCGCGCGGTTTGGCTGAAGATGCGACAGACGAAGAAAAGAAAGCCGCCAAAGCTGCCGTTAAGGAGAGCCAGAAAGAATTTACCAAGAAATTGGCTTCTTACGCCGACTGCTATGTAAACGACGCGTTCGGTACCGCACACCGCGCACACGCTTCTACGGCATTGATCGCTAAATACTTCGACAAAGACAACAAGATGTTCGGCTACCTGATGGAAAAAGAAGTGAAAGCTGTGGACAAGGTGTTGAATGACATCAAACGTCCGTTTACTGCTATCATGGGTGGTTCTAAAGTATCTTCCAAAATCGAAATCATCGAAAACCTGCTGAATAAGGTAGACAACCTGATTATCACCGGCGGTATGACTTATACTTTCACCAAAGCCCAAGGCGGTAAAATCGGTCTTTCCATCTGTGAAGACGATAAGCTGGATTTGGCTCTCGAGTTGTTGAAGAAGGCAAAAGAGAAAGGTGTGAACCTCGTACTAGCTGTAGACGCCAAAATAGCCGACTCATTCTCCAATGACGCCAATACTCAGTTCTGCAAAGTAAACGAAATACCTGACGGTTGGGAAGGTCTGGATATAGGTCCTGAAACTGAAAAGATTTTCGCTGAAGTTATCAAGAACTCCAAGACTATCCTTTGGAACGGTCCCACAGGCGTATTCGAATTTGAGAACTTCACTCACGGTTCACGTTCGGTAGGTGAAGCTATCGTAGAAGCAACCAAGAACGGCGCATTCTCACTCGTAGGCGGTGGCGACTCCGTAGCTTGCGTTAACAAGTTCGGTTTGGCAAACGGTGTTTCTTACGTTTCTACCGGTGGCGGTGCATTGCTCGAGGCAATCGAAGGAAAAGTTCTTCCGGGTATCGCTGCTATCAACGAATAAAAAGAATCTCATTAATACAAAAGGCAGCTCTTTGAAAAAAGGGTTGCTTTTTTTTTAATTATATATCCGACACATGAAACGAATTCTACTATCCTGCTTTCTTCTTCTCTCCGTATATACACTAAGAGCCCAGGATGCGTGCCTGAATGATGTAGTGAATACACTAAAAGAACGTATCAGTCTGGCAGGCTATGCCCAAGTGGGATATACCTATGATGATGCCGGCGAAAAAGCCAGCAATACTTTCGACCTCAAACGGGTTATATTCATGGCACGCGGTAAGATTACCGACAAATGGTCGTGCTACTTCATGTACAGCTTCGCCAACACCGGAAAGATTCTGGAAGCCTATACGGAATATCAGTTTCTGCCCCAACTCACAGCCCGTATCGGGCAATTCAAGACGATGTACACCATTGAGAATCCCATGTCGCCCTGTTTTGTCGAACTGATAAACTGTTATTCGCAGGCAGTCAACTATCTGGCAGGTATCAACGGCAGCGATCCCCTGTACGGTTCGAATAGCGGCCGTGATATGGGACTCCTTATTTACGGTGACCTTTTCAAGAAAAAGGTTAGTTATAACCTTGCCGTCATGAACGGACAAGGCATCAATCTGAAAGACAAGAATAATCACAAAGACATAGTAGGCAGCCTGATGGTTCACCCGCTCGACTGGCTGTCGGTAGGCGGTTCGTTCATCAAGGGCAAGGGATGCGCAGTAGCCGCATCTTCCGTCAATCCGGACATTGCTGCAGGCGACAGTTATGTACGTAACCGTTGGTCGGCAGGAGCTACCATCCAGACAAAACCCGTCAGCCTGCGTACCGAATATCTTGCCGGCAAGGACGGGCATATAAAAAGCGACGGATACTATGCCACCGCATCCGTACACGTGTTTCCCAAGTTCGACGTTATAGCATCTTACGACTACTTCAACAAAGACAAAGCGCAGGATTACAAACAAAGTAACTATGTAGCCGGTGTGCAATGGTGGTTCTATCCCAAATGCCGCTTGCAGGCGCAATATACTTATTGCGACCCTCACAAGGGAGAAAGCTCCAACCTGCTGCAAGCACAGTTGCAGGTTCGTTTCTGATTCTTTAACCCTCACCAAACATTTTGGCATTCTTTTTGTACATTTGTAGAGTATAATCACTTAATGAATACAATCTTATGAACGAGCAAGCCATACAAGAGCAATACCAACATATAGTCAGCTTACTGGAACAGAAACGTCTGAAAGAGGCGCAGATACAACTGGAGGCCTTTTTATGGAACTGTAACGATTGGACTCTTCGCAACCGTCTGGAACAGGCCAAAGTGTCCTACCAATACATGTTACAGTATATGCGCCAGGGCGTAAACGATCCGGAACGGCAGAAACTATACCGGCAGCTTTTGGCAGAAACCCGGGAACTTGCCGAACAAGCGCGTATCAGCTTACTCGATGAAGTCTCTACGCATTATTACCATGCCCTGCACAAGAACAAAAGGAATATGGCAGCCGGCTACGGTATGTCTTCCTGGCTTAAAGTGCTGGAATCTTTTCCTGACGATATGGCGGTTTGCCAACTTATGCCGGACAATAAACAAAGTCTGGACAGCGCTTTGCAACGGCATGAAGAAACTGCCCAATATCTGTTTCTCACTACGTGGGGAAACAGCGGCTGGACGGCGGAAGAGGAACAGGAAGCCAGAATGTATCTGGAATCCGAGTTACTGCCGGTAAATGATTTGTGCTTATTTACGGGAGCTGTCCTACTCAGCTTAATGGAATGTTTCGACCCGCGTAAGTTCTCATGGCTGCTGGATGCTGCGACACACGCCGACACACAAGTCAGCCAGCGTGCTTTGGTGATTATTGCCATTGTACTGCACATACACCCCAACCGCCTGTGGTTATACCCCGAGCTGGAAGCCAGATTATCGCTTCTCAATGAAGACGGTAGCTTCGGCAAACAACTGAACCGGGTTTACATCCAACTGCTCCGCAGTCAGGAGACGGAGAAGATAGACAAGAAGATGCGTGAAGAAATCATCCCGGAGATGATGAAGAACGTAAGTATCATGCGTAACATGAAGTACGGCTTCGAAGAAAACATGGATGAAGACGACCGTAACCCGGATTGGGAAAAAGCATTCGAAGAATCCGGCTTGGGTGACAAGATACGTGAAATGAACGAACTGCAGCTGGAAGGCGCCGATGTATATATGAGCACATTCGCCCAGCTCAAGAGCTATCCGTTCTTCCAAAACCCGCACAACTGGTTCTATCCGTTCGATATGCAGCACTCCGGTATTATACGGGAATTCGGGCTGAAACCGACAGGAGACAATGCCATCCTATCGCTTATATTGCAATCAGGCTTTTTCTGCAATAGCGATAAGTACTCATTGTGCTTCACCATGGCGCATATCCCGCAGGCGCAACGTAATATGATGCTGAGCCAAATGACATCGCAAGACTTGAACGAATTAATGGACGAAAGCAAGTCGTCCGGCCTGAGACAATACGCACAGCGTCCGGATGTTATCAGCAACCAGTATATTCATGACTTATACCGTTTCTTCAAGCTCAGCCAGCGCCGTCATGAATTCCGCGATATTTTCAAAGAGGAAATAGCGTTGCACCGTATCCCTGCATTGAAAGATATTTTACGCAAACCGGAATTATTGGTTACCATAGCCGATTTTCATTTCCGCAAAGAGCATCCGGCAGAAGCTTTAGGCATCTATCAGGAAGTAATAGATATGAATTATGCCGATGCAGATATTTTCCAAAAGACCGGTTATTGCCTGCAAAAGGAGAAACGCTACAAAGAGGCCATCAGCGCTTACCGAAAAGCGGATGTGCTGAAGCCCGATCATATATGGACCATCCGCCACCTTGCCACTTGTTATCGCCAATTACGCGATTTTGCATCGGCGCTGGAATATTACAGAAAGGTAGAGGCAATGCAGCCCGAAAACAGAAACGTTACATTCTTCATCAGCAGTTGTCTCGCCGAACAGGAGCGTTACGAAGAAGCCTTGCAATGTTTCTTCAAGCTGGATCTCATGGAGAACGATTGCATCAAAGCATGGCGTGCCATAGGCTGGTGCTCATTTGTCAGCGGAAAATCCGAGCAGGCCATGAGATATTATGAAAAGGTACTCGCCTTAAAACCTATTGCCACAGATTATCTTAATGCGGGGCATGTAGCGCTGCGACTGGGTAATATGGAAAAGGCCGCCGAATTATATGGGAAAGCCGCCTCGGAAAGCGGAAATCGGGAGACTTTCCTTGATATGTTCGACAAAGATAAAGAAACCCTTATCAAACTGGGTATCGACGAGAACGACATACCGCTAATAAGAGATTTGGTTTGACCAATACACATGGCATCCTCTATGTACCTTCACTAAAACTCATTATTGAAGGTACATAGCTCGCCTATCGGAGTAAAAAATAGGCAAAAGGGTGGATTTTCTATTCATATTACTTCTTCTTATTTTTCAATTGAAGGTATTTGCTTATTTTTGCTTTAGCTTTAAAGTAAATACCATGAAACGACTCTACATCCTACTCCTTTCACTACTTGTGACTGTTTCCGTCATTGCACAACCGGTGTGTCAGGTGAAACACTTTTCCGTTAATGACGGTCTTGCCCAAGGTAATGTTATGGGTATGTTGCAAGACCGAAACGGACTTATCTGGTTCAGTACATGGAATGGGCTGAGCAAGTATGACGGTTATACATTTAAAACTTATAAGACTTCCCAAGAAGACCGGTACGCATTCGGCAGTAACCGTATGGGTACTATCATGGAAAGCAAGTACGGAGACATCTGGTGTCCCACATACGACGGGCAAGCCTGCCTGTTTGATGTAGAGACGGAAAAGTTCATCGATATCTTGCAGCCGCTTGAATACGCCACCAAACACTCCAACCATGTCGTCCGTATCCAATCGCTCAAAAAAGGAGTAGCCTGGATTATTTGTGAAAACGGATATACATACAGAGCAGACGAACAGCTATGTAAAAAAGGAGAAGGCATTACCCTGTATTCGACATTCACTCAGAATTTGAAAGGAGAACATATATTCACCGTTTACCAGGACTCCGATGAAGACGAATGGATATTAACAAACAAAGGCGTTACCATCGTGGGAAGTAAAGCCGTAGATACAGACTTCCCATTCCAATATATCACGCAAATCAAGGAAAACATCTACCTTGTAGCCGATAAAGGCAAATTGGCTCAATACAACTTTCGTACAAAGAAACTTAAGTTTATAAACATTCCTTGTCCGCATAACAGAATCAACACTATCGCCGCATTGGGAACAGATACGCTGGCATTAGGTACGGATAATGGTTTGATACTGTTTTCCGCCCATGACAATATGTTCCGACAAATTGATATCCGTACTTCCACCCAACCCTCCAACTATGTGGAGCAGATATATCAAGACCGGCAAAAAGACGTTTGGGTATTTCCCCGCAATCCGGGTATTGTCCGTCTCCACCTCGACAGCAATGAAAAAGAACACCTGTTCACCCCTCAAAATGAGGTTATCAAACACGGACGTAACAGCCGTAAACTGATATTTGAGGACAAAACCGGTATTTTATGGGTATTGCCTACCGGCGGTAATCTCTCCTACTACGATCGAAAAGAAAAGAAGCTCAAGCCCTTGCTTACAGATATCGACAATCCGAAATCCATATTCAGCCCGTTAGTCCGTTTTTATACTCTCGATACGCAGGGCAATTGCTGGCTGGCCACAGCACGTGGGATAGACCGGATAAGCTTTTTCCCGCAGAGTTATCAATTTAATCAAACCGACTATGAAGCGGAGACGCGTGCTTTTCTGCGAGACAGCCACAATCGTCTGTGGAGTGCATCCAAAGCGAGTTATATTCAAATATATGCTCCCGATGGCAGCTTGGAAGGTTACCTTTCCAACCAAGGTACCATTGTCAAGGAAAAACAAATCTTCCATAATGGAGTATACGCCATTATGGAAGACAAGGAAAAGAATATCTGGCTGGGCACCAAAGGAGCCGGCCTTTTCTTGCTCACCCCAAAAAGCTTGAATCAATATTCCATTACGCACTTCAAGCATCGTTCCGAGGACCCTTACAGTATAAGCGACAACAGCATATACTCGATTTTCCAAGACAGCCGCAACCGCATCTGGATAGGTTGCTATGGTGGCGGATTGAATCTGTTCACCCCCGGAAGCAACGGTTCCCCCATATTTATCCACAGTAATAATGAGCTGAAGAATTACCCTACGGATTATGGCATGAAAGTACGCAACATCACAGAAGTATCCGGCGGAGTAATCTTAGTAGGTACCACGGACGGACTGCTCACCTTTTCCAATAAGTTCGAATTGCCGGAAGAAGTGAAATTTTATAGAAACTGCCACAAACCGGGCGACAAGAACAGCCTCATCACCAATGACATTATGCAAATCTATACAGACAAGCAAAAAGCGACGTATGTGGTTAGCTTTACAGGCGGCATCAGCAAAATTATTTCAACCCGGCTGCTTAGTGAAGAGATACGTTTCAAAAACTACGATAAAAGCAACGGGCTGGCTTCCGACCTGACACTTTCGATGATAGAAGACACATACTCCCAATTATGGATTGTTTCCGAGATAGCTTTGTCCAAATTCGATACCGCCAAAGAAACCTTTGAGAACTATACGCTCGGTTCCACCTATCAGCAACAGTTTAACTTCTCGGAAGCCCTTCCGGTAATCAACGCCCGGCAACAAGTCGTGCTGGGAACCGACAAAGGCTTTCTGGAAATCACTCCCGGAAAGATGCGGAAAAGCGCTTATGTTCCTCCCATTGTATTCACCGGTTTCAAAATACAAGGACACCCGGCCTCCCATTCCATCAATAACCTGAAAGAATTGGAGCTAAAGGCATCGCAACGGAATGTCACTTTCCAGTTTGCAGCGCTCGACTACGTAAATCCCGACAACATACTTTACGCTTACCGCTTGCAGGGACTGGAGGATGAATGGAACGAAGCGGATAACAACCGCTCCGCAAGTTACATCAACCTGCCCGCAGGGAAATACCGCTTACAAATAAAGTCGACCAACAGTGACGGTGTATGGACAGATAATATCCGCACACTCTCCATCCATGTACTCCCCACATTCTGGGAAACATACTGGGCATGGCTGCTCTATTGTCTGCTGTTCATCCTGTTCACCGCAACTATTGTATACGTGCTGTTCTATATTTATCGCCTGCGTCATCGTGTAGATATGGAACAACAACTCGCCAATATCAAACTGCGCTTTTTCACCGATATATCTCACGAACTGCGTACCCCGCTGACCCTGATAGGCAGTCCGGTAGCTGAAGTTCTGGAGAATGAACCCCTCTCTCCGACTGCCCGCGAGCACCTTACCCTGGTACGCCGGAACACGGAACGAATGCTCCGCCTTATGAACCAGATACTCGACTTCCGCAAGATTCAGAATCAAAAGATGAAACTATTGGTAGAAGAGACCGATTTGATTTCTCTCTTGCAAAAAGTGATGGATAGTTTCCGTCTTATCGCCAAAGAAAAGAACATAGACTATCAAATGAAGTCACCAATCGAGTCCGTCTACGGTTGGGTAGACCGGGACAAATTCGAGAAGATATTCTTCAACCTGCTTTCCAACGCATTCAAATATACGCCGGAAGGCAAAGCCATTACAATAAAAGTGCTCCCCCACAATGAAACCATTGATATTGAGGTGGCGGACGAGGGTATCGGAATCGCCGCCGAAATGCAGCGTACCCTTTTCCAACGCTTTGAAACGCTCGTAAAGCAGAATATCCTTCAACCGTCTTCCGGTATCGGCCTATCCTTAGTGAAAGAGATGGTAGAGATACATCACGGAACGATTCAAGTAGACAGTCAGCCCGGCATAGGTAGTCGTTTCACCGTGACTTTACCGTTACGAAAGCAAGTCTTTGAGGAAGACGCGCAAGTAGAATTCATATTGAACGACATCCAGACCGCATCCGCCCCGACAGATGAAGAAACCAAAAGGCAGGAAGATACGGAAACCAAGGAAGAATTCGACAGCAATCTTTCCGAATGTCATTCCATACTGGTGGTGGAAGACAACAAAGAATTGAGAACATTCTTAAAGAACAGCTTGTCCGAACACTACACCGTCATCACCGCAGCCAACGGAAAAGAAGGTTTGCAACATGCCATTGACGACCTCCCCGACCTAATCATCAGCGATGTCATGATGCCCGTAATGGACGGCCTGGAAATGGTTAAACAAATCAAGGAGAACAGCGCCATCTGCCATATTCCCATCATCATATTATCAGCAAAAGCCTCACTCGACGATCGCATCGCCGGATTGGAGCAGGGTATAGACGATTACATCACCAAGCCTTTCAGCGCCACCTATCTGAAAACCCGTATCATAACATTGCTTCGCCAACGCAAATCATTACAGGAAATGTATATGGCACAATTAACCGACAGCAAAAACGCCTGCATATCTTCCGGTCTCACCCCGTCGCAACCTCAGATTACTCCGTACGACGAGAAGTTCATGCAGAAAGTAATGGAGTTCATGGAAACGCAAATGGACAACAGCGAACTGACCATCGACGCCTTTGCCGAGCATTTAATGCTGAGCCGTACCATATTCTACCGGAAACTGAAATCCATAATCGGTCTTACCCCCGTGGATTTCATACGTGAAATCCGCATTAAGCGTGCCGTCCAGTTAATAGACAGCGGAGAATACAACTTCTCGCAAATAGCCTACATGACCGGATTCAGCGATCCGAAGTATTTCAGCAAATGCTTTAAGAAAGTAATGGGAGTAACGCCCACGGAATACAAAGAGAAATAAAAATATCACTCCGTTTCGACCGGATATTACCCGTCAAAATACAAGAAAGTGCCTACTATTGCAGTCGTTAATATAGAATACCATAAAAAACTGTCAAGATGAAAAAGCAATGGATTATCGTCTGCCTTTCCGGTATGTTAACGGCAAGCGTGCAGGCGCAACAATCAAACTATGTCTCCGAGGTATGGGTTGCCGACCAAGGAAACGGAACTTACAAGAATCCCGTTCTCTTTGCAGACTACTCCGATCCGGATGTATGTCGTGCAGGCGACGACTTCTACCTGACTTCATCCAGCTTCGGCTGTCTGCCGGGATTACAGATTCTTCACTCCAAAGACCTCGTAAACTGGTCTATCATCAGCGCCGCCGTGCCTACCGCGCTGCCTCCCGTTACAACACCCGAACGTCCGGAACACGGTAACCGCGTATGGGCTCCCAGCATCCGGCATCACAACGGTGAGTTCTACATATTCTGGGGAGATCCCGATCAAGGAATATTCATGGTGAAATCCGCTAAAGCGGAAGGCCCGTGGAGCGAACCTGTACTGGTGAAAGAGATTAAAGGCATTATCGACACGTGTCCGCTTTGGGATGAGGACGGCAAAGTATATCTGGCGCATGCATACGCCGGCAGCCGCGCCGGGCTGAAAAGCGTAATCTCCGTATGCGAACTGAATGCCGGCGCAACGAAAGCAATCGGCCCGTCACGTATCATTTTCGACGGCCACGAAGCCCACCAGACATGCGAAGGTCCGAAACTCTACAAGAAAGACGGCTATTACTACATATTCCTCCCTGCCGGAGGAGTAGCAACCGGCTGGCAGGTGGTGCTTCGCTCCAAGAACATTTACGGCCCTTACGAAAGCCGCACCGTGCTTGCACAAGGCAACACCCCTGTCAACGGGCCTCACCAGGGCGGATGGGTGGATACTCCTACCGGTGAGGACTGGTTCATGCACTTTCAGGATGTAGGCGCCTACGGACGGGTGGTACATTTGCAGCCTATGAAGTGGATAGACGGATGGCCCGTAATAGGCACGGATAGAGACAATGACGGATGCGGCGAACCCGTGCTGACTTACCGCAAGCCCGATGTAGGCGGAACATATCCGACCTGTACTCCTCAGGAAAGCGACGAGTTCGACGGATATACCCTCTCCCCCCAATGGCAATGGCATGCCAACATCAACGACAAATGGGCCTATTATGCCGGCGACCGGAGCATGGTACGCCTTTACTCGCATCCCGTGACGGAAGATTACAAAAACCTATGGGATGTACCCAATCTGCTGTTGCAGAAAACCCCGGCGGACAATTTTACGGCAACCATGAAACTGACATTCAGCCCCAATCCCAAATACAAGGGAGAGCGTACCGGGCTGGTTGTCATGGGTATGGACTATGCCGGACTAATCATGGAAAATACGGAGCAAGGCCTTATGCTTTCGCAAGTCACTTGCCGGAAAGCGGATAAAGGAACAGCCGAAAAAGCAAACGGCAGTATTTCCCTGAACAATCCCACCGTATATCTGCGTGTCAAGTTCAGCGCCGACGGTGAGAAAGTGAAAAAGACAGACGACCTGCTTGTACTCTGCCAATTCAGTTACAGCCTCGACGGCAAGAAGTTCCGACCGCTCGGAGAGACGTTTCAAGCCAGAGAGGGTAAATGGATAGGCGCCAAAGTAGGCATGTTCTGCACGCGTCCCGCCATTCGCGCCAATGACGGCGGCTGGGCTGATGTCGACTGGTTCCGCATCACAAAGAAATAGTCACCTTAATCAAAATATCATTTTAAGAAACAAATATCCCTATTATAACTTATGAGAAACAGAATCACATACTTACTCGCCTGTCTCGTCGTTTCGAGCGGCAGCCTTGCACAATCTATCTACAAGGACAACAGTTACAGCCCGGCAGAGCGTGCGGAAGATTTGGTAAAGCAACTTACATTGGAAGAAAAAGTCGCCTTAATGATGGATAATTCCAAGCCGGTAGAGCGGCTGGGCATCAAGCCGTACAACTGGTGGAACGAGGCCTTGCACGGAGTGGCCCGCAGCGGTTGGGCAACCGTATTTCCGCAACCCATCGGCATGGCGGCTTCATTCTCTCCCGAAGCCCTGCACACCGCTTTCGTCGCCGTATCCGATGAAGCCCGCGCCAAGAATGCCGCATATTCCGCGGAAGGAAGCTACAAGCGCTATCAGGGATTGACAATCTGGACTCCCACCGTCAATATCTATCGTGACCCTCGCTGGGGACGCGGCATAGAAACCTATGGAGAAGACCCGTATCTGGCAAGCGTAATGGGTGTCAGCGTCGTGAAAGGCCTGCAATGCCTGGACGAAAACGAGAAGTATGACAAAGTACACGCTTGCGCCAAGCATTTTGCCGTACATTCCGGCCCCGAATGGAACCGCCACAGTTTCAATGCGGAGAACATCAGTCCGCGCGACCTGTATGAAACCTATCTCCCGCCTTTTGAAGCCTTGGTAAAAGAAGGAAAAGTAAAAGAAGTGATGTGTGCCTACAACCGCTTTGAGGGTGAACCGTGTTGCGGCAGTAACCGGCTGCTGAACCATATACTCCGCCGGGAATGGGGTTACGACGGCATCGTCGTATCGGATTGCAGCGCCATCAGCGACTTCCACAACGACAAAGGACACAAGACCCATGCCGATGCAGCATCCGCCTCTTCCGCCGCCGTCTTGAGCGGAACAGACCTGGAGTGCGGTTCCAATTACCGTTCGCTGACGGAAGGAGTAAAGAAAGGCTTCATCGATGAAGCGGATATCGACCGTTCCGTAAAGCGACTTCTGCAAGCACGTTTTGAATTAGGCGAGATGGACGAGCCGGACCAGGTGAAATGGGCGCAGATACCCTACTCGGTCGTTTGTTCCGACAAGCACGACTCGTTATCGCTGGACATGGCACGCAAATCCATGACACTGCTCCTGAACAAGAACAATACACTGCCCCTCGAACGAGGCGGAACGACTATCGCGGTAATGGGGCCTAATGCCAATGACTCGGTAATGCAGTGGGGCAATTACAACGGTCTCCCCAAACGTACCATAACCATTTTGGACGGTATCCGCTCGGCCATGGGCAAGGATGACAAACTCATCTACGAACAAGGATGTTCATGGGTGGAACGCACACTGATACGCAGCGTATTCAACCAATGTAAATCCAAGGAAGGCGCCGGTTTCAGCGCCCGCTACTGGAACAACACAGAGTTTAAAGGCGCACCCGCAGCCACTTCCCGACTGACTACCCCGTTCCGTCTCTGTACTTCCGGAGCCACTGTTTTCGCTCCGGGCGTAAACCTGACCGACTTCTCCGCCACGTATCAAAGCGTATTCACCCCTCAGGAGACGGGAGAAGTAGTCTTCGACTTCTATTGCTACGGTTCCGTCAAACTGCTGGTGGACGGCAAAGAGATAGGCAGCTTCACAAACAAACACGGCAGCCGTCCGCGCGCCTACGGAATGCACGTGGATGCCGGAAAATCGTATGATATCGAAATCAAATTCCAATACTTCTCCAGCGATGCCCAGCTCAACTTCGATTTGGGCTTTAAAGAAGAAGCGGACATACAGCGTTCGGTAGCAAAGGTGAAAGACGCCGACGTCGTAATCTTTGCAGGCGGCATCTCCCCTCAACTGGAAGGCGAGGAAATGGGTGTGAAGCTGCCCGGCTTCAGAGGTGGCGACCGTACGGACATCGAGCTGCCTGCCGTTCAGCGGGAAATGATTAAGGCGCTTCATGACGCGGGAAAGAAAGTGATTTTCGTCAACTGTTCGGGCTCGCCCATTGCCATGGAGCCGGAAACGGAATACTGCCAGGCCATACTGCAAGCATGGTATCCGGGACAATCGGGCGGTAAAGCCGTTGCTGAAGTGCTGTTCGGCGATTACAACCCCGCAGGACGGCTGCCGGCAACATTCTACCGCAATCTTGCCCAGTTACCGGACTTCGAGGATTATAATATGGCAGGACACACCTATCGTTTCTTTAACGGCGAACCGCTCTTCCCCTTCGGCTACGGTTTGAGTTATACGACGTTCAAATACGGCAAAATACAACTGAAATCATCCGCCCAAACAGGTGAAACCGTAAAAATCACCGTACCGGTGACCAACACAGGCAGCCGCAACGGCGAAGAAGTAGTGCAGGTGTACCTCAAAAAGCAAGGCGAAGCAGACGGGCCTGTCAAGACTTTACGCGCCTTTAAACGCGTGTATATCCCCGCAGGAAAGACCGTGAAAGTCGAATTGGAGTTAACGCCCAAACAATTGGAATGGTGGGACAGCGCCACCAATACGATGCGTACCATGCCCAATACATTCGATGTGATGGTAGGTGGAAGTTCCAAAGACTGCGATTTACAGAAGAAAACGCTGAAACTGCTATAAAAGGACGGCCGTAAGGCTTATAAATCAATACAGCCATACCGCCTGCCATCGGTGGTTCCCATATAAGAAGCCGGAAGTCTTATCCAAAGAGACTCCCGGCTTCTCCATGTAGCAACGAAAGTGCCGGCACGTGGTACAGAAAGTACCGGCACATGGTACACTTGGTACCAACGGTTGAAACTTCAGATACCAACGGTTGGTACACCTGCTACCAAAGGCAGGTACTTCGAATACCAACGGTTGGTACTTGAAGTTTCAACCGTTGGTATTTCCGGTAATATCAGGGAGAAAACTTATCAGTACCGTATGCAAGGACGGAATGTATCAGGGAATGTACAGGAAAGCCTAAATAAATAGGGGATAAACCAACCGCGGAACGCTGAAGTTCGGTTTATCCCCTTACTGCGTAGAAATATTAATCAATCAAAGAAATACGGACAAGTTTAATTCTGTGTCAACAATCTCTTTTCCGATATCTTATCATACTCTTTACCGTCGATGGTAATATTCGTGGTGTTTTCCACTTGCAGATAAGTATTGTCGGCGGTTTCTATCTCGATATTTTCCAAAGTGACGCCGGCCACCTTATTGATGAAAGCTCCTTTCTGCGCGTCGGTTATCCGCATGTTTCTGACGGAAAAGTTCTCGATAGGCATTTCCGGCAGTCCGTTCAGGAACATGGCACGTCCTGCGCCTTTGCAGGAAATATTGGAGATATGGATATTCTTGAAAGAAGGAGTTTCCTCGGTTACTGCGGGCACAGGAGCGCCGGGAGCATCTTTCACGGCATAGTACAGGTCGGCTATCAGGGCATCGCCCGGAATGTTTATCATATTGATATTATCCACATAGACGTTTTCCACTACTCCGCCACGGCCGCGCGTACTCTTAAAGCGCAATCCCACGTCCGTACCGATGAATGTACAGTCTGCCACATATACATTCCTGACACCGCCGGACATTTCACTGCCTACTACGAACCCGCCGTGTCCATGCAGCACTGTGTTGTTCTTTACCAGCACATTCTCGCAAGGTTCTCCGCGGCGACGGCCGTCGGCATCCTTACCCGACTTTATACAGATAGCATCGTCACCTGCGTCGAACAGGCTGTTTGTCACCACTACATTCTTACATGACTCCACATCGAGCGCATCACCATTCTGCGAGTACCAGGGATTGAATACTTTGACACCGTTCAAAGTCAGGTCTTCGCAAGAGAGCGGATGCAAGCACCAGCTCGGTGAATTGCGGAACGTAACGCCTTCCAGCAACACTCGTTTGCTTCTGACAATACTAAGCAGTACAGGGCGCAACCAACGCTTCATACCTTCCCACTCACTATTCGATATTTCTCTTTTTTCTTTGCTTCCGGTCAGTATAGAAGCTTTCAGAGCCCCTTCATTAGGATACCATACCTTACCGGACTCATCTACCACTCCACCCGACTTGAGCAAGGATTTCCACTGACCGTCGGTCATTTTATTACGTTTCACCGGTCGCCAGCTATCGCCCGAACCGTCGAGTACTCCATAGCCTGTAATGGCTATGTTCTCCGCATTCATCGCCGAAATAGGCGACTGGCAACGAAGCATATCCAAACCCTCGAACGAGGTACGCACCAACGGATATAAATCGGCATCACCGCTGAAAAGCACAAGGGCGTTCTTTTCGACATGCAGGTTGACATTGTTCTGCAGTACGACAGGGCCTGTGAGCCACAGGCCTTCGGGAATAACCACCTTTCCCCCGCCTTTCTCGCTTACCGCCTTAATGGCATTGTTGATGGCTTCGGTGTTCAGTGTCTCACCGTCCGCTTTTGCACCGAAATCACGAATATCCACTTGATAGTCGGGAAAGGACGGACGTTGTACAACGGGCATATCAAAGGGAAGAGCTTCGTAGAGGTCTTCAATATATGTATCGTTGTGTTGTTCTGTCGAGGTACTTTGGCAAACGCAAAGCATCCCTAAGATGACGGGCACGAAGCCCGTCATTTTCAGTAAGTTGTTCATATTTGTTATAAAGCTTTTAATTAGTATGCCGTATGGTTACTTTATTCTTGAAACCATGAAGCGTCTGCATTACTGTCCCAACTCATTATTTTTTCCCGGCTACCGAAATTTGCATTAAACTCCGATTCATTGAGATTACGTACAGTGGCTCTCACCGCCTCAGGAATAAGATTATAGAATTCGGCACCCGATTCATTCGTACAACCATACATCTTACAACCTTCGGTAACAGTAGGTTGATTGGGAACCAGCGGTTTATTTTTTTCAACAAAATTCTGTCCGTACGTATCGGCAAACGTACAATTCAAGAAGGTAAGATTATCAGGTTCATACTGATAGATTAGTGTAGATTGATAACCTGCCCCTACTGTAAATCTGCAACGGTCGAATACATAACCCAGATAATCTTTCGTAACACGAGCCTGCATCACAGCACGGGTACCGGTAGGTGCATGCAGTTCACAATCTTCAAATAATACGACTTTACCCGATCCCCAAATGAAGTCCGTAGCGCCTTCAATATAACATTGGTAGAACCAATTGTATCCACCGCCTGGAAGTAAGGTATCCTGATAACCAATCAACCGGCAATTGACAAAAGCAGCAGACTCATTATCAATATAAAGCGCTTCACCAAACCCCCGGTATCTACAATTTGTATTCTCTATCGTAACGTTCTCAAAACGGATATGCTCTGATTTACCACAAATAGTCATTACCGAACGTCCGCCGGAAGTAACCGGGGTACCGATCGGTGCAAACTGGTCAAAACTTGTCCCCTTACCAGTGCCACCGTTATAGCTATTATCATTATCATACTGAATACTCACCGCCATATTATCTCCCGAGTTACCTTTAATGGTAATATTACTTTGGTCGCGCAAGTAAATTATTTCCTGATAGATACCGTTATCCATTTGAAACACTTTCCGTGCATCTAAATCAACATGAGTAGCACAAAAGTCAATAGCTCCCTGCAATGTATAAAAGTCAGCATTCACATCAGTATGACTGATCTTCACATTATATTCTCCTCCGGCAAATGTAGGAGCAGCCTTTGTCTTGAAACTCCATGCACGGCCATAGATACCTGCAAAATCTTCTTGAATGACAGCATCCCGATCAATAACCACATAATATTCTGTATCAAAGTCCAAACGTTGCTGGTGAGGCTTGATAATAAAATCCTTTCCTTCTACACGTGCCGCATAATAGTTTACCACTCTACAATTAGCGGAAGAGCCTGTCGGAGTTACCCCAACGGCATCCATCCAAGTATTCAAATAGCGCGGACGCTGATCTTCCTTATCTGTGGGAAACGGATCTCTCCGTTCTCCCATATTAATCTCATCCACCATCTTATGGTCGCTCTTACGGTAAATACGGATATACCCGCTCTCTCCCAATTCAGGTGCCACACCTTCGAAAGAAATCTTCAATTCGGTATCGGCAAATGCATCGGTCGCTTCATTGGCAGGGAAAAGATTATATCCGGCAGGCTTATGTCCGTCAGCCGTACCTTCTTCTTTGCTTCCATCATCCCAAGGAGCGGAGCTATTACCGGCATCTACATCTTCCAACCGTCCTACAATAATATCGGCAGTAGGATCAATGTATATCCCAAATGTATATTGAGAACCCGGATTGAACTTGGGCAAACTGATGTCGAGGTCGGCAAATACCCATTCACGTGTTCTACCATCCAGCACAAAAGATACTTTATAGGCATTACTTAATGCAGTAGGCAGAATAATAGCTTCCCGATAGTCCGTGGCAGTATTCACATAGGGAGCGATATCCGCAACGGCAGCCTCGTCCGTAGTCAATACTCCTGTCTGCACGTTGAATGAAGCCGAAACAGGCATTCCCTGTATCTTTACATCACTTACTGTCAAAGGCCTTTTCTCCATATCCATGAACTTCAGTACCACTTTGGAAAGGCGGTGAGTAAACTTCAATGCGATATCGGTATCACTCTCTTTATCATAAACATACGGTTCGGCCGTAGTACCGTAAAGCAAATCGCAGGCTGTACTTCCATTGCTTTGGTCTGCTATTGCCACGGGATAATTGAAGTCCTGTATATCCGCATTGTACGGATAATAGGCTACGAACTTCACCGGAGTACCGTCATCCTGCACCGTAAGCGGCGTTTCCGAAGTAAAAGCCACCGATTGTCCGGCCTCTGTGCAGACATAAGGCGTATTGACGGCTTCCGATACAAGTTCGGAAGTTTCCGCATTCAATACGTAGGTTCCAATCTTATCCCCGTTTGTCCAGGACGTTCCGTCCTGTGTAATGCGAGTTGTAAATCCTGTCAAATCTACACCGAACGTAATCGCTCCGGAATTAAGGGCAGGATTGCTACCCGTCTCCTGCTCGTCATCCGAGCAGGAGAGGCATAGTAGGCCTAAAAGGGGATATAATAAGGTATGAAATAGTCTCATAGTTTTTATATTCTAAATAATATTACGATAGAAGCAAATGTTATTCTACTGACTTGTACCAACGCGGGTCGCCGACTTTGGCATCAATCAAAAGCGTAAAATCTCCGTTGGCTGCATCCTGCATCAGTTCGGACATCTGATAATCCGTATTGAATTTAACATTTTTAAATCCTCCCGTAGCAACTACATCCGTACCATCATTCTTTGCTGCATAGTTGCCTTCCCCTGTGGATGCGGTGGTATTATAAGAAAGATTATCGTGTGAAGGGTCTATCAAAGCAGACACATTGTTTTCGTAGGTTATAACACAGCCATTATTCGTTCCCTGAATAGGTGTCTTATCCAAACTTACCAAAGTACAGTGCTGTACAATAATGGTCGGATTGGGAGCTGTTCCATTAGTATGCGGATGAATAGCCTGTCCTGACATTTTATAGAAAGTCGAATTGGTCAATACTAATTCTTTCGAGCGATATTCTTCAAAGACAGCCATCATATCGTGCATATAGCAATCGTCTACGATAAAAGAGGCCAAAGCGTTTCTGTCAGTATCATGTTCCTTATTGCCATTCCAATTACAGAGATGCTTCATTCCGCTAAGCTCGCATTTCTTAACTTCAATGACTGCATCTGCCGCAAACTGGTTGGCAAGATTACCATCTGCGGCATTGCTCAATAGAGAAGTATTCTTATCACCCGTTATTTTCAGATTATTCAGAGCCAATCTTTGAAGACCTGTATTTATAATACTTTTCATCGCAACTTTCACCTGTTCTTCTCCGTCGCCCAACAACATCAGTTCCGTTACTTCGGCCGGTACGACAAGGTTCTCGCTAAAACTATAAGACGCGTCAGCCGCAAACAGCAAAGCAATCTTACCCGAAGCATTATTCAATACAGCAGTCAAATCCGTAGCCTCATTCACCGGAACCGTCGCATATCCGCTTGGTATTGCCGGATTGGTTTCGGTAGCATCACCATCTTCTCCCTCGCCCGGTTTCCAACCTTCCGTACTTCCATTACCCCCCGAAACCAAGTTACCAGACATATCTTTCAGATTAATATTAAATGTATACTCATAACCCGGATCAAACTTTGTCACTTTACTGGTTGACGGCACCATATACTGGAATCTTTCACCATTAGCATCAATAGTAACCGACATTACTTGCGCCAAACTTCCGGCAGGCAGCATTACACCTACGAAAGACTTATCCGACAATTTATGTAATGTTATCGCTTGCGGCATATCCTCTATGGCTAACTCACCTTTAAGAAGGTCGAATCTCGCAGTAGAATTCAATCCGTTGACTTTGACACTCTCTACTTTAACATCATCATTGTTTATATTGACATACAACAAAGCCAACTGGTGATGAAAGGTCAATGACAGTCCTTTACTCAACAAATCACCCGTACTCATGTCACCGGTTGACGCCCACATCAAATCATGTGCGGAAATACCTGCCGACTGGTCTGCAATATCTACATTATAAATGCCTGCACCCGCATCAACTTTACCCGCATCAGCAGAAGAGTACGGATAATACGCCATAAAGTAACAAGGTTGATCGTAAATACCGATACCACCGTCAGCAGCCACAAAATTTGTGGTAGCTGATGTTTCTTGTAAATCTGCGTTATATTGTATATTCATGGCAGAGTTTCGAATATTATCAGTTTCCGCATCCAACATATACACTCCGATGGCATCCCCTTGCTCCCACTTACTATCCAAACTGACACGTGTAGCAAAACGATCGGTACCGGATTGTATGGTTTCCAACTTTTTTTCACCCAAAGCATTGGAAGCCAATTCGTCCACCTCGCTGCATGCAGCCGCCAATGTGGAAGCGGCCGCTGCAAAGAATAAGTATCTAAGTTTCATACTATTAAATTATTAAGTTTGTAATTTCTATTGTTTCTTCCATTAATTTCTATTACTTATCTCATTTTTTATCAAGGTAACCAGCGCGTATCGCCTGCACGGTTAATTACAATAGGTGAAGAACTGTCCTTGATGGTAAGGTCTCCATTGTCCGGATCAACAAAAAGTTCCGCTGCCGTGATATCCAAATCCGTTGCATTCATCTTGGCACCACCCAATGCATAGTCCTTTGTCGTATAGTTATTGGAGAAATGAGTGGTAGTATTAGCACCCGCCACATATAAATCTCCCGAAGGTGACGCAAGCACCATACCTTCAATGGTAAGTTCGGAACCAACTGCAGAGCTGATGTTAATCAATCGCTTGTTGAGACTATAGTTATAGATTGTAATATTCTTGAATTCCAACTGTATAGGCTTATCCACATAAGGCGCATAGAAAAGATTGCCCCAACCGAATCCTGCCGTTCCGTCATTATCACGACTGAAAGTACAGTTACGGAACACCGCCTTATCTATCTGGTCGTACGATGTCGGGTCGTTGAACGAACGTAAGTCTACCAAACCGTAACTACCCGTCTGCCATCCGCATTTATCAAAACGGCAACCTTCTACTTCAAAGTTCATAATATGCTTACCGGTTGCTTGCTGATGACGCCAGAATCCACGGGTCAACCCGATGAAGTCACAGTTGACAAAGCTGACGCTCTCAAGAGTAAACGATTTATCGGCATTCATAAAGTATTTATTGTTGGAAGCATGCTGGAACTCAATATTCTCAAATTCCAATGATGTAATATACGAACCCTCCGCAATCTTCCACCAATCATCCAGAATCACTTTCGGCTTGACTCCATCACTGCTGCCCACCAAACGGAAACCTTTGGCAAGCTCGAACGGAGTGACGCGATAAGAAGAACCGGCAGGCAGATAATATTCCGTTCCTTCGGGAACTTCAGGGTTGAGGTCGTTTTCCTGCAACATGGCAGACAAGTCATCCGACGGCCCCACAGGTATGGAAGAAGCCGACGGCCCTGCGGTACGAAGCGTCACCGAGTTGTAAGGTTTATCATACTTACGAGGTTTGTTGGTATCATACACATTGACGGTATAAAGCGTATTCTTTGTCAACCCCTCAATCTCGGCATAGCCCTGCAACATTTCATCAATAGTAAGATAACGGCTGACACCCGGCAGCGTTGTATCCATCATCGGCATAACACTGATACTGTCCACCGGGTCTTGTTGATAGTTTTTCTTCCAGCGGATGACAGCCGACGTTTCGGTAATTTCCGTCTTGGAAACATCTTCGAGCAAACGCGTGAATTCCGGACGTTTCTCGGTAGATGCCGTAGCATAGCTCCACTGTGAATTGTTGACCGCATCGGCAGCATTGCTGCGTACACGGATATAGTAGGTGGTTCCATAAGGAATATCATCTACAAACAACTGAGGCACTGTAGTCTCTTGCGCCATGAACAGATTGTTGTGATACTGGTCCAGGTAGTACTCTACGGTATAAGAAACCGCATCATTCACCTCGTACCACACAAGGCTGATAGAGTTTCCTGTCACTTCAGGCTCGTCCAACACGAAACGGGGCTGAAAGAGGTCGTCTATCTTATTGTATTTATCATCCGTACAGCCGGTAAGCAGCGCCCCACACAGCAATACGGGCGATGCGGCCATTATCAGTTTATGGAATAATTTTATCATAACTTTCTTCTTTTTGCTGTTATTAATATCCGTAATAGTTTTGAATCAGTCCCCGGTGGTCGGTAATGACTTTAGAAGGATAGGGACAGAGGTAACGCAGAGGATCGGTAGGCTTTACCGTCTGCTCGTTGTTTTGATTGATGAAGCCTCGGAAACTCCAATAGATTTCGCTCGCGGCCTCATACTGTTGCGTCTCCTGATTAAGTACCCGCCATGCAATGGCATACTCTTTCATCTCGTAACCGGCAGGACGCCCTACTTCCGGACCGTATTCATCAATACCTACAATATCAAGAACCTTGCGTTCGGGATGTTCAGAATCTTCCACACTCTGATAGTAGATACGTTCAGGCACTTTATCCACACCCGGAACGGCAGTACCATTGGCAACCAACCCCCAATCAATCATCTGGTTGTAAAGATTGTAAATAACCTCACCGTATTTATTCCAACGGGCAAGGTCGTACTTACGGATTCCTTCACCGCCAAACTCCCACTTGCGTTCGTCCATTATGGCTTGAAAAAAGTCCTGTTCATTGGTGAGCGCGGCTACATAAGCATCTACCTTTTCTGCATGAAGAGAAGAGTCGAACGCACGGCGCCGCACACGTTTCAAAGCTTCCTGAGCATCATCACGCGGACCATAAAGTTCGTTTACGGCTTCGGCATACATCAGCAGTACATCTGCAAAGCGCATACGTACATTGTTAATTCCCGTATTGGAACCGCTGGTAGCACCCAAAGGAGCCTGCATATAGAGTTTGGACCATTTGGCGGCGCCCATCCCTGCAATTCCCATATCATATTCCTGATTGAGATTTTTGTCGTATTTGTAAGGAACGCAAGTCATGTCACGGCGCAAATCGTCTTTATCGAATGAAAATACGTACGTACCACAAAAGGTTACATAATTACGGGCGCTTCCATACTCATGGCTGCCTTCGGCAATCGTTACGCCAATGTTATAGCCAAAACGACTGCTTATGCTTTTCAACATAGGTACGGCAAAGATTACATCATCGTTATTAGCTGTTTTCCAGTTACATTCATTCACCCACAAATCTTTAAAGCTCTGGTTCAAATCGTGTTTCCCCTCTTTGATAACCTTGCCTAAGTAGGTTATGGCGATTTGATAATAGTGTTCAAAATTGTCTCCACGTTCCATATAACCCACATTAGCCGGATTATCCTTATCGGCACGCAACGCCCAGCCACCGCGATAAAGAGCAAGCTGCCCTATAAGTGCCTGGCAATATTCGCGTGAAGCGCGCTCTACGCCATAATCCAAATCGGCCGCGTACTTCATCATAGGCTCTGCGGCAATAAGGTCATCGATAAGAAATTCCAATATCTTATCACGATTGGTTGTACCGCGGCTAAAGAAATCATCGGTAGACCGCGTAGCCTCTGTAACAAACACCACATCTCCCCATGTACGGATCAAATCGAGGTAGAACATGGCACGAAGCGTTTTCACTTCACCATACATTTGCTGCGTTTCGGTAGGTCCGTCTTTTGACACCTCTTCCGACCAAAGGGGAGACTCCTCGACAGATTGCAGGAAGTCATTGGCATAGTTGATTACATAGTACAAATTGTTCCAAGTACTGTTCAGCGTTCCCCAAGTGGGGCGCGAATCGAAACAACCGATATCCGAACCGGCAGAATTGACTGTGCTGTTCTTAAAGGATGACATCTCCACATCGGTATTCGTATTAAGACCGCTTGCAAGGTTACTGCCGTAAAGCCCGTCTTCCGTCATGGAGGAGTAAATGCGGGTCATCAGCGATTTCATTTCTTCCTCAGAGGAGAACACATATTCCGGAGTAAAGCCTGATGCAGGAGTCACATCCAGAAAATCATTGCAGGATGACAAGGAAAGCATAGAACCTGCGATGAATGCGTATAATATTTTCTTATTCATTGTTCCTTCTTTTTTAGATTCAATTAAAAGGTTAACTGCGCACCAAAAGTATATGTACGGCTACGCGGATAACGGTTGTTATCGATATTCGGCGTAAGTCCGGTAGCGATGTCCACTTCCGGATCGTAACCGCTATAACCGGTGATAGTGAACAGATTACTGCCTGCCACATAGAAACGAACTTTATTCAGACCGGCTTTCTTTGTCCACTCCTGAGGTAAAGTATAACCAAGCGTAGCAGAGTTGAGACGTAAGAACGAACCGTCTTCTACCGCATAGGACATGCTGATAGGCTTACCGATAGAGGTAGGATTCCACATCGTAGCATTCTTATTGAACTCGGCAAGAAGTTCCGGACTGTAACGAATTTCATTACCCATATCATCGAAGTTACGCCAACGCTTGTCCGAAGCTACCTCCATACCGAAATTGTTCTCGTGGTTGTCGGCCCATGTAGTAAGCATCACTTTATTGGCATTGAATACATCAAAGTCATACATGAAGTTGAAGAACATACTGAGGTCAAATCCTTTATATGTGGCGTTCAGGCCAAAACCACCCGAGAACTTCGGAGTAGTATTACCGATAACCGTACGATCCGCTTCTGTCAGTTGATAAGGATTGGAACTGTTCGGGTCTACGGGAGTCAACTTCTTGAACTTGGCATTACCGGGACGCGGAGTGTCTGAAAGCGGGCTTGAATCTACCACACCTTCTTTCAGCTTCCATGTGCGCGATTTGGAATCGAAATATTCAAAGTCTTCCACTTTATAAAAACCGTCATTGACATATCCGTAAATCAAACCGCTGGTTCCGCCTACATAAGCGCGGTAATCGTCAGCGTTCATCACACTCTTATTCCAACCGGAAGTAAGTATCCACTCTTTCTCTCCGCTCGCCAGTTTATCAATCTTATTTTTATTATGACCGATGTTGAAAGTCGCGTTCAACGAGAAATCTTTTGTCTCGACGATGTAAGCATTCAATTGAAGCTCAATACCTTTGTTGGATGTTTGTCCCACATTTGTCATCAGCTTGGTGTAGCCCGTATAGCCGGGGATGTCCGAAGGAACCAACAGGTCTTTCACCGTATTCCAATAGATATCTACCGTACCGCTAAGACGTTCTTTGAAGAAACCGAAATCGAAACCCAAGTTACGGGTAACGGTCGTTTCCCATTTCACATTAGGATTGTAGACGTACTTGGTATTGTAGAACTGATAATAATAGTGGCTCATCTCTCCCCAGCCGGCAGGTGTCTTGCTGCTTACTCCGTAAAGCTTTTGATATAAATCGGCATCAATGCGGTCATTACCGGACGTACCGTAACTCAAACGTAACTTCAAATTGGATATCCATGTAACATCCTGCATAAAGTCCTCGTTAGAAAGACGCCATGCCAATGCTCCTGCGGGGAAAAATCCCCAGCGATTATTGGCTGCGAACTTAGACGAACCGTCGGCACGGAGTGTAAATGTAGCCAGATACTTATCCTTATATCCGTAGTTGATACGACCGAAGAAAGAGGAAATACGTGAAGGAGAATCCGCCTTTGAGGAATTCTCATAAGGCGTACCGAGCGACAAATTATCAAACGCCTTCTCCGCGGTTGTATTCTCCGGGAAATAACGTGTGGAATACGT
The DNA here is from genome assembly GCF_001915465.1 of Bacteroides sp. 44_46. Taxonomy (NCBI): domain Bacteria; kingdom Pseudomonadati; phylum Bacteroidota; class Bacteroidia; order Bacteroidales; family Bacteroidaceae; genus Bacteroides; species Bacteroides sp. 44_46. The sequence goes on along the minus strand of NZ_MNQO01000002.1, from coordinate 473,598 downwards.
TTTCGTAGTTGTTTGCTGGTTCTTGATTTCCTGTCCTAACATCAGGCGGATATCATGCGCATCATCATCTAAAGTAAAATTATAGTTCAAGACGTTGGTCAACTGCCATTTGGTTCCTTGCTTCATCATCCATTCCGCCATGGGTTGGTTGTTGTTGTTCTTGGCATTTTTGGTTCCCATCCCCCAGAACTTACGCTGTTCTTCCGTATTATTTTCAAAACCAAATTCGTTACGCAAAGTCAACCCTTTCGCAATATCCCATGTCAAGGCTCCCATAGTATTAAGCGATTTATTGATTCGCTTCTTATAGTTCTTCTCGGATTCCTCCTTCGGATTGAAACGTACGATTTCTTCCAATTGGTCGGGATCGAAATAAGTATCGTCTTCGGGTAAAGTCATATATTCGTCCAGCCCTTCGGTAGGAGCCTGACGCAGAGCATCCAGCAAACTGACACCTTCCGTACCCGAACCGTCCACTTCTTTGTGCAACAGGCGCGTACGGTATTCCATCGTAAGAAACTTGAAAGGCTTGAAATTAAAGGAAGCATTCAGGTTATTTTGCTTCAATCCATTACCTACCATTACACTGGGTTGGTCTTGATGAATAAACGCCAGTTTATACTTTGCTTTTTCAGTACCTCCGTTTACGCTCAAATCAAGATAAGAAGCCACGGGATGGGTTCCGAACACTTCATCCTGCCAGTCCGTACCGGGATCTCCCTGATAAATATAATGCTCGTAGGCATGACCATATTTATTGTTGAAGTCAGTCGGATTGGAACTTTTCTGACGGGCATTTTCATATTGCATCAGTACAAATTCATAAGGGTCCATCACGTCCAGTTTATTGGAGAGTGTTTTAGTTTGTATATATGTATTCAAGCTGATAGACACACGTCCCTCTGTCGGATTCTTGGTCGATACCAAAATAACGCCATTAGCACCGCGAGCGCCGTAAATAGCGGTAGAAGCAGCATCCTTCAATACCTCGATAGACTCTATATCCGTAGGCGGAACATCATTCAAGCTACTTACTTCGAACCCGTCAAGAATAATCAACGGACTGTTGTCCTGCGTAATAGAACCACCGCCACGCACCAAAATCTTAACTTCCGCATCCGGTGAACCATCTACTGTCGTTACCTGTACGCCCGGCAGTTTACCTACGATAGCCTCAGCCGCAGAAGTAGTCTGTACTTTCTCCAATATCTTTCCCGATACACTGGAAATAGAACCTGTAAGGTTACCTCTTTTCTGAGTTCCGTAACCGATAACCACCACATCTTCCAGCATACTGGCAGACTCTGTCATGTGTATATTGATGCCCGAAGTACGTCCTTTCAAAGGTTCTTTTACTTCTTCCATACCCACAAAGCTGATTTTCAGAACAGCTTTATCTACATTAGGAACGTTTGCCAACGAAAACTTTCCATCCAAATCCGTAGTACAACCAATTGTTGTACCTTGTACTATTACGGTGGCGCCAATCACAGGTCCGTAATCATCTGTCACCGTACCGGTCACAGTGGCAGTCTGCGCCACAGCACCGACTGCTACCATCAACAGGGTAAATATGCTTATGATTAACTTATTCATTCTTCTAAAGTATTATATATGTCTGTTATTCTTTACTTTCTTTCCATGGGCTGCCCGCCTTGGTTTTGATAATAGACAATGTGTTGCACCAGATTATGGAAGTAAACTTCCAAATTGGAGTAGCGACCGTTAGGGTCTACACTGCTACTGATTATATTTGCATCACTCGGATCTTCAGGATTCAAGCCATAGGCGAGTTCCCAAATATCGGGTATACCATCATTATCGCTATCCGGCCAGAGATATCCCTTTTTCATCTCTACATAACCGCCCGCGGCATCGCTTGGAGTATCGATGATACCCGGCTTCTTATCAGAGTCCTTCAGAGTTACCAAATTTCCTTTCTCATCCCAATAAGACATTTTAGAACCTTTGTAGGGAGCGCTTCCCGCTCTGACTTCACCTATAATCCGCCGGTCTATTTCATCTCGACGCAAAGAAGCGCCTGCATAGTCCAATACTCTTTCATAGGCAACCTGCGCCGTATGGCTGGTCACTTTACTGAAAGGTTGGTAGTCCGCCATCTTCATAGCCTGCTTTTCTTCATCCGATACACCCTGTTCTACAAGGCTCTTATCAAATTGCGCCCAAACACCGTCCGTCCAATTATCGGAACTAACTTTTGAATTACCCTCTATATAATTGTCGCTAATATAGGCTCTGGCCGTAGGATTGGTAGAAAGGACACGATACGACTTATAGCCCGTACCTGTGGCCGGTCCCGGTTTGTAGTAACAGTTCGTCAGGTTGAATGTAGCATATTTGCCACCATAACTTCCAAAACCACTCTCACTCCAATTGTAATAAACATTATTACGTACATCGAAATATCCGCAGTAGTCATAAGAGCCTTGAGTACCCGGTTCCGAGAGATCGGAGATACGTGGGCAGCGGCTACCGTGATGCGCCAGCAAAATATGGTGGAAAGTAGTATTGTCACCGCTGAACATAGCGCCATAACCGTGAGCACCCTTGGCATGGTTCGATAAGTTCAGACTCTCACTGGCGATACACCATTGCGCCGTAAAGTTCTGAACTCCATAGAAAGTCAACGTTTCATCCACACTCCAACCGGCTGTTACATGGTCTATGATACCGTTCTTGAAATAGCGGCCACCGATAGCATCTTCCGCATAATCGGAGCAAGCATCACCCGGACGAATACGTAAGAAACGGACAATGGCATTAATACTGTTTCCCGCACCCTTTTCCGGATCTTTAGAAAGATTGAATGAAAAATTGTAATTCTTCAACGTGATACCTTCACCGGGAGCAGTCTGCCCGATAATGCTTAAATCGGGATAATCCACCAGATAAATCCCCCGCTTCAGTTCAATCGTACCGTCTACATCAAAAACAATAGTACGAGGACCTTGAATCTGCTCGATACCATAACGTAAGCTACCTTCTATCGGAGTTTCGCCCAGACCGTAATCATCCAGATTCGTCACTTTGTAAAGTACTCCGCCACGTCCGCCTGTAGTGAAACGCCCACCGCCTTCTGCACCGGGGAAGGCAAGGGCTTCAACACTCTTGTCATCACCAATACCGGTATCAGGCTTACCATACTGAAAGATAGTTATGGTCTTATCCAAAATACGCACGGTAGAGGTACGCGGCAGAAAATCTTCATTATCAGCAATCGTCAAAACTATTTCGTTGCTCGTAGACTCTCTTTTGTTATGAGTAATCCAAGCCTCGGAAGGAATAGCATCGAAATTATCTACCGGTTCATCTCCTTCCTGTGTGAAAGGAATTACCAAAGTCCGGCATTTATAAGGAATAGTATATTCATCCTGCTCAATAGCAGCCACACCGTTTACCGCTTCTTGCATCACTTTCAACACACGTTGTAGTTTATACTCACCTACCGTACTGAATACAAGTTCCGTTGTACGTGCATTACCGGTATTCAACGCGACTTTCAGTTTCAGAATCTGTTCGGAGAAGTTACGGGTTACCGGAGTTTCTTCCACAACTTCAATCCAGTCGCACTGTTCATCAATATCCATCTTCCATTCCATATTGGCTACAACTTTGAGCTCTACTTCCGCACCACGGAAAGAAATAGGTTCGGAAGTAAATTCAAACAGAATATCCGGGTCGGAACCTAATTGCTCTATGGCAATCTCTTGCTCCAAGGTAGAGCCTGCACCTGCCATGGTAACCTTAACCTTACCCGTACGTTTGGCTCCGTCTGTATTTTCCGCTACAAACAGGCGAAGTTCATCATTTCCCGTACCATTGCTTTTCGACAACGTAAGCCAAGCCTGCTCCGCATCATTGGTGGCCGGTTCTACTACGGCTGCCAACCATTCACCGGTGGCGGTTATATCCACAGTGGAAGAAGTAGCCACATTGGACAGTTTCAGTTCCTTTTTCGATAGTTCCAAGCTATCGGTTCCTACGGCGCCATTCAATTCGCCCTCGTCACTGCATGCTCCTAACAAGCCTGCTAACAGTATGAATAGAAAATATCTCATAGCTTTTATTTGTTTTTCGTTAGTATTCGATTATTTAATCCAATGCGGGTCGCCGATGTTATTCGTATAAATCTCAGAGTTATTATCAGTAATAGTGAAATCCCTACCATTTACATCTTGGAAAAGTCCGTCCATTGGAAGAGTAGTTTCCATCGGTTTTTCATTTTCTTCCACACCCCAGTTATTCAATGTAAAACCGTTGGTGATATAGTTATTGTTGATTGTACGAGTAGTTACATTTCCAAGATTAATCCACGTGCCACTTGCGCCATCAGAAACTCCGCTGAACAGATTATTTTTTACGGTAACATTGAAATTATCAGCATTAGACGGCTTCAAATCAAAGAAAGTCATACCTGCTTTCATAGCGATAAATGTACAATTCTCTACCACTACATCCAGATTACCTTTCATTTTACTCACCCCTGTGATCAATGCTTTAGTCATATCATTGGCATGGAAAGTCGAATTCCTAAATTCAAATCTATGTATCGGAGCGTCTTGTTTGGTAGAAAGTCCGAAGAAACCACTTTTGCCGGAATTCAATCCGAAAAAACGGCAGTTTTCTATAAGCACCTTATCCACTGTCTGCTGGCGGTCTGCATTAGTTTCCTGATACCACATGGTACGTTGCAAATCGTTAATTTCGCAGTTCTTCCATGAGATAGTCCCGATATGGAATTCCTGGTTCTTAAATTTAAAGAAATCCTGCGCATCCACCTTTATCACCAAGTTCTCGAAGCGGAACGCTTCAATATCATCCGCACTCGATACGCTCAGGCTTGATTTCAATTCCAATACAGCCAAGTTTTCACCCTCTTTAGGTTCCTGCCCCATAATAGAAAGCCCCTTAGGCATATCATCCAACGTTTTGGCAACAAACTGATAAGTTGTCCCCGCTTTCAGGAAAAGTTTGATGTCTGTTGCAGTTTCATCGTTCTTCAATCTATTGAAGACGTTATTGATATTCTCTCCCGGGCTAACGTATGTATATCCCTCCGGCACGCGAATAGGAGCATCCGGATTAATATCTTCTTCTTCCCATTCTTCCGGAGCGATAGTTACCGTATAATCCTGAATAGTCGGTTCATCCGCATTGTTCAATTCGAAAGAAACCGTTGTAAGGTTCTTTGGCAGAATAGGGAAAGTTCCTTCTATCTCTTTGGTCTGTATTACTTGCTGATTTGCGTCCAAATATTCAAAACGGACTGTTACCGCTTCGTTATCCGTATCGGTCTCGAACAATACCAAGTCGTCGGTATAGTTCACACCACCCGTAGAGGTCGCTGTATTGCGTACCACCTCGATAGGCGACTTCACAAACGTGGCATCCGAAATCTTATAGCCGGATATAGGCGTAGAAACGATGGCGCGTATCGTAGAATAACGTTTGTCCGCCTTACGGTCGGTTGCCCGCAAACGGAGCGTACCGGTACGGTTATACATACGAATCTCCAAAGGCTCATCAAAAGGAGAAGCGTACTCCACCGGAGCAGACAAAGCATAGACTTTCTCTGCTTTGGGGTCTTGATTAAGCACTATATCATTCAAATTGCCCGGATGCGGCAACGAATCAGCTTCCGTAGTAGCAACAATACGATATGTACCGTCAGGCAATTGGAAACGGTATAAAGTAGAATAGTTCGCCACATAGCTGCCATCGGCAGCATAAATAAACAGCGGTTTGTTGGATGAGCCTGTATTCAGCGAATAAGCCTCATCATCCAAATACATTTGAATATCCTTCACTACCGAAGAGTTGTATTTACTGTCTTCGGAACAAGCAGCTATGCCGAGCAGGAGCATCAGTCCCGCCACAGCAGATGATATACTTTTTCTCATATTAGATTTTGCAGGAGTTTAAAGTTCTGTTTCTTCTGTTATATCTTCCCATCCCGTTTCTACCCAATCTTCATTCAGTATTTCCATGTGAACGACCGAACGCTTGGACGACTTAAAAGCAATACCCGTATCAAGCGCACCATTCGTACGGTTCACTTCCACTCCTTCTTTTAAGTAAGTAACATCAACCGACGTACGCGAACCGTTATTCTCCGTGGGGAAGGAATAGACAAAAGCCTCGAAACCGGCGGTACGGTCTGTACGTACGGTTACATCTTCAAGGACTGCTTTTTCATCCTTCACATTGTAAGCCACGCCTACATTGGTAAATGTTATATCCAATGCGTCAAAATGGGTAATACCGTCCAATTCCTCCGCTGTTTCTTTGGGACTGAACACTGCTTGTCCCATCAATCGCTTCAACTCAATATCGAGTGATTTTACAGAATTGTCCGAAGTAAATCCCATTATCCCGGAAATGTAGACAGGTTTCTGCATATTGTCTTTCTGACGGATAACGGTAGTAGAGAGCTTATCGGCACCGGACACTTCATCAGCATTCGCTACAACAAACGTCTGCAAATTCTCTCCCAAAGGCAAAGGAACCTCAACAGCCCCATGTACCAAAGATTGCGTTTCTCCATAAATAAGAGAATCGGACATATACACATAAATTCCGATTTCGGAGATACCCTCTGCGGCAAATGTCTTAATACTCGATTGGCTGAAACGGACACCAACGGGATGCAGTTCATCTTTCCGAGAAGTGTTACCTTCGTCTTGAGGAAGCTTACCATTATCCCAAATCTCGTCAACTTGCGAGGTACAGGAAAAAAAAGCTAAAAGCGGAATAAATAATAATTTCATTAAACGCTTCATAAGTATTAGTGTTTTATAGTTAATATTCAAAGTTCACAAATAGCAGTTCTAATGCCTGTGCAAATATCCGTAAATGGAAGAAACTATGTGAGTAAGATTTAGTACAAAAAGGGTAAAATCCGGTCTGGCACAAATTAATTACCCGCTCAGAGACATCTCTACGAGCGATTTTAAGTATTTCACAAAATATCAGTCAATATTATTTATGAAGTAAGCAAGTACTCGTTTTATAATGCTGACAGGCACGAATTATATGGAACTTCACGACTATCCTGTCTATAAAACCGTGAACTTCCATATAATCCGTGCCTGTTTAAAAATCATCCGGTAAATGCCCGAATATAAAAAATACTTATATCCTGATAAGTTCCTTATAAAGTCGTTGTACCGGCAACCCCATAATATTATAATAACTTCCCGAAATATTCTCCACTCCGATAAAGCCAATCCACTCTTGCACTCCATAGGCGCCGGCTTTATCCATCGGTTGGAACTTATCTATATAATAAGCGATTTCCTCTTCGCTCAGTTTGGAAAAACGAACCTCCGTCTGGGCGGCAAAACTTCGCTGCCATTCCGTTGTAGTAATACAAACACCGGTAAATACTTCGTGAGTACGACCTGACATAGCGCGAAGCATACATAAAGCATCTTCCCTATCCTTAGGTTTTCCAAGTACTTTCCCATCTAACCAGACAATGGTATCAGCCGTTATCATCAATTCACCCGGCTGTAACATATCCCGATAGGCATCCGCTTTTTCTTTCGCTATATAAAGAGGTATATCCGCTCCTTGCAATGTATCAGGATACGATTCGTCTACATCCGGCAAGGTACGCACTTCGTAGTCCACGCCAAGTCCTGTCAACAATTCTTTCCGGCGGGGAGAATTGGAAGCAAGTATGACTTTATATTTTTTGAGATTATCCAACATGACTCTAATAAATTATGAATTGCGAGTTATCAACTGACAGAAATTACCAACCGAAGGCTTTCTCGTCTGCCATCCAAAGACCTTTTACTTTTAAGAACTGCTCTACAATATCCCGTCCGCAGCCATATCCACCCTCTTTGTGGGAAATGTAGCGGGCAACGGATTTTACTTCGGGAGCGGCATCTTTCGGACAACAAGGCAAGCCACAAGTACTCATCACCTCAATGTCAGGAATATCATCACCTACATACAATATTTCTTCATCCCGCAAACCATAACGGTCACGAAAATCATGATAATCATGTATTTTGACGGAAGACCCCATATAGATATTCTCTGCCAATATTCCTAAAGCAAGAAAACGCTTGCGCACCGCTTCCGTACGCCCACCGGTTATAATGGCCAGTGGAATTCCGTATTTGGCAGCCAGATGCAATGCATAACCGTCCTTTATATTTACCGTGCGCATCGGCTCACCTTCCGTACTCATCGGGATAACGTTAGCGCTCAATACCCCGTCCACATCAAAAGCGAGCGCTTTTATCTTATTCAAATCATAGTTGATTGTACTCATACCGTTATTCTTTACTCAGAAGTCAGCTGTTTTGTTGATGTATACTTTCGCTAATCAGCCTATACAGTTCTTGCATTCCCGGTTCATCGGAAAGCATCTGCAAGTGATTGTTGATGACATTCTCGTCATACCGTATGGCAGGCCCCGTCTGCGCAAGACGCGGTTCGAGTTCGTGTACTTTGCGGGCAGTCTCGTCTATCAAGGGTAACATCACTTCAAAGGGAAGTTGATATTTCTTCAACAGTTCGGCAGCAAGGGCGTACATATGATTTGTAAAATTACAAGTGAATACCGCCGCCAAATGCAAACTCTTACGCTGTTCGGAAGTAGCCTCATAGACTTTCTCGGAAAGTACGGAAGCAATATCTTTCAAGGTCTGAGTATCTGTCGCAGAATTGCTTTCCACAAAAACCGGTATCTGCCGGAAATCGACAGTACGTTGTTTGCTGAATGTCTGCATAGGATAGAACACACCATATCGGTTTACCTTACCCGCCCAAACGTCCATCGGAATACTACCGGCAGTGTGTACCCATAAGGCATCTTCCTTGCCGGCAACTATCTCCGGCAACAACTGTACAAACGCCGCATCTTTCAGAGAAACAATATAAAGTTGGGCATCTGTTGCCACAGACGACAAATCGGTAGTATAAGCGGCCTCCACAACCTGTGCCAATGTTCGTGCCGACTCTTCCGTACGGCTGTATATCTGCACGATACGGAATCCTTTATAATAAAGCGTCTTTGCCAAATTCGTCGCCAGATTACCGGCTCCGATAAATACGATAGATGTATCTTCTATGCTTCTCTTCATTTTATCTTGTAGATACCAAATATAAAATACCGCCTACAACCAATAACGCCACCGGCAACAAATAAGCTGACATAGTACCAAGCAGAGCCGTTATCAATCCGAAATTCAATATCAACCACAAACCTATCAGCACCAATCCCACTGACTTATCATGCTTGAATAATAAGAAGATTATTGCCGTATAAAGCAGAAAGTTATCCCTGTTCATCACCCACGACAAACCCAATGTAGAAAAATGCAGCAACTTGTCTGCCAGATAAAGCACACCGAACACAATCAACGTGATAGCCGTAGCCTTATATGTGTCTTTGTTATTGTTTGCTTTTGCCGCGCTCACCTTTATTTCCCTCCATATTTATTAAGGTGAATCTTTTCCCATTGCAGATTGTCTTCATTGAAAGGTTTGCGCTCCATTCCTTTATGACCGATCGCTATTATACTGAGGGCTTGCAATTGCAAGGGTATATCAAGTACGTCATGTACATATTCATTGGAAGACATTCCGGATGCGGTAAAACGTTCGCGAAGCTGTACCCAGCAACTTCCCAACCCCATATCTTCCGCCTGAAGCTGCAGATAAATGGAAGCGATAGAAGCATCTTCTATCCAAACGTCACTTGCCAGCGGATCGGCAGTTACAACCACCGCCAATGCCGCATCCGCAATGAATTGTGAAGCTTGCTCTTTACAGAAAGATAGTTTTTTCAATGTTTCCTTATCATCCACCACGATAAACTGCCATGCATTACTGCGTTTGGAAGTAGGCGCCATCAGCGCGGCTTTCATCAGTGTAACCACCTGTTCTTGTGTCAATTCCTCTTCCGTAAACTTCCGCATGCTACGGCGTTTTTTTATCAATTCACTAAAACTTTCCATATATGTATATCGTTTAGAAATGAATACTTTGTTGTTAAGCAATGCAAAGATACAAGATTATTTTTTTAAATTTGCAGCAATGCCCTTGAAACTGACTACATATTACCAGGGGAGCCGGGTGCCCGAACTGCCGGGCACCAATACATTCCATTCCACGGAGCTGTTTCGCATCTACGAAGCAACTCCGGGATATACTCCTTTGCTTATTGTAGCATCGGAAGGCGGAGTGCCCGTAGCCAAACTACTTGCCGCCATACGAAAAAGCGTACGTCTGTTCCCACCCTCTATTATCAAGCGATGTGAAGTATACGGCACAGGAGAATATTTTGATGAAACCATCGACAGGGAAGCTGTTTTTAGTGATATGCTGCAACGCCTCACAGACGAAGCTCTGCGGGAAGCCTTTCTTATCGAGTTCCGTAATCTGGATAATTCGCTATCCGGTTATAAAGTATTCCGTAAGAACCGATACTTTGCCGTTAATTGGCTACGCGTACGCAACTCACTGCATAACGTGGAGCAAGCGGAAGTCCGTTTCAGCCCCTCGCGTATCCGCCAAATCAAAAAAGGACTGAAAAACGGGGCAAAGGTAAAGGAAGCGCATACTCCGGAAGAAATCCACGCTTTTGCCAAAATGCTGCATCACAACTACTCCGCCAAGATACGGCGACATTTCCCCAGCATGGACTTTTTTCAGCAGTTGGAAAAACAAATGACACAGAGCCGGCAAAGCCGTATTTTTATTGTAACCTATAAAGACAAGATTATCGGTGGAAGCGCCTGCATCTATTCCGATGACAGCGCATACCTATGGTTCTCCGGCGGCATGCGCAAGACATACGCTTTGCAATATCCCGGAATTCTTGCCGTGTGGCAGGCATTACGCGATGCGAAAGAGCGCGGCTACCGCCATCTTGAATTTATGGATGTAGGACTGCCTTTCCGCAGACATGGCTATCGGGAGTTTGTACTTCGCTTCGGCGGGAAACAAATCAGCACCCGTCGTTGGTTCCGTTTTCGGTGGGAATGGCTGAACAGGGTGCTGATAAAGATGTATGAATAAATAATAACAGACTTTATTTCTAAATTATCACGTATAAAAAATAAGCGGATATAAAAACATATCCGCTTATTCTATATAACTCAATAAAGAGTTTACTTCTTAGTCATTGTTGCAGTTTTGGCTTCTACGTTCAGTACTATTTCGTAAGTTCCGGCAGTAACTGTTATATTTCCACCACCATCAGTTAAAGCACTTAAATCACCACCTAAGTCGCCTTTACTCCAATCTCCATCTTTACGGAATTTCATTCCACCATCTTTTAAAGTAACGGTGATAGACCACAGTTTTGTTTCCGGATCATAATCCATTACTGTTCCTGCACTCCATTCACCAGGGGTAGCATCACCAATCACTTCCCAACCTGCCTTAGTTATAGTACCGGTCAAATTCTTTGTATCCAAATCCATACGGAAATTACCACTTCTATCCATTTTAATTTTATCGCCGGCATTCTTCTGTATGTTGAATGTTCCTTTGGAACCATCTTCTTCCCACTTGATTTCACCATTTATACCATAATACACATCTGTATCTTCATAAAAATTAAATGATTTATCTTTATAAAGAACAAATGTTCCAGTATAGATATAATCCAAACCCGGTGATTGAATCTTCAAGCAATCATCTGCAGAAGCATCCGCCGTTCCATCTTTCTGATAATCTCCTGGCAGATAAATAAATTCTGTAGAAGGAACAAAGTCAACAGCTTCCAAAGTATACGAGTATTTACCAACTTCCGTTAAGTTCAAAGTAACCAAATAAGTCTGATCCTCTTCCGCTATCACCTTTATATTTTCCTCACCGCCAAGCACACCACCATCATTATTGGTGTTAGTAGTAGCTATTCCATACCATTGTTCGGGATCTGCTCTAAATTTAAATTCCTTTCCAGCCAGTAACTTAATGACCTTCGACCACAAACGGGTCTCCGAATTATAATCCAATTTGGTCATTTCCCCCCAACCTTTAGGAGTGGCATCTCCGGCTACTCCCCACAGAACAGGGTTTGCAGACTGAGTTACTTCGCCTTCCACTACACTGATTTGATAAAATCCTTTCTTGGCAACAGTCTGACCTTCACCCAAAACTTCATATGTTTTTCCGTCTAATACTTTATATATCAAGTTATCCTCTTCAAAATTAACCCAACCTTCATATTTACCATCACCATTCACATCGCCAATCATATAAGCTGTTGCCCAGCTCCAATCGGCATTAGCGGCAGCTTTCGTTACGGCAGGTTTATAAACAGCAACATAAGCATAATCCCAATCTATATTCACCGTTCTCGGGTCATAAGGAGTTGCCTTAAATTTAATGACATTACCAGCCACGCTATCCAACTTTCCTTCATAAGCGGAGTAATCTAATGAAATAGCCAGTTCACCCTTTTGCCCGGGATATACATTCAGGTCATTCATCAAAAGGTTAATATTTTCATTGGTAAGACTCAATTCATTGGCGCTGGTTGTTCCTAATTCCACACTTTTCTCATTGGCAAGATTAGTAAGCATTACTGTATAAGAGGTAGATGCCTGAAAGCCATAATCCGTAGGTGTCCATTTAACAGTAAACGGCTCGGACGCATTATCCGCAGTAAACACATAATCACTTTTGGGAAGTTCCTGAAGTATCGCATTCGCCTTAACACTAAGCACCGGAGTTGCATCATCTTCACAAGATGTCAATCCCACAAGTCCCAGTAATAAAGTATATAAATATATCTTTTTCATAATTTGTTCTTTATATATAGGTTATTTCTGATAACCAGGATTTTGTACTAAGTTTGTATTAGAGCCGATTTCATCAGAAGGCAACGGGTAAATCTTCAGATAATCACCTACCGAAATACCTTCAGCGGCGCCACCTTTCCACGGCCATAAATAACTGTCGCCAGTAAACACATCAAAACGAATCAAATCCGTACGTCTTTGCGCCTCGAAGAAAAACTCACGTCCACGTTCATCCAGCAATAAATCCAAAGTCAAGTCTGAATCGCTAATTGTAGCTGCAGCATCCTGATCATAAGCACGTTTACGCAAATCGTTTACATATCCCAAAGCCGTAGTACGACTTCCGCCTGTTCCGCCACGTAACACGGCCTCTGCATAATTCAGATAGATTTCTCCTAAACGGAATAGCGGGAAATCCGTATACGCCTCTTTAGAAGGCGGCAATGTTCCATCTTTATACTTATTATAATATTTGGCTACCGGAATACCATTATTTAAGAATTCCGTCTGATTCACAATCTCAATATTGGTAGTCAGTTCTGTATGCAACATAGATTTACGCATATCTTTCTCCGAAGCATTTTCTTTTTCAAAAAGCCTCAACAAAGAAGATTTAGCACGAACACCCTGCCAAGCATCCTTACCATTGACTTCATCCTTTAAATCGGCTGCTCCCCAGTTAATGAAAGCCGTCATTCCACCCCATGTCATTGTCTGATCTCCCTCGTAACGAACCGGGAAAATCATTTCTACCGAGTGGTCATTGTCTGCGCAGAATATAGCTTTATATTCTGGATCTAAGGTGTACCCCGAAGCAATAACTTTCTTACAAGCATCTATACATTCCGTATATTTCTCTTGCCCGATATATACTTTCGCATTCAAATACAAACGTGAGAGTAAACTCCAGGCAGCCGCTTTATTAGCATGACCATACTGTTGGGAATATCCAACAACCGGATCCAGCATATCGTCGACGCATTCCGTCAATTCCGTTTCAATGAAATCATACAGTTCCTGTGGAGTAACCTGGCTTGGAAGCACTTTCTCGCCAATAGCGCTATCTTCCGTAACCAAAGGTACATTACGATATAAATCAAGCAAATACCAGTAATTCAAAGCACGCAAGAATCTTGCTTCGGCACGATACTCCTTCATTTTATCCACTAAAGCTGCATCACAACGGCGTTCAGCCAGCTTTTCATCTGTAGTTTCACGCAAAAAAGCATTCGACAGATTTATTTGATAGAATAAGCGATAATAAGAACCTTTAATCCATGGGCTGTCCGCTCCCCATGAAACCTGATTAAAACCGGGAATACCCGGGTCACTCCATGCACAATGTGCCATATCGGTGGGAAGTTCCTGCATATTCCAAAGTACACGCAAGAAAGAAGCCTGGCTACCACCATCAATACCGGCTACATCTTGATCGGAGTCACCACCTTTATTACCACCGATTGCCATACCGGCATATATCTTTGCCAAACTCTCAACATAAGTTATTTCTTCATTACCGAACACATTGTCGGAAGTCTGCTCTGTAGGAGACAAAGGAACAGTGTCCAAATCTCCGATACATGAGGTTCCTGACAGCATCAGACTAACCAACGTCGCTGAAATATAATATTTATACTTTAATGTTCTCATAATATTCTTCTATTAAAAATTAAGGTTAAGTCCAATCATAAACACGCGAGGACGCGGATAAATATTATTATCAATACCTTCACCGCTAATTTCCGGATCAATACCGTCATACTTAGTGATAACAAACGGATTCTGTACCGTTGCATAAACACGGGCACTCTGACGATTATTGAACAATTTATTAAACGTATATCCCAAAGAGATGTTATCCATTCTCAGGAATGAAGCGTTCTGAACATAATAGCTGGAACGACGACGGGCATCTTTAAAGTCCGTATAAGTAGCGCTTGTTACACGATTCTTCAAAAATCCCGTATTATCGAACATTTCCGAACCACCCCATGACTCACGGTTTGATTGTACATTGTTATAAGCATAGTTGCCAATACTTGCGCGCAAAGCAAAGGAGAAATCCCAATTCTTATAGGAAAGTTGAGAGGTCAATCCCATGAATACATCCGGAGCAGACTTTTTATAAGCGATTAAGTCTCCGTCATTATCTTTCTCTCCTACTTTTCCGTCACCGTTATGGTCTACGTAAGCACCTTCGATAGGTTTACCATTCTGGTCATAAATCTGTTCAAACACATAAAATGAGTTATACGGATTATTAACAGCATTAATCATTACATTATATCCTGTACCACCATCAATACCACCATGAATAACACCCACATAGTTAGGATCATCATTGATAGTCATCTTTGTAATTTCATTTTTATTGTAAGAGATGTTATAGCCTATTGTCCACTTCCAGTCTTTCGTAGTAATGGCATGTGCGTTTATTGTAAATTCCACACCTTTATTTTCCAATGTACCTACATTGGTCAGCAACTGGTTACTGAAATTTGTTCCGGCGGCGATAGCTACCGTATTCAGCAAATCCTCTGTTTTACGATAATAGAAATCCAAAGCACCGGTAATACGTCCATTCAAGAAACCGTAATCAATACCTGCATTCCAAGTAGTAGTTTCTTCCCACTTCAGATTCTTATCATATGCCAATGGAGCAATCAGACTATATTGAGTATCACCGAAGAAGTAACTTGCACCGGCCTTACTATCCATATAACGTGGTAAATAAGGATAATCGCCATTATCCAAATTCTGCTGACCTGTTACACCATAGCCCAAACGCAACTTCAAATCGGACAAGAAATCAAACTTTTTCATAAAGGTTTCCTCATTAATCTTCCAAGCCAAAGCCACAGACGGGAAAAGTCCCCAACGATTATCCTTGTTAAATCGGGAAGAACCATCCTCACGCAATGTGAATGTCAACAAGTAACGATTCATTAAAGAATAGTTCAAACGTCCGAAGAACGAAACCAAGTAATTTTCAGTTTCATAACTGTCACCATCTTTATATTCTTTCTTTCCTTCTATTTCAGCTTGTGCCGCAGAATAAGGATAAGAATTCTTTTCGCTTTTGTAGAAGTGTTGCCATGAATAACCGGCCATCACATCTATATTATGTATTCCAAAATCTTTTGCATAATTCAAATAGAAATCCAGCAATAAGTTACGCTTCAACTGACTGTAATGAGAGTTATCCCCCCACCCTTGTTTGTAGTTACCACTACACCAAGTCATGGGAGAATTATCTTCGATAATAACATCACCTTTACTCTTTGAGATATCATAACCCAAATTCAAGTTGGCACGGAGTTCCGGCAGGAAATGCATCTTATAATCAATCTGCGCATTACCGATACTTCTATATACGGTAGACTCATCATGTTTTTGTTCGAGCATAGCAACCGGATTAGCCAATGCAATACCAATAGGTTTATTATCGGAAGCCATAGCCATATAATAACCGTTACCATAATCGGAATTTGACATGTACACCGGTTGTGTAGGATCGTATTGAGTAGCCAGACCGATTGCAGCCTTATCTGCAAAACGATTTGTATTATACACACCTTTCACATTCAAATTAATATTCAACTTCTTATCAAAGAAAGTCGGATTCAAATTAATTGCACCGGTCAGACGTTGCAGATTAGAGGTTTTCAAGATACCGTTTTCATTTGTATATGCAACAGATACACGGTAAGGCATATTAGGAATAGAGCCTGAAACGCTTACATTATGATCGGTACTGAAAGCTGTACGGAAAATCTCATCCTGCCAATCTGTAGAAGCTTTTCCCAAAGCTGCGTATTGGTTACTTTCCTTTCCGTATTTATCCTCTACAAAAGCACGGAACTCATCAGCACCCATTACATCAACAGTCTTTGTTTTCGTACTAATGGAAAATGAACCGTTATAAGAAACTCTCGGTTTGCCGGACTGTCCTTTTTTCGTAGTAATAATAATAACGCCATTGGATGCACGCGAACCATAAATAGCCGTTGAAGAGGCATCCTTTAGAATAGTAAATGTCTCAATATCATTAGGGTGTATAGTAGCCAACGGATTTGACATACCATTCACCCCCTCATTATCCACAGGTACGCCATCAATTACAATCAACGGATCGTTGCTGGCTGACATTGATGAACCGCCGCGTACACGAATCGTAGCGCTGGCTCCCGGAGCACCGCCATCGGTAATGACACTTACACCGGCAGCTTTACCAACCAAAAGGTCGGAAGCAGAAGTTGCAGCACCCTTTACCATCTTTTCTGCGTCGATTGCTGTTACCGAACCTGTCAGGTCATTTTTCTTCACCGAACCGTATCCGATTACAACTACCGCATCCAATAATTGCGAATCATCTTCCATTGTCACTACTACAGAAGGAGCCGCAAGTACTTCCTGACTTTTATAACCGATAAAAGAAACTACCAAAGTGGCTCCTTGAGGAACCGTTAACGTAAAATTACCATCCAAATCCGTAATAGTACCGTTTGTGGTATTTCCTTTTTCCACGACATTAGCACCAATCACACCACCTAAAGCATCTTTCACATGCCCTTTCACCGTGATGTTCTGTGCATAAGCGCCAACTGACAAGAATAGCCCTAATAACAAGGGAAGAATCGTTCGATAGATTCTAAGATTAACTTGCTTCATGCATTCAAAAATTAAAGTTAACAATATTAATTATCTATAGTATATTCAAAAAACGTTTCAGTATATTAACATTATTGCAGAACGTACTTCAAATACTTTATTATGATACAACAAATGTATGCCATATTATCGAGTAAGAAACACAGATACTGCAAAAAGTGCAGCAAGAAGAATGCAAACGATTGCATCATATTTGCGGTCTGATACGCAGTGACAGCGAACAAAAAGAAGAGAATAGCTGTTGCAAGCCATAAAAGGAAACACGCCAACAATAATATAAAAACCGTCTTACTCCGGATTCAGTTGACAATTCCAATAATCAACTAAATCCGGGATAAGACGGTTTTGCCTGCACTCGAATACTGTTTATTCCCCTGCAACAAAAGAAACAGGGCAAATTAGCGCTGTGTACCGGCAGACAATACGATTTTTCCTGTCCGCAGACCTTTGGCTTTGGCTTCAAAAACAATCTCACCGGATTGCTCCGTACTCTGCACAATAGCCGTCAACTGTCCATTGAAAGCGGGCATCTTGGGCAAGTGGAAAAGGTCGAGGCTGGTGGCGTCACCATTAGCGGCGGCACGATAACGGCCGGCTCCCTTCACAGAGAAAGAAACAAGACGATTGTCGGACGGACAAAGATTACCGTCTTTATCGACAACACGGACCGTGATATATGCCAAGTCTTTACCATCGGCAACAAGTCCGGTACGGTCCGCCACCAATTCCAGATGATGAGGCTTGCCGGCGGTATGGACTGTTTTTTCCTCTACCGGTTTGCCGGCAGCATCATAGGCTACAACTTTCAGTTCGCCCGGTTCATAAGGAACATCCATCCACATCAGGCGGTAGCGACGCTGCAAGGCAAGCGAGTCTTTACCCTGCAAGGCTTCACTCTCTCCGGCTGTAAGTTTACGCTGCTTGCCGTAGCTCTTACCATTGATAAAAAGCTCTGCGCCGGGATAGTTGGTATAAACGAAAACGGGAGTATTCTCTCCTTCCCTGCCCGGCCATGTCCAATGAGGAAGGATATGCAGCGTATTCACATTCTTGTTCCAAACGCTGCGATACAGGTAATAACGGTCTTTAGGCAGACTTGCCAGGTCTATGATACCGAATACGGAGCTATGGCTGGGCCAGGAATCCGTATCGTATGGAGAAGGTTCACCCAAATAGTCGAAACCAGTCCAGACAAACTGCCCGATAGTCCAGTCATAATCATCAGCCAAGGCAAAATCCACATCGGGGATATTAGACCAATAGCAACACTCTACGTCATATCCCGAACATTGATGGTCGTCATACCGCACACTGGCACGCTTCTCCACCGGAAATTTATAGACGCCGCGTGAACTGACGGTAGAAGCAGTCTCCGACCCCAGAATGATATTTTGCGGAAGCGCATTATAGGATTCTACATAACGGTGAGCACGATAGTTAAGACCGGGTACGTCTATCATGGCGGCAAATCCGTTTTCCAAGACACAAGATACCTGATCCATACCGCAGGTAACAGGACGCGTAGGGTCTTCACGATGGCATATATCCTGCAGGAACGAAGCGACTTTATAACCTTCCGGACTGCATTGCGTAGGCACTTCATTGCCAATGCTCCACATTACCACACTGGCATTATTACGGTAATGACGCAACATATTCACCATGTCCCGCTCCGCCCATTCGCCAAAGTAGCGGTGATAACCGTTTTCACATTTGGCAATGTCCCATTCGTCAAAAGGTTCTATCATCATCATAAAGCCCATCTCATCACAAAGCTCCACTAATTCCGGGGCCGGCATATTGTGTGAGGTACGGACTGCGTCGCAACCCATATCCTTCAACAGCGTAAGCTGGCGGCGAAGGGCGGCTACATTGACAGCAGCTCCCAAAGGTCCTAAGTCGTGATGATTGCAGACACCCTGAAATTTACGGTGCTTGCCATTCAGGAAGAAGCCTTTGTCGGCAACAATCTCTATGCTGCGAATACCGAAGCGGGTGATGTATTCATCCACCTGTTTACCGTCTACGTATATTTTGGAAGATGCTTTATATAAATAAGGTGTCTCCGGCGACCATAAGGCAGGACTGTTTACCAGAAAATTCTGTTCGAAAGGCCGGCCGTGATTAATCTTACCTGTATTATCTTTTACGGCAACCACCTTACCGTCCGGCGATACAATCTCCGTTACCACACGGATATTATTTTCTCCCGCATTGGCTATCTCCGTGCGCAGACGTACGGAAGCGTATTCGGAAGATACGTGCGGAGTGGTGAGTTGCGTGCCCCACACCGGAACATAGATACGGTCTGTTGTTACTACACGTACATTGCGATACAGTCCTGCACCGGGATACCAGCGGGAAGACTGCGGTTTGTTCTCCAGGCGAACCGACAACACATTATTCTTACCATTCTCATTCAGCAGTTCCGTAACGTTGCAATGGAAAGAATTATAGCCAAATGGCCAAAAACAGGCTTCTTTCCCATTGACGTACACACGGGCTTCACTCATGGCTCCGTCAAAAACCAGCGTTGCCTGTTTGCCGGCAGGAACATCGAATTTCGTACGATACCAGCCAACGCCCACGTACGGCAGTCCGCCGGAACGCCCTGTCTTAACGGATGCCTTCTTCTCAAAATTCTGTGTAATGGCAACATTCTGCAAATCGTTGCTGCGGTCGAAAGGTCCGAAGATAGCCCAATCGTGCGGTACGCTGACAGTCTCCCACTTACTGTCGTCAAACTCCGGTGATACGGCTCCGGTTACATCACCCTTAGTAAATTTCCAATTCTTCTCAAGCAAAAATTCCGAACGCTGTGCTTGTATCATAGCAGACAGGAAAAGCCCGCAACCTACAATCAACATTCGTAAAGTCCCCAAATTCATGCAATTCATAGTCGTAAATTATTTTTCTGCAAATATAGAAAAATTGCGGCTACTCCGGTCTGTCCCATCAATAATTAGTCAAAGATAATGAATATGCAATCGTTTGCATTTATACTTAACCCGATTGCTGTCAACAATAAAGCATTTATTCCGAGATTCCCCTATTTTTGCAATCGCATCGGAGAAGCTAAAATAAGCAAGTTCATTTTGTACCGCTTTCGGCTTGCATTATCTTTAAAATAAGATAAGCCGCACTCAGCATTAAAAATAAGCAAGCATATTTTGTACTGCCTTCGGTTTGCATTACCTTTGGCTGAAAAAGAAATAATACTCATGAACAAACCGCAGATAACTATCAAGGATATTGCCCGGGCGTTGAATGTCTCTCCTTCCACCGTATCGAGAGCGCTCAAGGATAATCCGGACATCAGCCGGGAAACCCGTGACCTCATCCATGCCTACGCGCGCGAACATAATTATAAGCCCAATGTACTTGCCGTCAACCTTCGTTCAAGCCGCAGCAACACGATTGGCGTGATTGTGCCCCAACTGGTGCATCACTTCTTTTCGTGCGTATTGAGCGGTATCGAAACGGCGGCGGCCGAAGCCGGTTACAATATAATCGTGGCGCAAAGCAACGAATCGTACGGGCAGGAAGTAAAAATAGTTCATTCCTTTCTCGCCGCCCGTGTCTGCGGCGTCATTGCATCTCTTGCCAAGAATACGGAGCAATACGACCATTATCAGGAACTCTTAAATAATAATATTCCGATTGTTTTCTACGACCGCATCTGTGCCGGACTGAAGACGGAGCGAGTAGTGGTCGACGACTATGCCGGTTCGTTTGCCGCTGTGGAGTACATGATTCAGACAGGATGTAAACGCATCTTCTTTTACGGAGCCGATCCGCATCTTGAAATTACCAAGAACCGGCGTAACGGTTATCTGGATGCCATGAAGAAATACAAGGTTCCCGTAGACGACAGCATGATTAAGTTATGCGACAATCGCGAACGCGCCATTGCCATAACACCCGATTTGCTGGAAAGCGACAACCGCCCCGACGGATTCTTTGCGATTAACGACGAAACGGCGGCAGGCATATTGTATGCCTGCAAGCTGGTGGGACTAAAAGTACCGGACGAGGTTTCTATCTGCGGGTTCACCGACGGAGCCATCGCCCAAAGTACCGACCCGAAACTGACAACGGTGGAGCAACATGGAGAGGAAGTCGGCAAGAGCGCATTCGGCATCCTTACCGACAAGCTGGAAGGGAGTGAGGAGAAAAGCACCAATAAGATTGTACGGACGAATCTGGTGGTGAGAGGAACGACGAAATAATGAATTATAACTAATATCATAAAAAACAAAAGAACAATGAAAGTAAAACCCGATTTAAGTTTCTGGAAACTGTGGAACATCAGCTTCGGTTTTTTTGGCGTACAGATCGCGTATGCCCTGCAAAGCGCGAATATCAGCCGTATATTCTCCACTTTGGGAGCTGACCCGCACAGTTTGAGTTATTTCTGGATATTACCGCCGTTGGCAGGTATCATAGTGCAGCCCATTGTAGGAGCCGCCAGCGACAAGACCTGGACGAGATTCGGACGTCGCATTCCTTATTTATTCATCGGTTCGCTGGTTGCGGTGCTCGTCATGTGCCTGCTGCCCAATGCGGGCAGCTTCGGCATGGCGGTAAGTACGGCCATGATTTTCGGTCTGGTATCGCTGATGTTTCTGGACACCTCTATCAATATGGCGATGCAACCGTTCAAGATGATGGTAGGCGATATGGTGAATGAGAAACAGAAAGGACTCGCCTATTCCATTCAGAGTTTCCTATGCAATGCCGGCAGTCTGGTGGGGTATCTGTTCCCGTTTATATTTGCGTGGGTGGGCATCAGCAATACGGCGCCGCAGGGGGTAATTCCCGATTCTGTAATCTATTCGTTCTACATCGGAGCCGCTATCCTGATATTCTGCGTTATTTATACAACGGTCAAAGTCAAGGAAATGCCGCCTGCGGAATATGCCGAGTATCATGGCATCACAGAAGAACAGGAACATGAGAAAGTCAATATGCTGAAGCTGTTGGTTAAAGCGCCGAAAGCCTTTTGGACGGTAGGACTGGTGCAGTTCTTCTGCTGGTTCGCTTTTATGTTTATGTGGACATACACCAACGGCAGCATAGCCGCAAATGTTTTTGACGCACCGACCGTTGAACACACTGTAAACGGAATCACTAAAATAGTTCTTGACACCAAGAGCCTGCAATATCAGGAAGCCGCTAACTGGGTAGGCGTACTGTTTGCCGTACAAGCCATCGGCTCTGTACTTTGGGCGGTCTGCATCCCTATGTTCAAAGACCGCCGCTTCATTTACGCGCTGAGCCTCGTGTTGGGCGGCATCGGCTTCATATCCACTTATTTTGTACACAGCCAGTATGTGCTGTTCATCTCTTTCCTGCTGATAGGTTGCGCATGGGCCGCCATGCTGGCGCTGCCTTTCACCATCCTGACCAACGCCTTGTCCGGCGGGCACATGGGCACATACCTCGGACTGTTCAACGGAACCATCTGTATCCCGCAAATCGTGGCAGCGGCATTAGGCGGAAGTATTCTGGCACTGTTTACGCCGAAAGGAATGCTTCCCCCGGAAATAAACATGCTGGTAATGGCGGGTGTGATGCTCATTATCGGAGCCGTCTGCGTATATCTGATAAAAGAGACCAAAGGAGAAAGGTCGTAAACCATCCGACGCCCCGTTCCTCACCAAGGAACGGGGCGTTTCTTTTTCCCGCATCTTATTTGTTTATCCTTTTATTTGTTTATCTTTACACCGATAACACAGAAAAGACTGCCATGAAGAAATACCTTAAAACTGACGAATGGAATATTATAGAAGATAGTTTTCAAGCCGACCGCATGCGATGGTCGGAAAGCATATTCAGTCTTGGAAACGGCCGTTTCGGACAACGGGGATATTTTGAAGAGCCATACAGTAGCGACAGCTATCGCGGCGCATTCGTGGCAGGCATCACATTTCTGGACAAAACCCGTGTAGGCTGGTGGAAGAACGGTTTTCCACGGTTCTACACACGCATTCCCAATGCTCCGGACTGGAGCCGTATCAGCCTGCGCCTTATCGATGAGGAGCTGGATTTGGCTCAATGGGATGTAGACAGTTTCAACAGACGCCTCGACATGAAAGCAGGTATCTCCTATCGGGATGCGGAAGTCACCTCTCCGCGAGGAAACAAGCTCCGTCTGCACGTGGAACACATCACCGACATGGCTCATCCCAACCTCTGCCTTATAAAATATAGCGTTACGTCCGTCAACTACACAGGCAAGATTTCCCTCGTGCCTACTTTCGACGGCGACATCGTGAACCAAGCCGAGTATCCTGACGAAAAGACTTGGAATATCCTGCGCTCCGGCACCACCAGCGATTGCGCCTATCTGTGGACGCAGACCAGACGGGAAGACGCGCAAATATGCTATGCCATGACCTATCGGTTTTTCAAGAACAATAAAGAGACATTCGCCAACCCGATACGTATCGAAAAAGAAAAGCAAACCGGATTCAGCGTAGGTGTAGAAGTGAAACCGGATGACACCGTAACGCTCATTAAATACATTGCCATCGCATCGTCCCTCTATTATGAGCGGCAGGACTTGATAGAAGCGTCCGTCTCGGAAGCCCGGAAAGCCCGGAGTACGGGTTGGGATGTTCTGGTACAGGAGCACCGGCAAGCCTGGCAGGAGATATGGGACGAAACCGACGTTATCATCGAAGGAGACCCGGAAGCCCAGCAAGGCATACGCTATAATATCTTCCAACTCTATCAGACATACCGGGGAGACGACCCTCGGCTGAATATCGGCCCCAAAGGTTTTACCGGAGAAAAGTACGGCGGAAACACTTACTGGAATACCGAATTGTGTTGCGTGCCCTTCTTCCTGCTTTCCACTCCGAAGAAGATTGCCGAGAACCTGCTGATGTACCGCTATAAACAACTGCCTAAAGCCATTGAGAATGCCCGTAAGTTAGGATTCGACAATGGAGCCGCCCTCTTTCCGCAAGTCACCAGCAATGGAGAGGAGTGTCACAGCGAATGGGAGATTACCTTTGAAGAGATTCACCGGAACAACATGATTGTCTATGCCATTCTGCAACACTCCACCCTCACAGGCACACTGGATTACATCGCCCGCTACGGACTGGAAGTAATGATAGCCATCAGCCGCTTCTGGAGCCAACGGGTGTCTTTCTCACAACCCAAACAGCAATACGTCATTTTGGGAGTTACCGGACCCAACGAATACGAGAATAACGTAGACAATAACTGGTACACCAACTACTCCTGCATGCGCTGTCTCAGAACCACCCTCAGTTTCCTTGAAATCATCGCACGGCAATACCCCGACGAATACGCCCGCATACGCCGTATCACCCGTCTGAACTATACGGAAGAGAGCGAACGCTGGCGGGATATTATCGAACGGATATATCTGCCGGAAGACCCGGAACGCGGTATCTTCGTGCAAAACGACGGTTATATGGACAAAGTTCTGCAAAGCGCCGATGCCATTCCCGATGGCGAGCGCCCCATCAACCAGTACTGGTCGTGGGATCGTATCCTGCGTTCCTGTTACATCAAGCAGGGTGACGTTCTGCTCGGGCTATACCTCTATTATTTCAACTTCGACCGGGAAACCATCCGCCGTAACTTTGAGTTCTACGAACCGATGACCGTGCACGAATCGTCCCTTTCCCCGCATATCCATTCCATTCTTGCCGCACGCATCGGAAAGGTGGAGAAAGCGTATCAATTATTCTTACACGCCACCCGCCTCGACCTGGACGACTACAACAACGAAGGAGACCAGGGACTGCATATCACCAGTATGCCGGGCAGTTGGCTGGCTATCGTACGCGGGTTTGCGGGATTGCAAATACTGAACGACACACTCAAGATAGAGCCCGTCATACCGGAGAAATGGAGCAGTTACTCGTTCAAAGTGAACTACTTAGGCAATACGCTGCATATACAGGTAAGCAAAGAGATAAAAATCAGCCTGACCGCCGGAAGCCAACTGAACATACAGGTATATCAAAACGTTTATGAATTAAGACAAGGGTTGGCTTTGACCGTCAACCTCAAAGACTTGTCTTAATCGGAATAAATGAAGAAAATGTATCTGTTCGCCTTAGCGGTGACGTTCATCATTACGTCCTGCGGGCAAAAAAAGAGGGAAGAAACCACCCTCGTTCGACCTGTGAAAACCGCTACCGTACGTTCACAGTCGGTAATTCTCAAGGATTTCTCCGGCATGGTAGAAGCGGTGGAATATGTGAAACTGGCATTCCGTGTCAGCGGACAAATCATCAACCTTCCGGTAGTGGAAGGACAAAGGGTAAGGAAAGGACAACTGATCGCCGCCATCGACCCCCGGGATATCTCCCTGCAATATGCCGCCGACAAGGCTGCCTATGAAACCGCTGCCGCACAGGTCGAGCGCAACGAGCGGCTGCTGAGCCGCCAGGCCATTTCCTTGCAGGAATATGAAATCAGCGCAGCCAATTATCAAAAGGCCAAATCCGCCTACGAGTTATCCACCAACAATATGCGGGATACAAAACTGCTCGCCCCTTTCGACGGCTCCATCGAAAAGCGTCTGGTAGAGAACTATCAGCGTGTCAATTCGGGAGAGGGGATCGTACGGCTGGTAAATACGCAGAAACTGCGCATAAAATTCACCGTACCCGATGATTACCTGTACCTGCTTCGTGCCAAAGACGCCACGTTCAAAGTGGAGTTCGATACTTATAAGGGTACGATATTCAACGCCAAACTGGAAGAATATCTCGATATTTCAACAGACGGTACGGGCATCCCGGTTACCATCACCATTGACGACCCAGCTTTTGACCGTGCCGTATATGATGTGAAGCCCGGATTTACCTGTAACATCCGTCTCGCCTCGGACATCGCCCCTTTCATAGAGGAAAAGCTGATGAATGTACCGCTAAGCGCCGTATTCGGCGACAGCGAGAACAAGAACACCTATGTGTGGATCGTGAAAGACAACAGGGTAAGCCGTCGCGAAGTAACCGTATATTCACCGACCGGTGAAGCCAATATTCTCATCTCCAAAGGGCTGAAACCGGATGAAACCGTTGTTATCGCCGGAGTATACCAGCTCGTAGAGGGGCAGAGAGTAAAAGAGGTAGAGTAACAGCCTTTCCCCTATCACTTTATAACTTTATCACCTTTTACATATGAACTTAGCCAAATATTCATTAGACAATACAAAGATTGTCTATTTCTTCCTTGCCGTATTGCTCATCGGCGGCATATTCTCATTCGGCCGTTTGGGAAAGAAAGAAGACGCCCCCTTTGTCATCAAGACGGCGGTCATTATGACACGCTATCCCGGAGCCGAACCCGCTGAAGTGGAACGGCTCATTACCGAACCTATCTCCCGCGAAATACAGAGTATGAGCGGAGTGTACAAGATAAAGTCGGAATCCATGTACGGACTTTCCAAGATTACGTTCGAGTTGCAGCCTTCGCTCTCCGCAGCATCTATCCCGCAGAAATGGGATGAACTGCGTCGTAAGGTTCTCAATATACAGCCCCAACTGCCCGCCGGAGCTTCCGTGCCAACGGTATCGGACGACTTCGGCGATGTATTCGGCATTTATTACGGACTGGTCGGCGACGACGGTTTCTCTTATGAAGAAATGCGCAACTGGGCGGAACGCATCAAAACTCAGGTCATCACCGCCGAAGGAGTGATGAAAGTAGCCCTGTTCGGCACACAGACGGAAGTAATCAATATCTTTATCTCCGTAAACAAGTTGGCGGGGATGGGTATCGACCCCAAACAACTGGCAAGCCTGCTGCAATCGCAGAACCAGATTATCAATACGGGTGAAATCGGCGCGGGCGAACAACAGTTGCGCATTGTCGCCAACGGTACTTATACCACCGTCAACGACATCCGTAACCAGCTAATCACCACTCCCGGCGGCCAGGTCAAGCTGGGCGACATAGCCATTGTCGAAAAGGGCTATATGGACCCGCCCGGTACTATCATGCACGTCAACGGAAAACGGGCTATCGGCATCGGTGTCTCCACCGACCCGCAGAAGGATGTGGTAAAAACCGGCGAACTGGTAGACAAGAAACTCGCCGAGCTGCTGCCTCTCATTCCCGTAGGGCTGGAATTGGAAAGCCTTTATCCCGAAAACATCATAGCCAAAGAAGCAAACAATGGTTTCATTATCAACCTGATAGAATCCATTCTGATTGTAATTGTCATCATCATGCTGGTAATGGGGATGCGTGCCGGCGTGCTCATCGGTTCTTCACTGATATTCTCCATCGGCGGTACGCTGCTTATCATGTCATTTTTGGGAGTCGGATTAAACCGTACCTCGCTGGCAGGCTTCATCATCGCCATGGGAATGCTGGTGGACAACGCTATCGTAGTGACCGACAACGCGCAAATCGCCATAGCCCGCGGTGTAAACAGACGGAAAGCGCTGATAGACGGCGCCACCAAACCGCAATGGGGACTGCTTGGAGCAACGTTTATAGCCATCTGCTCCTTCCTGCCGCTTTATCTTGCGCCGTCTTCCGTCGCCGAGATTGTGAAGCCGTTGTTCATCGTCTTGGCCATCTCGTTGGGATTAAGCTGGGTACTGGCATTGACGCAAACCACCACTTTCGGTAACTTCATACTGAAAGCCCGAACCGGCAACAGCAACAAAGACCCCTACGACAAGCCTTTCTACCATAAGTTCGCATCTGTCCTCAGCCTGCTGATACGCAAAAAAGCGTTGACGTTGGGAAGCATGGTCGTATTGTTTATCCTCTCCCTCGTTGTCATGGGACTGATGCCGCAAAACTTCTTCCCCTCACTGGACAAGCCCTATTTCCGTGCCGACGTATTCTATCCCGACGGATACGGTATCCGCGATGTAGAGAAGGAAATGAAGAAAGTGGAAGCCCATCTGCTGGAACAGCCGGAAGTGAAACGGGTTTCCGTCACCTTCGGCAGTACCCCGCTACGCTACTATCTGGCATCCACTTCCGTCGGTCCGAAGCCCAACTTCGCCAACCTTCTGGTAGAAGTGACAGACAGCAAATATACCAAGGAATATGAAGAGAATCTGGATAGCTATATGAAGGAGAATTACCCCAATGCCATCACCCGCACCACGCTCTTCAAACTCTCGCCTGCCGTAGATGCCGCTATCGAGATAGGCTTTATCGGCAATAACACGGATACTTTAGTGGCGCTGACCAACCGGGTTCTGGAGATGATGCACCGTGACAAAGACCTTATTAATATACGCAATTCATGGGGTAACAAGATTCCCATATGGAAACCCGTATACAGCCAGGAGCGTGCGCAACCGTTAGGCGTGTCCCGCCAGAGCATGGCGCAAAGCATACAAATCGGCACCAACGGAATGACATTGGGAGAATACCGGCAAGGCGACCAAGTACTCCCTATCCTGCTGAAAGATAATACAACCGACTCATTCCGCATTAACGACCTGCGTACACTGCCCGTATTCGGGACTACGCGTGAAACCACCACGCTGGAACAGGTGGTCAGTGAGTTCGACTATCAGTATAAGTTCTCCAATGTAAAGGACTACAACCGCCAAATGGTTATGATGGCACAAGCCGACCCCCGCCGGGGAGTAAACGCCATTGCCGCCTTCAACCGTGTATGGGAACAGGCGCAGAACGAAATAGACGTCCCCGAAGGATATACCATGAAGTACTTCGGCGAACAGGAAAGCCAAGCTGAATCCAATGCCGCACTGGCAGCCAATATGCCGCTGACGTTTTTCCTGATGTTCGTCACCCTGCTGTTCCTGTTCAAGACCTACCGCAAGCCCATTGTCATATTGCTGATGTTGCCGCTCATCTTTATCGGCATCGTATTGGGGCTGCTGCTATTGGGCAAGACATTCGATTTTTTCGCCATCTTGGGTTTACTGGGACTTATCGGGATGAACATCAAGAACGCCATTGTCCTCGTAGACCAAATCGATGCGGAAACGGCTGCCGGAAAAGCGCCGCGCGAAGCGGTCATCAGCGCAACGACCACCCGTATCGTTCCCGTAGCCATGGCATCGGGCACCACCATTCTGGGTATGCTGCCGTTATTGTTCGACGCCATGTTCGGCGGTATGGCAGCCACTATCATGGGCGGTCTGCTGGTAGCTTCGATACTCACCCTGTTTGTATTGCCTGTGGCCTACTGTGCGATACAGGGAATAAAAGGATGAAGGGATTTACGATTTGACTATTTACGATTTACTATTTGAATGATGAGAAAAATTATACTTATATTATCAGTAATCAGCCTCGGCATAAGCGCCGAGGCACAGGAAACGTATCTCAGCCGCGAGGCCTATCGGGATAAAGTGGAAGCATACAGCCAACTGCTGAAGCAACAACGCCTGAAAACCGCCGCAAGCACCGAGGCCCGCAAAATAGCTCAGACAGGCTTCCTGCCCAAGATAGACATTACCGCCGAAGGGACTGCCAACTTGAGCCACCTGGATGCCTGGAACAGTCCTGCGGGACAATACCGTCCCTATACCTACCAGGCATTGGCTACATTGGGGCAGCCTCTTTATACAGGCGGTTCGCTCATTGCCCAAAAGAGAATAGCCAAAGCCGACGAGGAACTGGATAAGCTTGCCATAGAGCTGACACTCGACCAGATACACTACCAGAGCGATGCTGTTTATTGGAACGCTTCGGCCGCATTGGCCACACTCGAAGCTGCCGCCCGTTTTGAAGAGATTGTCAACCGGCAATACAGCATCATTCAAGACAGGTTCGACGACGGCGCCATCAGCCGTACGGACTTACTAATGATTTCCACCCGCAAGAAGGAGGCTGAACTGCAGTTCATCAAAGCCCGTCAGAACCATACCCTCGCCTTGCAGCGACTCAATATTCTGATGGGAGTAAAACCGGACGCCGCGGTAGACAGTCTTTGCGAAATCGGCGCCGGCTCTCCTCCCGTCGATTTACTGAGCCTCGACGAAGTATTAGGACGCCGTGCGGACTATGCCGGAACCAATGTCAGTATCGTCAAGAGCGAAGCGCAACGCAAGGCCGCCCTCAGCCGGTACAATCCCCAACTCAGTATGTTTTTGGCTACCGGATGGGATACCGGTATCGCCTATATGGGACAGGACGTACCCCACACCCCCATTGCGGGGCTCAATCTCAACATCCCCATTTTCCGATGGGGGGCACGCTTCAAGACCAACCGCCAGCAAAAAGCATATATAGGTATCCAGAGATTACAGCAAAGCTATGTAGCCGATAATATTTTGGAAGAATTATCCGCCGCTACCACCAAACTGACGGAAACGGAACAGCAGGTAAAGACAGCCCAAGAGAATATGGCGCTTGCCGAAGAGAATCTCGACTTGGTTACGTTCTCATACAATGAAGGCAGGGCAAGCATGGTCGATGTGCTTTCCGCGCAACTTTCGTGGACGCAAGCGCAAACCAACCTTATCAACGCGCACCTTGCCGCAAAAATGGCAGTGGCCGAATACAGGAAAGCCATCAGTGAATAAAGGCAAGCGTAAAAAAGAATGTGTTAAAACTATGAATGACTTCTCATTCTGTTATTCATAGTTTTAACACATTCTTTTATATCATCAACCCCTTACCCGAGGAAGGAAATCAGCACGCCCGCCGCTACCGCAGAACCGATAACACCGGAAATATTACTGGACATACAGTAATTCAGCACATGGTTCTTGGGGTCGTACTTGGTAGCGATTTCATTACATACACGACTCGCCATAGGCACAGCGCTCAACCCTGTTGCGCCAATCAGCGGATTAATCTTCTTCTTGGAGAACAGGTTGAACAGTTTCACAAAGAAGATACCGCCCGAGATAGACAAGGCGAACGCAAGGAAACCGCCGATAACGATACCGATAGTAGTCCAGTTAAGGAACGCCTCGCTCGTCATGGTAGCACCCACGCTCAATCCCAGGAAGATGGTTGCCGCATTCATAATGCTGTTGGCCGCCGCATCGAACAGGCGGCTGGTATCGGAACCTATTTCCTTAATCAGGTTACCGAACATCAACATACCAATCAAAGGCACCGCCGTCGGTACGAAAAGGGCTACAATAGTAGTAACGGCAATCGGGAAGACAATCTTCAATACACGCAGGTTCTTTATCTCGGTCTTTGAAGGATACAGCTTCTCCTGCTCCTTCATGTTAATCATCAGTTCCTTCTTGCTGCAAAGCAGTTTCACGACCAATGGAATGATAACCGGAACCAACGCCATATACGAGTAGGCCGCAATAGCGATAGGACCCAGCAAGTGCGGAGCAAGTTTAATGGTAGTAAAGATAGCCGTAGGACCGTCTGCGCCACCGATAATGCCCAATGCGCCGGCTTCCTGCGGTGTAAAACCTATCATTACCGCGCACAGCAGCACTGTAAAGATACCAAGCTGTGCAGCCGCGCCGAATATGGAAAGGCGCAGATTGCGGAGCATAGGTCCGAAGTCCGTCAGCGCACCCACACCCATAAAGATGATGGGCGGCAGGAATCCGGTCTTTATCAGCATATAGTAGATGAAGTTCATCAGTCCGAGGTCGTGCGCAATCTCATGCAACGGCATCTCCCAGATGTTCTTCAGCACTCCGTTCACCATTACCATACCGTTTTCATCCGCCTGAATCACGCCCATCTCTCCGCCGGGGAAGTTGGCTATGAGCACACCGAAAGCGATGGGAACCAGCAACAGCGGTTCGTAATGCTTCTTGATGCCCAGATACAGCAAAATGAAGGCAATGGCATACATTACAAGGAACGACGGATCGGCAATGATATTGCTGAACGCCGTCATATCATAAAGTTTCGCAAATATATCTTCCATTATCCAATCTTCATTAATACATCATCTTCAGAAACAGAATCACCCGGATTGACACAGATAGCGGTAACCGTTCCGCCAAAGTCGGCACGGATAGCATTATAAGTCTTCATCGCCTCGATGTAGCAAAGCAGGTCGCCTTCCTTCACCTTGTCTCCTACCTTGAGCGGAGTTTCCTGCGCATTCTTGGTCAGGAAGAACTTGCCTTCGAGCGGAGCCGCCACTTCCTGTCCTTCGCCTACGGGGGCGGTGACTTTCTCGGTAGCGGAAGCCGGCAGGTCTATGTCGCCGTAGGCCACCGTCACGCGATAAGCCTGTCCGTCCACCTGTACAGTAAGTGTTTTGGGTTTGGCGTCATCCAAAGGAGATTTATCACGTTCGGCACGGCGTTTTTCCACGTCTTCCAGAAAGTCCTCTTTGGCCTTGCCGCTCTTGTACGCCTCGTATTGCGCCGGATGCATGGCATACTCAAAGAGTTCCTCATCATCCTCTCCGAGTTCCCACTTGTTTTCTTTCATCAGCTTGCGGTACTTATCAAGCGCATCGGGATAATTGTCCTGCGGGTTGCCGTTGAAGAATTTACGTCCCTCACGTTCCGCCTTTTCCACGATTTCGGGCGCAAGCTCACCCGGCAGTTTACCGGCTTTGCCCAACAGCATATCCCAAATATCGTCGGCTATCATGCCCCAACGTTCCTTGCCTTTCTCCATAGCCATCACGTTCATCATGGACAGGTTCTTTACATATTGGCTGAACGGGGTTACCAACGGCGGGTAACCTACACGCGGCCATACGTAAGCCACTTCGTTGAAGAGTTTAATCAGCAGTTCGTCCTGCTTCATAAACGGCAGGTTACGTTTAGCCTTATATTTGTTGATAGATTCCAGATTGGACTCCAAGTCCGCCATCAAGCTGCCCATCATGCCGCCCGGAAGTCCCGGACCAATCAGCAACGAGTTCATCAGACGGTTCTTCGGGCTGATGTACAGGCCGAGGAAATCATCCATAAACTCTTGTATCAGGGCGCGAACCTTCATGTAGGCTTCCATATTGACCTCAGGTACTTGGAAACCGGCGTCTTTCAGCATGGCTTGCACGCTAAGCAGGTCGGCATGTCCGGTACCCCATGACAGCGGTTCCATACCTACGTCGATGTAGTCGCAGCCGGCTTCACATACTTCGAGAATGCTCGCCATATTGAAGCCGGGACCCGCATGGCTGTGATATTGAATGGGAATTTCCGGATGGGCGGCTTTGATATTGGCCACAATCTTGCCCAGAGATACCGGACGACCGATACCGGCCATGTCCTTTATACAGATTTCGTCCGCACCCAGTTTGATAAGCTTCAATGCCATATCCGTATAATACTCCACTGTATGGATAGGTGAATGGGTGATGCAAAGAGAGCACTGCGAAATCATTCCCGCCTCGTGCGCATAAGTGATGGAGGGGGCGATGTTACGTATATCATTCAGTCCGCAGAAAGTACGCGTGATGTCCGTACCCTGCGCTTTCTTTACTTTATAAAACAACTTGCGCACATCGGCGGGCACAGGGCTCATGCGCAAACCGTTCAGCGCACGGTCCAACATATGTGTCTGGATGCCGGCTTCGTGGAAAGGTTTCGTCCACTCGCGCACAGCCTTATTGGGATTCTCGCCGAACAAAAGATTTACCTGTTCAAAACCGCCGCCATTCGTTTCTACACGGGCAAAACATCCCATCTCGATAATGGCGGGAGCTACCTTTACCAGTTGGTCTACACGGGGAACATACTTTCCGGCGCTTTGCCACATATCCCTGAATACCAAACTGAACTTAATTTCTTTTTTCATACTAAATTATTCCTGTGTGTGTTTATATAAGATTAGTTATTTCAGATTTTCTCTACTTTCGCTACCTTGCCCTTGCCTTGCGTCACCACCGTAACAGCCGCGTTGATGGCCGCCATGATATTGCCGGGAATAGCCGCGGGAGCATTTGCCGCCTGTTTGGCAGGAGCAACCTCTTCGGGAGCATATTTATTCACAAGAGCGATGAGGAGTTTACCTAAGTAGATAACAATCAGCAGGATGGCAAAAACCGTTGCCATACCTACTACCATTAGCAGGAGCGCTAAATTCAAGTTTTCCATATTATAAATTATTAGTTATTCTATCGGAATTGCAAAAATTCGTCCGAAATTAGCGATAATTCGTTAAAGAATAGTGTGATATAATTATAAATAATGCTAAAACAGAAATTCCCGTGCCGTCCGGAAGGGCAACACGGGAACTCATTTATCAATACTGCGATATCGGTACAGAATCCTGTCCGGATACGATAAAGATTATCCTAACGGATTTTCTTCTTCACCACCGCCCGCACCATCTCCATTACCGCCATTGCCGGAAGCTGAAGTTTTGCCCCACTCTTCCCAACAGATATTACTGTCTACCATACTACGGGTAACAACCTTATTATTAATGTCCCGTTCGACCTCGGGAATGAAACGGACACGTACACCCGCTATTTGAGAAGCGCTGACCTCTTTAGACGTTTTCACTCCATTCTTGTTGGCGGCAGCCGTATAATAAAAAGTACCTACCCCGTCTATTTTCACCGTACGTCCTTGCGCCATATAAAGAGAAAGTACGCTTCCCAAATTCTTAATGATGGCATACGCGTCACCACGGGTAACGGTAGAAAGCAACGCCAATTGATCCGCCACCTGATTACTTGTAACAGCTTTGCCCCATGTGATGGACTGAGGATACCATAAACCGTTGATTTTTTGTTGAGTTTTCTTATAAAACATAATTGATAATGTATTAAGTAAATATATAATAGTTGCCAGTGAGCCAGTCATCACCGCTTTGACCGATCAGATTGAAGGCCGACCGAAACCGCATCTCTTTCAAGAAGTATAAGGAAGAACTCTACCGCGAGGCCTCAACGATAAAGTATTTCGCTTTTCTCAAATTCGATGTTGCAAAGTTAAAGGACACAAGAAGGAATAACAAGAAAACAGGCTCTACAACAATCCCGGCAAAACAGCTATAAATCAACATATTATCAACCGCACATCTCTACGACCCGACAATAGGATACCAAACCGGAGATTCAATATTCTATGAATATCTCTACCTGAACGCTATGTAAAGAGCTGACAACCAGCATCACGAAACCAATGTATCTCTACAATACCGAGAAACTTACACTTCTTTCTCTCTACGATTCATATCCTGAATGATTCCTAAAATCTTGCCGTATTCTAAAAAGGAAGTAGCGGCTTTGCGCTATATCGAAAATTATCAGACGATACAGGCAAAAGTTGGCGGGTAATTGAAATATAGCAACAAAACACGGATGCTGGACATGCTATCTTAACGGTGGCAGGCATTGTCGTTATGCGAGGCTATCTCTGTCGTTATGCAAGACGGCCTCTGCCGGCGTATGAGAGTATCACAGCCGTTATCTTTGATTACCCCGTCAAGAAGTACTTCCGGCGGGACTTTTTTTGCAGTATAATCGAGTTTACCCCAGTTTCGGCTCTCTTATCCGGATTGCAACAAAACTTTACACATGGAAAATGTAATACCAGACTGGGCTATGGGTAATTCCTGAGAGCATCGCATTGGAGACATAAATCTCACAAGCACCTGCCGGGAAATAACACGTATCAGCATCCGCACACCACCACATCCACCGTCTCCCCGTTTTTGAACAAAGATTCATCCGCCTGTATCAGCCGCTTTTTCAAGCGGAACTTCTGCTGAGAGACAGAAGCGGGAGAGACAGCCGTAAGCGTTGCTATCTGTGTGTTCGTAAAGCGCAGGCGAATCAGTAGGCAAAGCTGAAGGTCGGCAGGCGTGAGCTGGGGAAAGCGGAAAATGAGGCGTTCGGAAATGCCTGTATACGCTTTGTCTGTCAGTTGCCGCAGATGTTCCCATTGGGCTTCCGTCAGAAACTTGGGATGAGCGCGCAACCGCTCCACCACCTCGTCACGGTCTATCAATGCGGCGGTGAGCGCTTGTACCTGTCCGTCCAGTTTACGGGCACGTTCACCCTCTTTTTGCAGCAGTTCCAGCTCATAAGGGACAGGATGGTCTTCGTACTCCCTGAGACGTCCGCGAAGCACTCCGTTCTCCTCGTGCAACCGGCTACCCCGGGTCATAAGATTCACCAACGAGCGTTGTACTTCTTCGCGTTCGTCATCTTCCAGTGACATCTCTTTGAGGCATTCTTCCAGTTCGGCACGCTCACATTCGTTGTTATGCAGGTGGCGTTCATTCTCGCTCAAGTTGATGAGGTAACGGCGGTGCTTGCGCTCGTTCGTGAACTTTATGTCCCGTATGGAAAGCCAGACATTCAAGCCCAGCATCAATGCGCCGAACACTCCCCAAAGGGTATGCTTCCATCCCGTGACCGGCATCAGACGAAGAGGTTTTCCTGCGGACTGTTCTTTTACACGGGCGTATTCGCGATGCAGGCCGGAAAGCAGACGAGCGGTACGGGCACTGTCGGCAACACCGGACTGTACCAACGAATCGGCATGGGCAAGGGAGTGTTCATACTCCAACATATCCTTATCGGCGGGAGCGGAACAGGCCGTTATCCCCCAAAGGAGAAATAACGGCAGAATAAAATCGAGGCAGGACTTCATGCGCATATAATAGTAATGGGTAAATGAGTAAAGTATAAGACAAAAAACACGGATTACACGAATCCGGCGGTTCAAGTCAATCAAGAGCCGCGTAAATTCGTATAATCCGTGCCTCAAAATAAGTTTCGGTTCCCTGTTATCAGAACTCGCTCGTAAAGTGGAACTTTATGTTTTTGAAGTCCATTTGCGCCATTTGCAATACATAGCCGCTGTCTGCCAGAAACACGTCCCTGCCCTCGCGGTCTTTCGCCATATACTGGTACTTGCGTTTCTTGAAGGATTCCAGTTCGGCGGGGTCGTCGCTTTCAATCCAACAAGCCTTGTAGAGGCTCAACGGCTCCCAACGGCACTTGGCGCTGTACTCATTTTCCAGACGGTATTGGATAACCTCGAACTGCAACTGCCCTACCGTACCGATAATCTTGCGTCCGTTGAACTGGTTGACAAACAACTGCGCCACACCTTCGTCCATCAACTGGTCGATACCTTTGGCAAGCTGTTTCTGCTTCATCGGGTCGGCATTCTCAATGTACTTGAACATCTCCGGCGAGAAGCTCGGCAAACCGCGGAAATGAAGCATCTCGCCCTCGGTCAGCGTATCGCCTATCTTGAACGTGCCGTTATCCGGCAGGCCGATAATATCTCCCGCCCATGCCTCGTCGATGGTAGTCTTGCGCTGCGCCATAAACTGCGTGGGCGACGAGAAACGCATGGTCTTGCCATGACGCACATGCAGGTAGGGCGTATTACGGGTAAACTTACCGGAACATATCTTGCAGAATGCGATACATGAACGGTGATTCGGGTCGATATTGGCGGTAATCTTGAAGATAAAGCCTGTGAATTTCGGCTCCTCCGGCTCCACTTCACGCTCTTCCGCCTTTACAGGACGGGGACTGGGAGCAATCTCCACAAAGCAGTCCAGCAACTCCTGCACACCGAAGTTATTCAAGGCGGAACCGAAGAATACGGGAGCCAGTTCACCTTTCAGATATTCCTCTACCTGAAATTCGGGATATACCCCGTCTATCAGCTCCAGCTCGCCGCGCAGCTTGTCCGCCAGCGAAGAGCCTATCTGATTATCCAGTTCTTCCGTATTTATATCCACTTCCACTTTCTCCGTCACCACCTGTTTGGAAGGCTGGTACAGGTTCAGATTATGTTCGTAGATGTTATAAACTCCCTTAAAGCGGGCGCCGCTCTCGATAGGCCATGTCAGAGGGCGGACATGGATGGAAAGCTCCTCTTCCAGCTCATCCAGCAGGTCGAACGGGTCTTTCGCCTCACGGTCCATCTTATTGATGAAGATAATCACCGGAGTGTTGCGCATACGGCAGACCTCCATCAGCTTGCGCGTCTGGGTTTCCACACCTTTCGCGCCGTCCACCACAATGATAACGCTGTCCACCGCCGTCAGGGTACGGTAAGTATCTTCGGCAAAGTCCTGGTGACCCGGAGTATCGAGAATATTGATTTTGTAATCGTGATAATCAAACTCCATTACAGAAGTGGTTACAGAGATACCACGCTGTTTTTCAATATCCATCCAGTCCGACGTCGCCGTCTTCTTTATCTTGTTGCTTTTCACCGCGCCCGCCACCTGAATCTGACCGCCAAACAGCAGCAGCTTTTCAGTCAACGATGTCTTACCGGCATCCGGATGCGCGATAATCGCAAAGGTTCGTCTTCTTTCTATCTCGTTGTTACTTGCCATATATAAATAGGTATAATATTCAAATAAATATCGTTATGCTTGCTGCGCCAGTCGCTCGATGCAGACCTGTAAGCTCTCTTCCCAGTGAGGAATCCCGATGCCGAAAGTCTTTTTAATCTTCGTCTTGTCCAATACGGAATATTGCGGACGCGGAGCCTTGGCCGGATACTCGTACGTATGCAACGGACTGACTTTGCATGAGGTAATGCCCGCTATGCGATGAATGGCTACCGTAAAATCATACCAGGAACAAACACCTTCGTCGCTGAAATGGTAAATACCGGGAACAATGCCTCGATTGATAGCCGCAAAGATGGCACGCGCCAAATCGTTGGCATAAGTCGGCGTACCGATTTGGTCGAAAACGACTCCCAGCTTCTCACGCTCATTGCCCAAGCGAATCATGGTCTTTACAAAATTATTGCCGTAAACGGAGTACAGCCATGCCGTACGGATAACCATTGCGCGACTGCACTTCTCCATAACAGCCTGTTCGCCCGCCAGTTTCGTGGAGCCGTAAACGGAGTTGGGACAAGGAGTCACTTCTTCCGTATAAGGAATATGGCCGGTGCCGTCGAACACGTAGTCCGTAGACACCTGTATCATGGCGGCGCCGCAAGCCTCAGCGGCAGCAGCCAGATAGCCGGGAGCCACATGGTTCAGTTTATCGCAAAGCTCCGGATTGTCTTCCGCCTTGTCTACCGCCGTATAAGCGGCACAGTTTACGATAACATCCACCCGGTTGCCGGCCACGAATGTACGTATGGCCTGTTCATCACATATATCCAGTTCCTGCACATCTGTAAAGAAGTAAGTGTGTTGCTGATTTTCAGCGGAGAGCGCCCGCATCTCGTTGCCAAGCTGACCGTTGGCGCCGGTTACCAATATATTCATCTTAACAGTTACTATTTATTCCCTACGGTCATGATATTTCTTCTATCTCCGACACGTAGGTATGTTGACAATTTACTATTCTATTATTTACTATTTATCACTCAACTTATTATCCAAGCCCATACAAACATCCTGTCAGTCATTATCCAGCTTCAACGCGCCTTTCTTGTCCTTGTCGTAATAGTTGGCGAGCAAGGAAAGAAAACTGCTGATAGCCTCTACCGCCTTAGCAGTGCCCTGACTGATTTCTTTTTTCTGCAAACGCAGCAGCAATATGCCGTAAAGCGCCTCAAAGCAGGTTTCCAATTCGGGTTCTTCCTCCTGTCCGCCCTTTTGCCGCAATTCTACAATAAAAGGCAAGGCCTTGAAGTATGCCGCATTATAAAAAGGATACTTCGTGGAAGCCAGCAAATCGGCATGCAGGTCCGTAAGGTTACGGATGACGTTGCGGTTAATCTGCAAATGCCCTTTCTCCGTCACGCCCTCGGCACGCATCATATCGGCAAGATTGCCGTACCATTCTTCCAAAGCCGCATGCTCTTCCGCAGGGTAGCGGGAAATAATGTTACTGCGAAGCAGGTCTATATCGCACTTATTAGCGCGAAGCAGGTCTTCCACTTGCCACATATATATAAGGTATTCGGCAATATTCTTCTCTTTCAGTTGCTGTGAGATCTTCACGTTGAGATTGATGATTTATTGTTTATGATTGATTCAAACGTCACATTCCCTGTCTGCCGGCCGTCAACTAATACAACGATTCGCCCATCAGCGTAAATACCAGCCCGAGTGCAGACACCACCATGACAATGCCGCCGATGATACGGTTCAATATCCAAATGCCGCGTAAGTTGAATTGCGTACGGACCTTGTTGACGAAAAAGGTAATTCCAAACCACCACGCCAACGCTCCCAAAGCAATGGCAAGATACCCCGTAACGGCCTCGAAGACCAACACGCCTTCGCTTACGAAAGCAAAACGCGCAAACAGACCTACGAAAAGAAAGATGATAAGCGGATTGGAAAGAGTGACAGCGAACGCCGTGATAAAGTTATGAAAATAAGACCCCTTGCTGGTGGATACCGGACGAATGGATTGTACCGGATTACTGCGGAACGTGTAAATACCGAATATCAGCAGCAGGATACTTCCGAACAGTTGCAGATAGAAAATATTCTTGTTGACATAATCGAAGACGAAACTCATTCCGTAACCTGTCAGCAAAGCGTAGGCTATATCGCTCAACGAGGCTCCTATACCGGTTACAAAACCATACCAGCGCCCTTTATTCAAAGTACGCTGAATGCACAATACTCCTACAGGACCCAAAGGTGCGGACACTATAACACCGATTATGAACCCCTTCCACAATATGTCAAATATGGTCTCTATCTGAATCATGCCTGCAAATATCGGACTTTTTTATGAGACGACCGAATAGAGTTAACGTTTTTTCGTCAGAAAAGGATTTTAAAAAGCTATATTATCCCTATGAAACGTGAAACATGTTCTCTCGCATCCGACTGAAGTTTTTTATTTCCATTTCTTTCTCCCGCCCGACGATTTTGTATATCTTTGCACCCAAGAAGAAAAGAGAAGAGGCTAACTGACAGACAGCAGCTTCAATCAAAAGTAGCAAATCGTAAACTCTTAAATAAAAGTATGATTCTTTTTTTCAGAACACCATCCAAGAGCGTGATTGCCGTAGAATGTGACCACGAACTTACTCAGGCAGACAGCGACAAACTCTGCTGGCTTTTTGGAGAAGCCGCCCCCGAAAGTGAAGACAACCTGAAAGGACATTTCGTCGGCCCGCGCCGTGAAATGATTACTCCTTGGAGTACCAATGCTGTGGAAATCACCCAGAACATGGGTTTGAACGGTATCGCCCGTATCGAAGAATATTTCCCCGTAAAAGACGAAAACGCAGAGCGTGACCCGATGCTGCAACGTATGTATAAAGGTCTGGACCAAAACGTATTTACCACCAACCGCCAGCCGGAGCCGATAATCCATATCGATGACCTGGAAGCATACAACGAAAAAGAAGGTCTGGCGCTCTCCAAAGAGGAGATGGACTACCTTAAGAAAGTAGAGAAAGACCTGGGACGTCCGTTGACCGACTCCGAGGTGTTCGGTTTCGCGCAAATCAATTCCGAGCACTGCCGTCACAAAATCTTCGGCGGTACCTTCATCATCGACGGAGTGGAACAGGAATCTTCCCTCTTCCAGATGATTAAGAAAACCACTCAGGAAAACCCGAACAAGATTATATCAGCCTATAAAGATAATGTAGCCTTTGCCGAAGGTCCGGTTATCGAGCAGTTTGCCCCGGCAGACCACTCCAAGCCCGACTTCTTCCGGATAAAGGACATCAAGAGCGTTATCTCCCTGAAGGCCGAGACCCATAACTTCCCTACTACCGTAGAACCTTTCAACGGCGCTTCTACCGGTACGGGCGGTGAAATCCGCGACCGTATGGGCGGCGGTAAAGGCTCATGGCCTATTGCCGGAACAGCCGTATACATGACTTCCTATCCCCGTACAGACGAGGAACGTTCCTGGGAAGACATACTTCCGGTACGCGAATGGCTGTATCAGACTCCCGAACAAATCCTGATTAAAGCGTCCAACGGCGCCAGCGATTTCGGAAACAAGTTCGGCCAACCGCTGATTTGCGGCTCCGTACTCACCTTTGAGCACAAAGAGAAAGATGAAGTTTACGGTTACGACAAAGTTATCATGCTTGCCGGCGGTGTAGGATACGGTACGCAACGCGACTGTCTGAAAGGCGCTCCCGAAGCAGGTAACAAGGTTGTCGTTATCGGTGGCGACAACTACCGCATCGGTTTGGGCGGCGGTTCCGTCTCATCCGTAGATACGGGACGTTACAGCAGCGGCATCGAGCTGAACGCCGTACAGCGTGCCAATGCGGAAATGCAGAAACGCGCCTACAACGTAGTGCGCGCACTTTGTGAAGAAGACGCCAACCCGGTGGTTTCCATCCACGACCACGGTTCCGCCGGACACGTAAACTGTCTGTCCGAGCTGGTGGAAGAGTGCGGCGGTCTTATCGACATGAGCAAGCTGCCTATCGGCGACAAGACCCTATCCGCCAAAGAAATCATCGCCAACGAAAGTCAGGAGCGCATGGGCTTGCTGATTCGGGAAGAAGCTATCGAGCATGTACGCAAGGTGGCCGAACGCGAGCGCGCCCCGATGTACGTAGTCGGCGAAACGACCGGCGACCATCGCTTCGCTTTCCAGCAGGCCGACGGCGTACGTCCGTTCGACCTTGCCGTAGAGCAGATGTTCGGCTCCTCACCCAAGACTTATATGGTGGACAAAACCGTAGAACGTCATTATGAAATGCCGGAATACGAGTTGTCACAACTGCATGAATACCTCACCAACGTACTCCAGCTGGAAGCCGTTGCCTGCAAAGACTGGTTGACAAACAAGGTAGACCGTTCCGTAACAGGCAAGATTGCCCGCCAACAGTGCCAGGGCGAACTTCAGTTGCCGTTGAGCGACTGCGGTGTCGTAGCTTTGGATTATCGCGGCGAGAAAGGTATCGCAACATCTTTGGGACACGCTCCGCAGGCAGCGCTTGCCGACCCGGCGGCCGGTTCCATCCTCTCCGTCAGCGAGGCATTGACCAACCTGATTTGGGCTCCGCTTGCCGAAGGTCTGGACAGCGTATCCCTGTCGGCCAACTGGATGTGGCCTTGCCGCTCGCAAGAAGGCGAGGACGCGCGTCTCTATACAGCGGTAAAAGCATTGAGCGACTTCTGCTGCGCCCTGCAAATCAATGTTCCTACGGGTAAGGACTCTTTGTCCATGACACAGAAATATCCCGACGGCAGCAAGGTCATCGCTCCGGGTACGGTTATCGTATCTGCAGGCGGTGAGGTTTCGGATGTGAAGAAAGTGGTGTCTCCCGTAC
The DNA here is from genome assembly GCF_001915465.1 of Bacteroides sp. 44_46. NCBI lineage: Bacteria > Pseudomonadati > Bacteroidota > Bacteroidia > Bacteroidales > Bacteroidaceae > Bacteroides > Bacteroides sp. 44_46. The sequence continues at coordinate 430,085 of NZ_MNQO01000002.1, read as the reverse complement.
TCGTCAACGACGACAAGACCACCCTCTACCATATCGACTTCAGCTTCGACAAACTGAAACTGGGCGGTTCCGCCTTTGCGCAGTCACTGGGTAAAGTAGGCGACGAAGTGCCTTGCGTACAAGACGCCGAATACTTCCGCGACGCCTTCCTGGCCGTACAGGAATTAATCAACAAGGGACTTGTTCTTGCCGGGCACGATATTTCAGCCGGCGGTCTCATCACTACGCTGCTCGAAATGTGCTTCGCCAATGTAGAGGGCGGTATGGAAATCAACCTCGACAAGATGAAGGAACAAGACCTCATCAAAATATTGTTTGCCGAGAATCCGGGTATCGTTATCCAAATCAGCGACAAGCGCAAGGAAGAAGTCAAGAAGATACTGGAAGATGCCGGTGTAGGCTATATCAAAATCGGTAAGCCGACCGATGAGCGCCACATCCTCGTAAGCAAGAACGATGCCACTTACCAGTTCGGCATAGACTATATGCGCGATGTATGGTATTCTTCATCTTACCTGCTCGACCGCAAGCAATCCATGAACGGATGCGCCAAGAAGCGTTTCGAGAACTACAAGATGCAACCGCTGGATTTGGTATTCCTACCCGAATTCAAGGGTAAGCTTTCACAATACGGCCTTGACCCGGACCGTCGTACTCCGACCGGTATCCGTGCCGCCATCATCCGTGAAAAGGGAACCAACGGTGAACGCGAAATGGCGTACTCGCTCTACCTTGCCGGCTTCGATGTGAAAGACGTAACCATGACCGACCTTATCAGCGGACGTGAAACACTGGAAGACGTGAATATGGTAGTTTACTGCGGCGGTTTCTCCAATTCCGACGTACTGGGCTCCGCCAAAGGCTGGGCGGGCGCTTTCCTTTTCAACCCGAAAGCCAAAGAAGCGCTCGACAAGTTCTATGCACGCGAAGACACGCTGTCTCTCGGCGTATGCAACGGCTGCCAGCTGATGATGGAATTAGGCCTCATCACTCCCGACCACGAAAAGAAGGGAAAGATGCTGCATAACGATTCTCACAAATTCGAGTCAACCTTCATCGGCCTGACCATTCCTACCAACCGCAGCGTAATGTTCGGCTCTTTGAGCGGCAGCAAGCTCGGTATCTGGGTGGCGCACGGAGAAGGCAAGTTCTCACTGCCTTACGACGAGGATAAATACAATGTGGTGGCAAAATATACTTACGATGAGTATCCCGGCAATCCGAACGGTTCCGACTACTCCATCGCGGCCATAGCCAGCACCAACGGACGCCATTTGGCTATCATGCCTCACCTGGAACGCTCCATCTTCCCGTGGCAGAACGGCTACTATCCCCAAGACCGTGTACACAGCGACCAGATTACTCCATGGATAGAAGCATTCGTCAACGCGCGCAAGTGGGTGGAAGAAAAGACCCGGAAATGACAAAGCATCCAACCATAACGCGATAATAGAATAATGTGCCAAAGTTCCCGCCAATGCAGAATCTTTGGCACATTTCTTTTATTCCCCGCCCTGTTCCGCCAACTTATCGCCTTCGTACTCTGTTTCTCTTTTTTTTGCATATCTCAAACATATTCACTACTTTTGTGTTAATATTAAGTCCCCCCGAACGTTTATCAAACTCAAATTCCAAAATTGGCTGATATGAAAAAGCATTTCTTTTTCTTTATTTTCCTGGTATCATCCTTTTTAGCTGCTGCTCAGACATATAAGTACATCGGCGTAGAGGATGGTTTGAGCAACAGGCGGGTGTATGCTATTCAAAAAGGACCTAAAGGTTACATGTGGTTCCTCACGCATGACGGTATCGACCGTTACAACGGAAAGGAATTCAAACAATATAAACTTCTGGACGGCGAAGAAGAAATCAACTCCATGATGAACCTCAACTGGCTGTATTCGGACTCGCAAGGCAGATTATGGGAAATCGGCAAGCAAGGACGCGTTTTCTGCTACGAAAGCAAGCACGACCGTTTCCAACTGACATACAAGCTGCCCAAAAGCGAGACGGAAGGTTTACATACTCCCGTCAGCTATGGCTTTGTTGACGACAACAATACAATATGGCTCTGCAATCAAAGAAACATCTACCTATACGACAGCGATACGAAAAAGACCGTTACCATCAAGAATGAAATCAACGAGAGCATTACGGATATCGAGCAGATAGATGCCACCCACTATTTCATAGGAACGGACGTAGGCGTACATTACGCCGAGCTGAAAAACGACATACTCGCGCTGAGTCCTTGCGAAAAGCTGGATACGCTAAGGTTACAAATCAACGAGCTTTTCTTTCATAAAGGCAGCCGCAAAATCTTCATCGGAACTTTTCAAAGGGGAATTTATGTATACGACCTCAACCTTCACAAGGCATTTCATGTCAAGTCGGGTTTGATAGACGTCAGCATCAACCGGATTTGCACTTTCGGCGAGAATGAGATATTGATAGCGACAGATGGCGCAGGTGTCTACAAAATGAATGTGGATACCTATCAGTCTGAACCGTACATCGTGGCTGACTTCAACCGGTACAATGCCATGAACGGCAATACCATCTACGACATATACGTGGATGACGAGCAACGTATCTGGATGGCGAACTATCCCATCGGCATTACCGTACGCAACAACCGGTACAGCGATTACAAATGGATAAAGCATTCCATCGGCAATAAACAATCCCTCATCAACGACCAGGTAAACGCCATCATCGAAGACCACGAAGGCGATTTATGGTATGCCACCAATAACGGAATCAGCCTGTACGAGCACCGCACCCGGCAATGGTACTCCTTTATGAGCGTTTTCAATAAAGAACATGAGAACCAGAACCACACGTTCATATCCCTGTGCGAAGTCAGCCCCGGCATCATCTGGGCGGGCGGTTACAGCTCCGGCATCTACCAGATAGACAAGAAGAAACGCTCCGTCAGCTTCTTCACCCCCGCCCTATTCGGCGGTAAGACGATTCGCCCCGACAAATATATCCGTTCCATTACCAAGGACAGCGAGGGCTATATATGGTCGGGCGGTTACTACAACTTGAAGAAGATAGATTTCGAGCATCAGAAGATAGAATTGATTCCCGGACTGGAAGCCGTAACGGACATCAAGGAGAGAGACAAGGATTCCATATGGATAGGTACGGCCAACGGGCTGTATCTGCTGGAGAAAGCGACCGGCAAATACCGGTATATTACAATGCCGGTAGAGTCGTCCTATATATACTCCCTGTACCAAGACCCCAACGGACTGCTGTATATCGGAACAAACAACTCCGGTCTGCTCATATACGACCCCGTTCAGAAAAGCTTCGACCACTATCACAAGGATAACTGCGCACTTATCTCCAATAACATCTACATGATTCTGTCTGACGGGAAAGACGATATTCTGCTAAGCACCGAACAAGGGCTGAGCGGTTTCTATCCCAAAGAGAAGATTTTCCATAACTGGACCAAAGAACAAGGATTGCATTCCGACCACTTCAATGCCAGTTCGGGAACCCTGCGCAAGAATGGAAACGTCATTTTCGGAAGCACCGACGGCGCCATAGAATTTCCAAGAAACATGGTATTGCCCCGCGAGTACAGTTCGCGCATGATATTCAGCGACTTGCGCGTTTTCTACCAGACGGTATATCCCAAAGACGAAGGCTCGCCCCTGGTGTTGGACATTGACGAGACGAAAAGCCTGAAACTGAAATACAATCAGAATATATTCTCGCTTCAGGTTTCTTCCATCAACTACGACTATCCTTCCCTCATCCTGTATTCTTGGAAGCTGGAAGGGTTCTATGACGGCTGGAGTCGCCCCGGAGAGGAGAATATCATCCGCTTCACCAATCTGAACCCCGGTCAATACACCCTGCGCGTCCGCGCCATATCCAATGAAGACCGGCGCATCGTCCTGGAAGAACGCAGCATGGATATCATCATCGAGCAGCCCATCTGGCTCAGCATATGGGCGCTGCTGCTGTATGCGCTCATTCTTATAGCCCTTGCGAGCATCGCGCTGCGTATTATCGTGTTGCGCAAGCAACGAAAAATATCCGATGACAAGATTCGCTTCTTTGTCAACACGGCGCACGACATCCGTACTCCGCTGACGCTTATCAAAGCGCCGCTGGAAGAGCTCAACGACCGTGAAACGCTGACCCAAGAAGGGACGGACAACCTCAGCACGGCGCTTCGCAATGTCAACGCCCTGCTACGTCTTACTACCAACCTCATCAACTTTGAACGGGCGGATACCTATTCAAACAATTTCTACGTATCCGAGTACGAGCTGGGAGCTTATATGAACGATACCATCAACGCTTTCCGCTCATACGCTTCCGTAAAGCACATCAACCTGACTTACGAAAGCAACTTCCGCTATCTGAACGTTTGGCTGGATAAGGACAAAATGGACTCTATTCTGAAGAACATCATATCCAACGCACTGAAATATACGCCCGACGGCGGAAGCGTACACGTATATGCCTGCGAAACAGAAGATACCTGGAGCGTAGAGGTCAGCGACACGGGCATCGGTATTCCGCTGGACGAGCAGAAGAAACTGTTCAAGATGCATTTCCGTGGCAGCAACGCCATCAACTCCAAAGTAACCGGCAGCGGAATCGGCTTACTTCTCGTATGGAAACTCGTACATATACATAAGGGAAAGCTCAACTTTACCAGTACCGAAGGAAAAGGCTCCTGCATCAAAGTATCTTTCCCCAAAGGCGAGAAGCGCTACCGCAAGGCCATACACCGCCCCGTTCCCATGAAAGAGAAAGAGCCGGAAAGGAGTAATGAGCTGGAGCAAATCACCGCTCCGAAGAAAGATACGCCGAACGCTCCTGCCGCCAATGCGCCCATCGAAGGCTACGAACACGCCCAACAGAAAACCCAGGATGCCGATAACCGCCAGAAGATACTGGTAGTAGAGGATAACGACGAACTGAGGGAATACCTGCGGCGCACTCTGGCCGAGAACTACCACGTGCAGGTATGCTCCAACGGCAAATCGGCGCTTTACATCGTGAAAGAGTATTTCCCCGACCTGATTATATCGGACATCATGATGCCCGAAATGCGGGGTGATGAGCTGTGCCAGATTGTAAAGAACGACATCGACACCTCGCACATCCCCATTATCCTGCTGACAGCCCTCAATACGGACAAGAACATCATTGACGGACTGCAAACCGGAGCGGACGAATATGTCGTGAAACCGTTTAATATCGGAATCCTGCGCGCCACCATCGCCAATCTGCTCGCCAACCGCGCTTTACTGCGCCACAGATACGGCAATCTGGATTTGAACGACGATACCCACAATACGGAATGTATCAACTGTTCTACGGATTTGGACTGGAAATTCATTGCCAGCATCAAGAAGAACGTGGAGGACAATATGGACAATCCGAGCTTCACGATTGATGTGCTTTGTACCCTGCTCAACATGAGCCGTACCAGCTTCTACAACAAGCTAAAGGCGCTGACCGACCAGGCGCCGGGAGATTACGTCCGGCTGATCCGCCTGAAACGCGCCATGCAGCTGCTGAAAGAACAGAAGTACACCATCACCGAAGTGGCCGAGATGACAGGGTTCAGCGATGCCAAATATTTCCGTGAAGTATTCAAGAAACACTTCAATGTAAGTCCGAGCCAATACGCCAAGGACGAAGGAAATATCGGTGAGGCCAAACAATAAACAGAGTTACAGTATTTACACATGATATGACGAATATATATATCGAAGCGTTTTCCATCTTCTTCAAAATCGGTGCATTCACCATCGGCGGCGGTTATGCCATGGTGCCATTGATTGAGGATGAAATCGTAACAAAGCGCCAATGGATAGCCAAAGAAGATTTTATAGACCTGCTCGCCATTTCCCAGTCGGCGCCGGGTATTCTCGCGGTCAACATATCCATATTCATAGGCTATCGCTTACGGGGAATACGGGGAAGCATCATCACGGCTTTGGGAACGATACTGCCCTCTTTTCTCATAATCCTTGCCATAGCCCTGTTCTTCCATAACTTCAAAGACAACGTTTACGTAGAGCGCATCTTCAAGGGCATCCGTCCGGCGGTTGTCGCGCTGATAGCCGCTCCGACTTTCAGTATGGCCAAATCCGCCAAAGTCAACCGCTACACGATATGGATTCCGGTTGTCTCGGCACTGCTTATCTGGTTATTGGGCTTCTCCCCTATCTGGATTATCATTGCCGCCGGCGTAGGAGGATACGTGTTCGGAAAGCTACGCTATCCGAAAGTGAAAAGTTGAAAGCCAAAGAGAACAGTATCCCCCCTAATCACTAACCACTAATCACTAACCACTAACCCTTAATCACTGCATTATGCTTTTCCTTCAACTATTCTATACATTCTTTAAAATCGGGCTTTTCGGTTTTGGCGGCGGATACGCCATGCTTTCCATGATACAGGGCGAGGTGGTCACCCGCTACGGTTGGCTGACGCCGCAGGAGTTTACGGACATCGTGGCTATCAGTCAAATGACGCCCGGTCCCATCGGTATCAACTCGGCAACCTATGTAGGCTATACTACGATAGCCGAGCAATATGGCACAAGCATGGGCGTACTGGGTTCTTGCATAGCCACTTTCGCCGTAGTGCTGCCCTCGTTTATCCTGATGCTCACTATCAGCAAGTTCTTTCTGAAATATCAGAAGCACCCTTCGGTAGAGGCCGTATTCAGCGGACTTCGCCCGGCGGTGGTCGGACTGCTGGCATCGGCCGCGCTGGTTTTGATGAACGCGGAGAACTTCAGCTCGCCCGATGAAGACATGTACTCTTTTATAATCAGTATCATCATCTTCCTTGTAGCCTTCATCGGCACAAGAAAGTATAAGGCCAATCCCATACTGATGATTATAGCGTGCGGAATAGCAGGGCTGATACTTTATTAGTACAGGACAAAAGACGGCTATCGGTCAAGGCGGACGAATATCCCCGGAAGAAAATAAAATATGCCCGGAAGAAACGAATGTATCTTCCGGGCATATCCCATCTACGGCTGCCGTATCTTTTACAGCTTCACTTTCTTACCTACCGACTTGGACTCGTTATGCAAACGGTCGAGCGCCGTAACCACATAACGGTATTTCGTCTTACCGTTCTCGTAAGGCAACTTATAGAAAGTATTGCGCGTAACGGCCACGATGCGCGAGGGGTCATCGATATCCACCTTCTCCTTAGAGCCGAAACGATAGACAACATACTGTACCGGACGGTTCATTTCATCCTTGAACTTCGGCGCAGTCCAGAAAAGGATGTAGCCGTCGGCCGTCCACACCGGTTTTACCTTACGCACCTTGTCGGGCGCTTCATTATCCATAAAGTCAAACACAGGCGGCAAAGCCGGATATTTATGATATTCGGCAACCAGTGCATCCCGATACTTGCCGGCATTCTCCACTACCGCGCTGGCAGGCCACTGGCAGCTACCGCCGATAGTTTGATACGCACGCTGCAAAGCCATCTTGCGGGGAAGCTGATTGATAGAGGAATTCTTCGGGTCGGCATTCTGTACCGTATTCATTACGGACTGGCCGATGAACAGGGGACGGTTCTCCGTGTGCTTCGCCCACCATTTCACCAATGTCTCATAATCGGCCGCCGGATGTCCTATCTGCCAGTATATCTGCGGTATGTTATAATCTATCCAGCCCTTGCGCGCCCACAGAAGCACATCGGCATACAAATCATCGTAGTTCTGCAATCCGTTCGTATCGCTGCCCAACGGGTCGCTGCTCTGGTTGCGATAGATACCGAAAGGACTTACTCCGAACTTCACCCAGGGCTTCAGTCCGCGAACCGTTTCATGTATCTTCTGAATCAGAATATCCACGTTGCTGCGGCGCCAGTCGGCCTTATTGCCGAAGCCGCCGCCATAGCGCGCAAAGCTCGCGTCATCCGGAAAGTCCTTTCCTTTGATGGGATAAGGATAGAAATAATCGTCCATGTGAATGGCATCCACATCGTAGCGCGACACGATGTCGGTTATCACCTTACAGATATGGTTGCGGCTTTCGGGCAATGCCGGGTCGAAGTACAACTGATCGCCGTACGTCACAAACCACTCCGGATGCGAATTATAAACATGAATGGGAGAAAGCTCGTTCTTCAACGAAGTCTTTACCCGATAGGGATTAATCCAGGCATGAAACTCCATACCCCGCTTATGGCATTCTTCAATCATAAACTGCATAGGGTCCCAGTAAGGTTCCGGCGCTTTGCCCTGCACTCCGGTCAGGAAGCGGCTCCACGGTTCGTACTGCGAAGCATACAACGCATCGGCTTCGGGACGCACCTGGAAGATAATGGCGTTGATGCCCGCGCCCTGCAAGGAGTTCAACTGGTTTATCAAAGTCTGCTTCAGCTTGTCGGTGGGCACACCGCGAAACTGTCCGTTCACCGCCTGAATCCACGCGGCACGGAATTCACGTTTGGGATAGACGGTAGACGTTTGCTGCGCCTGCATGGTCAAAGTCAGCACACACAACAATACTGGCAAGAGGAGATTTCTAAGTTTCATTTTGTTCTTTTTAAATATTGCATGGCAAAGATAATGATTATCTTTGTACCCCAATTCATTTTCAACAGTCTATGACAAAAAATACATCTATCACCATAAAGGGAGCCCGCGTCAACAACCTGAAGAACATCGACGTAGAGATACCCCGCAACAAACTGGTCGTCATCACCGGACTGTCCGGCTCCGGCAAATCCTCACTCGCGTTCGACACGCTCTATGCCGAGGGGCAGCGCCGCTACGTGGAGAGCCTCAGCAGCTATGCCCGCCAGTTTCTGGGACGTATGAGCAAGCCCGAATGTGATTTCATCAAAGGCATCCCCCCCGCTATCGCCATCGAGCAGAAAGTAAGCAGCCGCAACCCCCGCTCCACCGTAGGAACCTCTACCGAGATTTACGAATACCTGCGCCTGCTCTATGCCCGTGTGGGACGGACATTCAGCCCGGTCAGCGGACAAGAGGTAAAGAAACATTCCACCGAGGACATCGTGAACTGCATGCTGGAGCAGCCCGAGGGAACACGCTACACCGTGCTCACCCCGATATTACTTCGTGAAGGACGTACTTTGCAGCAGCAACTGGAAATAGACATGAAGCAGGGCTTCAACCGTCTGGAAGTAAACGGAGAGATGGTACGCATCGACGAGTACCGCCCCAAAGACGGCGATACCGTATTCCTCTTGGTAGACCGCATGACGGTTTCCGGCGACAAAGATGCCATCAGCCGCCTTACCGACTCTGCCGAAACCGCCATGTACGAGGGTGACGGAGCCTGCCTGCTCCGTTTCTACCAACCGGACGGCACGACCAGCCTCTACCGTTTCAGCACCAAATTCGAGGCGGACGGCATCACGTTTGAAGAGCCCAACGACCAAATGTTCTCGTTCAACTCCCCCATCGGGGCATGTCCGGAATGCGAAGGCTTCGGACGTGTCATTGGCATCGACGAGCATCTTGTTGTCCCCAACCGCTCCCTCTCCGTATACGACGGCGCCGTAGTGTGCTGGCGCGGAGAGAAAATGGGCGAATGGAAAGACATGGTGGTACGCGGCGCGGAGAAAGCCGGCTTCCCCATTTTCACACCCTATTACGAACTGACGGACGGGCAACGCCGCATGCTGTGGGAAGGAACCCGCTACTTCGAGGGCATCAACGCCTTCTTCAAGATGTTGCAGGAGAACCAGTACAAGATACAGTACCGTGTAATGCTGGCGCGTTATCGCGGTAAAACCCTTTGCCCCAAATGCCACGGCACCAGACTGAAGCCCGAAGCCGGTTATGTAAGGGTGGGCGGACGCAGCATCTCCGAGCTGGTAGACCTGCCCATCACCGAACTGAAAGTCTTTTTCGACAACCTGAAGCTGGATAAGCACGATACCGACGTAGCCCGCCGCATCCTTATAGAAATCAACAACCGCATCCGCTTCCTGCTGGACGTAGGCCTGGGATACCTCACACTGAACCGCCTCAGCAACTCGCTGTCCGGCGGCGAAAGCCAGCGTATCAATCTGGCGACTTCTCTGGGAAGCAGCCTGGTGGGCAGTCTCTACATCCTGGACGAACCGAGTATCGGACTTCACAGCCGCGATACGGACAAGCTGATACACGTCTTGCGCCAACTGCAACAACTGGGCAATACGGTGGTCGTAGTGGAACATGATGAAGAAATCATCCGCGCCGCCGATTACATCATCGACATCGGCCCCAAGGCCGGACGCCTGGGTGGCGAAGTTGTTTATTGCGGAGACATGAAAGACTTGCAAAAAGACAGCAACAGCTACACCGTGCGTTATCTGCTGGGTGAAGAAACCATTCCCGTGCCCGAAAGCCGCCGCCCGTGGAACCAGTATATCGAAATCACAGGAGCCCGCGAGAACAATCTGAAAGGCGTGGACGTGCGCTTCCCGCTTAACGTAATGACGGTAGTCACCGGCGTATCGGGTTCGGGCAAGAGTACGTTGGTGCGCGACATCTTCTTCCGCGCCCTCAAACGCGAGCTGGACGAATGCAGCGACCGTCCGGGCGAGTTCGCCTCTATCGGCGGAGACTTGAAGGAGCTGCGCAATGTGGAGTTTGTAGACCAGAACCCTATCGGAAAATCCTCGCGTTCCAACCCCGTGACCTACATCAAGGCTTACGATGAAATCCGCAAATTATGGGCGGAACAACCTCTTGCCAAGCAGATGGGATACACCGCCGGTCATTTCAGCTTCAACAGCGAGGGCGGCCGTTGCGAGGAGTGTAAGGGCGAAGGAACCATCACCGTAGAGATGCAGTTCATGGCCGACCTTGTGCTGGAGTGCGAATCCTGCCACGGCAAACGCTTCAAGTCGGATACGCTGGAAGTGAAGTTCCACGATGTCAACATCTACGATGTACTGGAAATGACCGTCAACCAAGCCATCGAATTCTTCACCGGGCACGGACAGAAGAAAATCGTGAAGCGCCTGCAACCGCTGCAAGATGTCGGACTGGGGTACATCAAACTCGGCCAGTCGTCCTCTACCCTCTCCGGCGGTGAGAACCAGCGTGTAAAACTGGCATACTACCTCAGCATGGAGAAAGCCGACCCGACGCTCTTCATCTTCGACGAGCCTACCACCGGTCTGCACTTCCACGACATCCGCAAATTACTGGAAGCCTTTGACGCGCTGATACGCCGCGGCCATTCCATCGTCATCATCGAGCACAATATGGACGTAGTGAAGTGCGCCGACCATGTTATCGACCTCGGTCCCGAAGGCGGAGACAAAGGCGGCTACATCGTGGCAACGGGCACGCCGGAAGAAGTTGCGGCCTGTGCGGCAAGCTACACCGGGCAGTTCCTGAAAGAAAAGCTGCAATAAATCAACCGCATAATCCAGTCGGAATCGTCTCGTGAGATAAACAAATCCATCTCACGGGACGTTTTTTTTCATCCCATGAGACAAAAAAATCGTCCCCTAAGACAAAACCAATCATCTTAGGAGACGAAATCAACTATCGTGTAAAAGGCCTTTCCGTCCTCTTAGAAGTAGAAACCGAATCCCACTTTCAGTCCGAATTCCGAACGGTCTTTATTTATATCCCAATAAACGGCAGGTTCAATGGTTACCGTACGCGACAAGAAGAACGCGTAACCGCCTTCCAAACCGAAGCCGAAACGGGTTTTGTCACCGCCGTCCCAGTTATAACGGTTCAGGTTGACGTCAGCTCCGAGGAAAACGCCTACTTTGTCGATATAATAACGTCCGCCCACACCCAGGGTATAGACATCCGTCCCGCCGCCTTGCCACTTGGCGCCGGCATCTATCAACAGGGCTACATTATCCATCAAAAACGCACCGCCTTTGGCTTCAAGGCCGAAATGCGCTTTGTCCGTTTCCGTATTATAAGAAAGGTTGAGTCCGGTAATGGACGGATTTACGAACCATTTTCCTTTTTCAAACTGCGCGTGGGCAGCCACAGTGCCAATAAGCAGGCATACGAGTAATGCAAGTCTTCTCATCTTGTTTTTATTTTTGAGTGAATAATTATTTTCGTTCCGTTCTATCTTCTTCACGGCGCTTCCGTTGCAGCTCTTCTTTCTTACGGAGCACCAGCCACAGTACAAGCACGATGACATACGAAGCGATTACGGTAACATACTTCTCCGTATCGCTGATTTCCGTATTGCGCGGCAGGAAATACGCCGCGGTGGCAGAAACATAAATAAGCAAGGCTACGGTCAGCCCGGTAGATTTCTTGAATTTCTTCATCAGTCAAAGAGTTTTAGTCTGTTTGTTTTTCCATACGACGAACCACACCAACGCGATCACGACACCGGCTATCCCTATACCGTAGGCCACCGGATGCGACAGGCCGAAACCCTCGGGCGCTATGCAGATATAGGTCGTACAAACGCAGGTCATGAAGAAGGCAGGTATCAGCGTCAGGAAATATTGCTTCTTCGCGCGCACCAGATATACCGTGACAGCCCATAAGGTAAAGACGGACAAAGTCTGGTTGGCCCATGCAAAGTAACGCCATATCATATCGAAACCGTCTTTATCGCGCAGGCTGTACAGCAGCAATCCGATAGCCGCCAAAAACATCGGTACGCAGATATATAAACGACGGCGCATCGATTTTTGTTCCATACCCAGGAAATCAGCGACGATAAGTCGCGCCGAACGGAAAGCGGTATCTCCGCTGGTGATGGGAGCGGCAATCACCCCCAACACAGCCAGTACACCGCCGACGGTTCCCAACCAGTTCTTCGTAATGGCATCCACGATAACGGCGGCATTCGTCTCCTCCATTCCGTTTTCGTGGAAGAAATAAGTAGCGGCCGCAGCCCAGATAAGAGCTACGATACCCTCGGTAATCATGGCTCCGTAGAATACGGGACGGCCATGACGCTCGCTCGTCATGCAACGTGCCATCAACGGGCTTTGCGTAGCATGAAAACCGCTGATTGCGCCGCATGCGATGCTGACGAACATAATGGGAAATATAGGCAGCGCGGAAGCATCGGGATTGGTATTCCGCAACCCGTCCCACACTTCCGGCAATGCCGGATGATTCACGTAGAGCATTACCAAGATACCCACCGCCATAAACAACAGCGCGATGGCGAATAGCGGATATATCTTGCCGATTATCTTATCCACCGGCAGCAGCGTGGCAAGCACATAATAGATAAAGACTACTACAATCCAGAAAGTGGTATCCAGCGTTTCCGGCGTCAGGCTGGCGAGCAGTCCGGCAGGACCCGCCACAAAAACCGCTCCTACGAGTATCATCAGGATAACGGTAAATCCGCGCATCACCTGCTTGGTGGTCACGCCCAGATAGCGGCCTATAATCTCCGGCAGGCTCTCGCCGTCGTGACGCAACGAAAGCATTCCCGCGAAATAGTCGTGCACCGCCCCGGCAAAGATACTTCCGAACACTATCCACAGGTAGGATGCCGAACCGAACTTGGCTCCCATGATTGCGCCGAAAATCGGACCCAAGCCTGCAATGTTCAAAAATTGTATCATAAAGATTTTCCACGTAGGCAGCGGGATATAGTCCACCCCGTCGGCTTTCGTAAGAGCGGGCGTCTTACGGTCGTCCGGTCCGAATACGTGTTCTATAAAGCGTCCGTAGATGAAATAGCCTGCAATCAGCGCCAGCAGGCAAAGCGTAAATGTAATCATGGCGTGCTAATGTTTAACGTATATGCTGAATGTTAATGTATTTTATGTATGCAAATGTAACAGTTTCCAACTAAACTACGCAAATTTATCAAGCGATTTACTTATCTTCGCCGTGAAATATAACAGAAATAAAGAAGTAAATGTGAATTTACTCAAAACCAAGATAGCATTATGAAGAGATTAAACCTTATACTATTATATATCTTTTGTCTTCTCCCCCTTGCCGCCCAGCGCCCGCCCAAGCATGAGGTACGCGCCGCATGGGTCACTGCCGTTTACGGACTGGACTGGCCCCGTACCCGCGCCACCACTCCCGAAGGTATCCGCAAGCAGCAGGCCGAGCTCATAGAAATACTGGACAAACTGAAAGCCGCCAACTTCAACACCGTACTGTTTCAAACCCGTACCCGTGGCGACGTACTCTATAAATCCGCAATCGAACCCTACAACTCCATTCTGACAGGGAAAGTCGGCGGCAACCCCGGTTACGACCCGCTTGCCTTCGCCGTAGCCGAATGCCATAAACGCGGTATGGAATGCCATGCCTGGATGGTAACCATTCCTTTGGGCAACCGCAAGCATGTCGCCGCTCTCGGCAAGGAGTCGGTTACCAAACGCAAACCGGCTATCTGCGTACCTTACAAACGCGAATACTTTCTCAATCCCGGACACCCTCAGACCAAAGAATACCTGATGAGCCTCGTCCGTGAAGTCGTGGAACGTTACGATGTGGATGGCGTACATTTCGATTACCTGCGCTACCCCGAGCATGCCTTGCGCTTCTCCGACAGCTATACCTATAAGAAATACGGAAACGGACGCGACCTCGCGCAATGGCGGCGGGACAATATCACCGAAATAGTCCGTTATCTCTATAAGGGCGTCAAGGCGCTGAAGCCCTGGGTGAAAGTCAGCACCTGCCCCGTGGGCAAGTACCGCGATACCTCCCGTTATCCGTCGCGCGGCTGGAACGCTTTCCACACCGTCTACCAAGATGTGCAAGGCTGGCTGGGCGAAGGCATACAAGACCAGGTCTATCCCATGATGTATTTCCGCGGCAACGGCTTCTATCCTTTCGCCCTCGACTGGCAGGAACAAAGCAACGGCCGGCAGATTATTCCCGGCCTGGGCATCTACTTCCTCGACCCAAGTGAAGGCAACTGGACGGTGGACGAAGTGGAACGGCAACTAAACTTCACCCGTGCGCACGGTCTGGCAGGCGAAGGCCACTACCGCGTGAAATACCTGATGGACAATACGCAGGGACTGTACGACATACTTGAAGAAAACTACTACACCGCCCCCGCCCTGCAACCCGCCATGCCGTGGATAGACAATGTGCCGCCAACCGCCCCCACGCGACTCAATGTCGAGAAACCGACCGAAGGATATTGGAGAATCACCTGGCAACCCGCCACAGACAACGACAAGCGGAATGCGCCGACGTATGTAATCTACGGTTCCGACACCTATCCCGTGGATACCTCCGACCCTGAGAACATAGTGGCGCAACGCATACAGGGAACGGAATACATATATGCTCCCATCCGTCCCTGGACTGCCCGGAAATACTTTGCGGTTACCGCCGTAGACCGTTGCGGCAACGAAAGCCCCGCCTGCCGATAGAAAAGCAAAGGCAATACGTTTACAATCCCGGATTTGTTATTGACAGCGGGAATCAGAGCCGGACATACGCTCTATAACAGTTTTTACCCGTAACCGGAATCAACGGCAGATACCCGGAAAGAAGCCTGCCGTTCTCCACAATCAACGGATAATTCCGCATATCCTGTTCGTGCCGTGCACGCAACGCTCCGTTATCGGGAACGTATTCAACCGTGAAACGTCCCTTGCTGCCGGGAGCCGCAAACCTATCGTAAAACAAGCGGGCGACGACACCCATATTCATACGCATATTTATCTCCACGCAAGGGTGTACAAGGTATTTGTTCTCCTTGTCTTGCCGGCAAATCATCATGTCTACGCCCAAATAGCCGGTATAGGTATACCCATAGACCGAAGCCAATTCCGTACGGAGAGCTTCACGAATGCGCTCCAGCTTCTCAAGAGGCAAATAGCGTGCAATAATCTCTTCTATCTGCCCGTCCGATGCAAGCAGATTGCCGGTATATGCGCCGTGCTCGTTGGTGGAAAACATGGAACAGCCCGCAAAGCGTACCCCGCCACACCCGTCGGAATAAAATTCAAGGGCGAAATCTTCCACCTTATTACATATAGGCTCCGCCGTAAGGCAACCTTGCTCTCTCAAAATACGTTCACACCAATTGGAAACGGGCTTCGTAAATCCGTGCAGGCACCAGTTCAGACCCTTTCCGCTACCGGACCAGGGTACTTTAAGCAAACAGGCGTGCATTGTATTGACTATGCGTTCGCAATCCTCGATATTGTTCACAAGAGTATGTTCGCCACAGGTGTATCCGGGATAACGCCCCGTCATGCGCCGCGTCATCTCCACGGCCTGAATACGGGAAGAAAGCGACCGGTAGTCCGCAAGAAGCCGAGGGGAAGGCAGTTTGTCTTCATTGACGCCCCTCTTCAAGAGATATTTGCGAATGGAAGGATTCCATCCCCACGGCACAATCGAGGCTTCGGCATAGTCGGGCAATTCAGGCTCGGTGGCCAGTTGCACCCGCAACCCGAAAAGTTCCCGCATCCTCCGCAAAAAATCCGCATTGTAGGCGGAAGGCGCCAGCACCGCACTGTCCGGAGCGGCATACCATATCGGCAGCAAAGCCATGTCCTGCGCCATACGGCGGGCCGAAGCCGGGGCTATGTAGTTCGCCTCGTTATTGGCAAGCGCAAGGTCTGAATCCGGATTGAAAAGATATAGTTTCATTGATTATAGTTCATAATTATTCGGAACTGCAAACTTACAGAGAAAAAGAACAGCATACAAATATATAAAACTTAACTATGGACAAGATATTTTGCTATCTCTACTTTGCAATTCTATAAAAAAGGTGTATATTTGTCGCCCGATAAACCGAATTTAAAGCATGGAAGCATTTTACCGAACACACGCTTATCTGGTAGAGCATACGAATGCCCCCGTTCGCCGCGACCTCATGGACGAGATTGACTGGAACGACCGTCTTATCGGTATCAAAGGCACTCGTGGGGTAGGTAAAACCACATTCCTGCTGCAATACGCCAAAGAGAAATTCGGTACCGACCGTTCCTGCCTCTTCATCAACATGAATAACTTCTACTTCTCCGGTCACAGCATCGTGGACTTCGCTTACGAATTTCAACGCCGCGGCGGAAAAGTACTGTTGATAGACCAAGTATTCAAGCATCCGGACTGGAGCAAGGAACTGCGCCTGTGCTACGACCGCTTTCCCAATCTGAAGATTGTCTTTACCGGTTCATCCGTGATGCGCCTGAAAGAGGAGAACCTGGAACTGCGGGACATCGTAAAAAGTTATAACCTGCGCGGCTTCTCTTTCCGCGAGTACCTGAACCTGCAAACAGGCATGAAGTTCCGCTGCTACTCGCTGGAAGAAATACTGAGCAACCACGAGCAGATAGCCAAAGGCATTCTTTCCAAAGTGCGCCCGCTGGACTATTTCCAAGATTATATGCACCACGGCTTCTATCCTTTCTTCCTCGAAAAGCGTAATTTCTCGGAGAATCTGTTGAAGACGATGAACATGATGGTGGAAGTAGATATTCTTCTTATTAAACAAATAGAGCTGAAATATCTCTCCAAGATAAAAAAATTACTATATTTGTTGGCCGTGGACGGACCGAAAGCGCCCAACGTAAGCCAACTGGCCAACGACATACAGACATCCAGAGCCACGGTGATGAATTACATCAAGTATCTGGCAGATGCACGACTTATCAACATGGTGTACCCGAAAGGAGAGGAATTCCCCAAAAAGCCGTCGAAGATAATGATGCACAACTCCAATCTGATGTACTCCATCTACCCCGTAAAGGTGGAAGAGCAGGATGTGCTGGAAACGTTCTTTGTAAACACAATGTGGAAAGACCACAAAGTGAACAAAGGAGACAAGAACATTTCGTTCATGGTGGACGAAGTGATGCCTTTCAAGATTTGTCAGGAAGGCGTGAGGATTAAAAACAATCCGGGAGTGACGTACGCATTGCACAAGGCGGAGATAGGCCGAGGCAATCAAATACCGCTCTGGTTGTTCGGTTTCCTGTATTAGGATTTACAGACAAAGAGATTTTTTTACTTAATAAATTCAATTTAGTTATGACTAAACAGAAGAAATTCATTACTTGTGATGGTAATCAGGCTGCAGCGCATATCTCGTATATGTTCTCAGAAGTAGCCGCCATCTATCCTATCACTCCCTCTTCTACGATGGCTGAATACGTAGACGAATGGGCTGCCGCAGGTCGCAAAAACATCTTCGGCGAAACAGTATTGGTACAGGAAATGCAATCCGAAGGTGGTGCTGCCGGTGCCGTTCACGGTTCTTTGCAGGCAGGTGCGCTGACTACCACGTACACCGCTTCACAAGGTTTGTTGCTGATGATACCGAATATGTACAAGATTGCCGGTGAATTCCTGCCTTGCGTATTCCACGTATCCGCACGTACTTTGGCAAGCCATGCACTGTGTATCTTCGGTGACCACCAGGACGTAATGTCTGCACGTCAGACAGGTTTCGCCATGTTGGCCGAAGGTTCTGTACAGGAAGTTATGGACTTGGCAGGTGTTGCCCACCTGGCTACCATCAAGTCTCGCGTTCCGTTCATGAACTTCTTCGACGGTTTCCGTACTTCTCACGAAATCCAGAAGATCGAAATGTTGGAAAACGACGATCTCGCTCCGCTTATCGATCAGGAAGCCTTGGCTGAATTCCGTGCACGCGCACTGAACCCGATGAACCCGGTTGCCCGCGGTATGGCCGAAAACCCCGACCACTTCTTCCAACACCGTGAATCCTGCAACAACTACTACGAGGCTGTTCCCGCTATCGTTGAGGAATACATGAACGAGATTTCCAAAATCACAGGCCGCAAGTACGGTTTGTTCGATTACTACGGCGCAGAAGATGCCGAACGCGTAATCATCGCTATGGGTTCTGTAACGGAAGCTGCCCGCGAAGCTATCGACTACCTCGTTGCCAATGGCGAAAAGGTTGGTTTGGTTGCCGTTCACTTGTATCGTCCGTTCTCTGCCAAGCACTTCCTTGCCGCCGTTCCCAAAACTGCCAAGAAGATTGCCGTACTCGACCGTACGAAAGAACCGGGCGCTAACGGCGAACCGTTGTATCTCGATGTAAAAGACTGCTTCTACGGTGCGGAAAACGCTCCGGTTATCGTAGGCGGCCGTTACGGTTTGGGTTCTAAGGACACTACTCCTGCACAAATCATCGCGGTTTACAAGAACCTGGCCATGCCGATGCCGAAGAACCACTTCACTATCGGTATTGTGGACGACGTTACTTTCACTTCTCTTCCTCAGGAAGAAGAAATCGCATTGGGCGGCGAAGGTATGTTCGAAGCTAAGTTCTACGGTTTGGGTGCTGACGGTACAGTAGGCGCCAACAAGAACTCCGTAAAGATTATCGGTGACAACACCGACAAGCACTGCCAGGCTTACTTCTCTTACGACTCCAAGAAATCAGGCGGTTTCACTTGTTCTCACCTGCGTTTCGGCGATACTCCGATCCGCTCCACATATTTGGTAAATACTCCGAACTTTGTGGCTTGCCACGTTCAGGCTTACCTGCACATGTACGATGTAACCCGTGGTCTGCGCAAGAACGGCTCATTCTTGCTGAATACCATCTGGGAAGGTGAAGAGTTGGCTAAGAACCTGCCCAACAAGGTGAAGAAATACTTCGCGCAGAACAATATTTCTGTTTACTATATCAACGCAACTCAGATTGCACAGGAAATCGGTTTGGGCAACCGTACCAATACCATTCTCCAGTCCGCATTCTTCCGTATCACAGGTGTAATTCCCGTAGAACAGGCTGTTGAACAGATGAAGAAATTCATCGTTAAGTCTTACGGCAAGAAGGGTGAAGACGTAGTGAACAAGAACTACGCTGCCGTTGACCGTGGTGGCGAATACAAGCAGCTCGCCGTTGACCCGGCTTGGGCTAACCTCGCTGACGACGCCAAAGCAGAAAACAACGACCCTGCATTCATCAACGAAGTGGTTCGTCCTATCAACGCACAGGACGGCGACTTGCTGAAAGTATCTGCGTTCAAGGGTATCGAAGACGGTACTTGGGAACAAGGTACGGCTAAATACGAAAAACGCGGTGTGGCAGCTTTCGTTCCTGAATGGAATCCTGAAAACTGTATCCAGTGTAACAAGTGTGCTTACGTTTGTCCTCACGCTTCTATCCGTCCGTTCGTTCTCGACGCTGAAGAGCAGAAGGGCGCTGAATTCGCCCAGCTGAAAGCTGTCGGCAAGGTATTCGACGGTATGACATTCCGTATCCAGGTTGACGTTCTCGACTGTCTGGGCTGCGGTAACTGTGCCGATGTTTGTCCGGGCAACCCGAAGAAGGGTGGCAAGGCTCTTACCATGAAGCATCTTGAAAGCCAACTGGCAGAAGCTGCCAACTGGACTTACTGTGCAGAAAACGTGAAGAGCAAACAACACCTGGTTGACATCAAGGCTAACGTTAAGAACTCTCAGTTCGCAACTCCGTTGTTCGAGTTCTCCGGCGCTTGCTCAGGTTGTGGTGAAACTCCGTATGTGAAACTGATTTCTCAGTTGTTCGGTGACCGTGAAATGGTTGCTAACGCTACCGGATGTTCTTCTATCTACTCAGGTTCTGTTCCTTCCACTCCTTATACCAAGAACGAAAAGGGTCATGGTCCCGCTTGGGCTAACTCACTGTTCGAAGACTTCTGCGAATTCGGTCTGGGTATGGAGCTCGCTAACGAAAAGATGCGTGCACGTATCGTGAAGGCTATGGAAGAAGCTATCGCGGCAGAAGGTACTCCGGCTGAATACAAAGAAGTATTCCAGGCTTGGATTGAGAACATGTACGATGCGGACAAGACTAAGGAATTGGCTGAAAAGATCATTCCTATGGTAGAAGCTGCCAAAGACAAATGCGACAACTGCAAGACTATCGCAGGTCTGTCTCAATATCTGGTTAAACGCAGCCAGTGGATCATCGGTGGTGACGGTGCTTCTTACGATATCGGTTACGGCGGTCTCGACCATGTAATCGCAAGCGGTAAGGACGTTAACATCCTCGTTCTGGATACTGAGGTTTACTCCAATACCGGCGGTCAGTCTTCTAAAGCTACTCCGGTAGGCGCTATCGCTAAGTTTGCCGCTGCAGGTAAGCGCGTACGCAAGAAAGACCTCGGTCTGATGGCTACCACTTACGGTTATGTATATGTTGCTCAAATCGCTATGGGCGCCGATCAGGCTCAGACTTTGAAGGCTATCCGCGAAGCAGAAGCATATCCCGGTCCGTCACTCATCATCGCTTACGCTCCGTGTATCAACCACGGTTTGAAGGCAGGTATGGGTAAGAGCCAGGCTGAAGAAGAAAAAGCCGTTAAGTGCGGTTACTGGCACTTGTGGCGTTATAACCCGGCTCTGGAAGCTGAAGGTAAGAATCCGTTCACGCTGGATAGCAAAGAACCGGATTGGACAGGCTTCCAAGACTTCTTGAAGGGTGAAGTTCGTTACGCATCCGTAATGAAACAATATCCGCAGGAAGCCGACGAGCTGTTCAAGGCTGCTGAAGAAAACGCTAAATGGCGTTACAACAGCTACAAGCGTCTGTCTAAAGAAAACTGGGGCGCTGAAGTTGCCGAATAATTTCAGATACTGAAATAATACACTAAAATAGAGACTGCTCCGTGAACCGGACGCAGTCTCTATTTGTTTACAAAAGAAAGAAAATAGTATGATCGGATTTATTATTTGGATAATCGGCGTCATCCTGACAATCAGGGCGGCAATGGAAATATGGCGATGGAGAGGCATCGCTACCGAAAAGAGGTTGGTAGCAATCATCCTCGTGATACTGACCAGCTGGATCGGCTTGGCCGTATATTACTTCTGGGGTAGGGATAATTTGCCGCAAATGCTGAAATGAAAGACAATACGATAACTGAAATTCGTTTTGCCGGCGGGCTATGTCATCCTTTGCGTTTCAGGAAATCGGTAGGACTTTCACCGAACTGTTCCTTATAGCATTTCGTAAAATAAGACGGCGATGAGAAGCCTACTTCATAAGCAACCTCGGCGATAGTCATATCGGAAGCGGCAAGCAAAGAAGCGGCTTTCTTCAAGCGCATCTGGCGCAACAGTTCATTGGGAGAATAGTTGGTAAGCGACTTTAGTTTGCGGTAAAGCTGTACGCGGCTCATTCCCATATCACGTCCCAAATCTTCAACATTCAGTTCCGGGTCTTTCATCTTCTCGCCCACCAAAGCCTTGAAACGGGTAACAAAATCTTTATCAAGCTCGCTGATAGATTCTTTCTCTATCGACTGGCTGTCACCGAAGAATTGTTTCAACTGTCTGTGGTTCGTAATAAGATTCCTGATGCGCGAGAGCAGCAGTTGCGAGTTGAAAGGCTTGGATATATAAGAATCCGCACCGCCTTCATAACCCTGTATACGCTGTTCGTCGAGCGAGCAGGCAGTCAGCAGGATAACCGGGATATGACAAGTCTGCAATTCCCCTTTCAGACGACGGCAACATTCCAGACCGTCCATACCGGGCATCATGACATCGGATATAATCACATCGGGCACATATTTCATGGCAAGACGGATGCCTGCCGCGCCGTCCGCCGCATCCAGTACGCGATATTCCTTGGAAAGCAAAGCCTTGACATAATGGCGTATATCGGCATTATCATCAATGACAAGCACCGTCGGACAATCATCCTCCGTCATCCCCTCTCCTGTCGGAATATCCGCATCTACCAATGTGGACGCAATATCTTTCTCATCGGCAGGCAGAGTCGGTACGGCGGGATGATACTGCGACACATCCCGTTTCGGGAGAGTGACGGTGAAAGTAGTTCCTTTCTCATTGCTGTGCGCCATGATATTACCGCCATGCATTTCCACAAAAGCACGCACCAAGGCGAGACCGATACCCGTACCGGCCTGATGGCCGCCTACCTGATAGAAACGTTCAAAAATAGCCTCGACATCAGTGGTGGAAATATAACTGCCCGAATTGAATACCGACAACCGGAAGTGACGGTCTTCCGCTTCGAGGCGTACCACAATCTTTCCATTCTCCTGTGTGTACTTCACCGCATTGGAAAGAAGATTGAAATAAATGCGTTCCATTTTCTCGGCATCCGCCAGCATCCGATAGTCTACACCGGGAGCAGGTTCAAAGCTGAAAGCGATATGCTTTTTAAGCAGAGCCACACGGAACGAATCATTCCACCCCTCAAAGCTGTTCAGTAAATCAAAGGGTTCAAGGTGCAGTTCCATACGCCCGTTCTCGACTTTGCGGAAATCAAGAATCTGATTGACAAGGCGCAAAAGAATATGTACATTCTTCTTCATCAGCTCCAACAGTTGGTGCGATTGTTCACTAATAGAGCGGTCGGCAAGAAGTTGGTCTACGGGGTCTGCAATCAAGGTCAACGGCGTACGAAAATCGTGGGAAACGTTGGTGAAGAATACCAGTTTGGCATGCGTGGCGGCCTCCAGTTCACGAGAGAGCCGTTCCAACTGGTCTTTCTGCTGTTCCAGCTGGTCTCTTTGTTGTTCCAGTTGTTCCTTCCGAAGGGAAAGCTCACGGTTCAGCCTATTCTTCGTACGCAAGGAAAGATAAACGGCAACCAGCAATCCCACGGCCAACAGAAGCACCAGCAGGCTGCCATACAAAACTACTTGCTGCGTGGCATAGCGTGCCAGATATTGATTGATTTTTCCGTTCAAGGTTTCAATCTTCTCATCGAGTGAACTGATATGGGCAGTCTGCATCTTCATGATAAGCGCATTATCACGGTCTACCACCGAAGTATTCAGAATCGTTTCGCGGGGGAAGTCCCGTTTATTCAGAATATCCATCGCGATCTGCATGACACGGTCACCGCCTGTGGGATAGATAAATGTGGCATCCAATTCGCCCGAAAGTACCTGTTCCACCCCGTAGCCCTCACCGGGAATGGCATCCGTACCGACAAAACGCATCTCCTTTTCCCTTTTCCGGCGCATGGCGGCCGCATATGCTCCGGCAGCCATACGGTCGTTTTGGGCATAAACGACATCTATTTCCGGAAAACGGTCGAGCAAAATATCCATTCTCTCTTCTGCCCGCGAGCGCAACCAAGCACCGTCTTCTTTTGCCAGCAGCCGAATGTCCGGACAAGCGGATATGACACTCATAAATCCTTCATGGCGGTCTATGGCAGGAGTAGAACCCGCCAACCCCGCAATCTCTACTACCGTACCTTTTCCATGAAGCATATTGGACACATATTTACCTATCGCCTTGCCTATTTCGTAATTGTCGGCTCCGACATAAGCGGTATACTTTTCGGAAAGGATTCTGCGGTCTACCACAATAACAGGGATACCCCGGTCGTAGGCTTCTTCTACAACCGGGGTTATGGGTTCGGCTTCATTGGGAGCGACTATCAATAAGTCCACTCCCGCCTCTATAAAGTGTCTGATATCCTCTGCCTGCCTGGCATTATCATCTTTCACTGTACGTATCTCCACTTCTACGCCATCGTAGAAAAGAGCTTCACGCAACATTTCATTATTCATCTGGTGGCGCCACTCGTCATCGCTGCATTGCGATACTCCGATATGGAAACGTACTTCATGCCGGGAACAGGAAGTCACTATGCCGCCACATACCAACAGAACAAACAGTAACAGGTAAATATATCGTCTCATCTTCTTTCGCTGAGTTTAAGTGATTGCAGATGAGCAAAGATAACAAAAAAATCAGATTCTGTCTTTCAATACCTGCGGCAATTCCGGCATCGCCCCACTCTGCGTACATACATAAGCTGAAACTTCCACTGCCAGTTTATGAGCTTCCTGCACCGGTTTACCGCTAAGAACAGCCGATGTAAAAGCAGCGGTAAATGAGTCGCCTGCGCCTACCGTATCGGCAACGGGCACTCTCGGGGTCTCCTGGAACGATACAACTCCCGGAGTAAATACATAGCTGCCGTTTGTACCGCAAGTGAGAATAAGCATTTTCAGATTGTATTTAGCAAGAAGAATCCAGCACTTGTCCTGCAAGTCGATACCCGGATAACCGAATATACGGCTGATTGTCACCAACTCCTCATCATTGATTTTTAAGACATTGCAACGACGCATAGAGTCACATAGTATCTCTTTGGTATAAAAGCCCTGACGCAGGTTGATGTCGAATATCTTCAATTGTTCCTCACAGTCCGGCATGGTATCGAGAAAACGGTTTATCGTAATGCGGCTGACCTCATTGCGCTGCGCCAAAGAACCGAAGCATACGGCGCGCGTGTTCAGAGCCAGACGTTTCAGCTCATCCGTAAAAGGTATATTGTCCCAAGCCACACCCTCTTTTATTTCATAACAGGGCACGCCCATCGCATCGAGCGTCACTTGCACCGTGCCCGTAGGATAAGGCACACGTTCAATCTGCGTACGCAGACCTTTCTGCGCAAACACTTCCAGTATTTCATCACCGTCGGCATCAGCGCCTACCGCACTGACTACGCGGCTGTCAAAGCCGAATTGCGATACATGATAGGCAAAGTTTGCCGGAGCACCGCCGATTTTCTTTCCTTCGGGCAGGCAATCCCAAAGCGCCTCACCCATTCCTACTACAATCTGATTCATGATATTATTATTTTACAGTTTTACATATTGTCATCGTTATTGCAAAAGGTAAAGAAACAGGGTCGCATATCGAGCCCTATTCAGTCGTATACACAGATAGGCTCAGTCGTATACTCAGGGTATCTCTGTATACGACTGAGATACCCCCCTCTCACAATACCTTGCAGAGTCGCTCGCAAAAGTGTCAGCGTTTCATTCTCATCATATAGAAAAACAAGTACAGTACTCCCACCGTCATCACGGCCACCGCTCCGCTTTGACCGATAGCGTCACTTGCCACACCCATGGCAAGCGGGAATATCGTACCGCCAAACAACCCCATAATCATCAACCCGCTGACTTCGTTCTTCTTCTGCGGCATCGCCAGCAACGCTTGCGAGAAAATAACAGGGAAAATATTCGAGTTGCCGAAACCAATCAGAGCGATACACACATATATCATCGTCATCTCCTGGAAAACGAACAGCCCTATCATCGCCACCAGCATACACAACACACTGATTCCGAAGAAAGTTCGCGCAGATAACTTCTGCAAAATAAAGGCTCCGAGGAAACAACCTGCCGTACGGAAAATGAAATAAAGACTTGTTGCAAACCCCGCATCGGCAAGCGACATACCCAGACGTTCCATCAATATCTTGGGTGCAGTGGTATTCGTACCTACATCGATACCCACATGGCACATAATACCCAGAAAACAAAGCAATATAAACGGTTTCCCCAGCAAAGCAAGACATTCGCCGAAAGTAGAGGGACGTCCTTCTTCCTTTTCTTCACGAATAGACGTAGTGCCCAGCCATAGGATAGCGACAACCGCTATCACCATATAAACGGGAAACAGTACTCTCCAGCCCATACCCAACGAAGGTATAGCCTGCGTAGCCCCCCACATGGCGATATAAGGAGCAAGGAAAGAAGCGATCGCCTTTACAAACTGTCCGAAAGTCAGCGAACTGGCCAACCGCTCGCCGCTGACAACATTAGAAAGCAGCGGATTGAGCGATGTCTGCATCAACGCATTACCGATACCCAGTAACGAGAACGAAATCAGCATCAGCGCATACCCGTCTCCGAAAACCGGCAACAACAGGGATGCAAAAGTCACGACCAAACTGAGAAGTACCGTTTTCTTGCGTCCGATGCGGTTCATCAACATACCCGTAGGTACGGAGAAGATAAGGAACCAGAAGAACACAAGAGAAGGGAATATATTTGCCTGGGAATCAGTTAGGTTTAAATCTGCTTTTACATAGTTGGAAGCGATGCCTACAAGGTCTACAAACCCCATGGCGAAGAAGCAAAGCATCATAGGAAGCAGCTTTGCAAGCGAATTATTATTGTTATTCATAAGATATCGGAATTTAGTTGTTAACTTTTAAAGAATTTACAGTCAAGTCGTTGACTTTGCAACGCCCTTTATCTACGGCAACGGAAACGGTAGTGTAAGGATGCTGCGGGAATACAAGGTTTGTCATGGCAAAACGTCCGTCACCCTCGAAAGCTTCGACGCTGCAACGGTCTACAAACAGACGCAGACGCAGCTTGGCTTCTGCCGGACAGGGAGCTACGGTTATGGCAGGGAAATCCTTATTGAAATCCGTAAGTCCGCTTGCAGTACGGTCCATGCTGAATGTGGAGTTCTCCAAGTCGTAAGTCATCACAGTCCGTTCATCCTTATCATTGGACAGTGTAATGTATACTTTACCTGCCGAACGGGGAACCAGCTCGAGGTTAATCTCACAGATACCGCTGTTCTCGGCCGGAAGTTTTCGGGAAACCTTCTTTGTTCCGGCAGAAAAAGAGCCGTATTTCAACGCCTTGCCTGCACGCAATGCATTTACTTCCGGTGCAGGGGTTACGGCCAGGTAGAGCTCACCGTCACCGCCTTCGTACAATTCGATGTCGCGCGGCAATGTGTTGGCGCTGCGGAACTGTTTGGTAGGTACATTGTTGGCATATTGCCAGTTGCTCATCCAGGCAATCACGGTATGTCGCTTTTCGGGCGCATTGCTCCAGGATACGGCGGCATAATGGTCTTTACCGTAATCCATCCATTTGGTTATTTCGGGCTTGGTATCGCAAGTAAAGGTCTTCCCGTCAAAGTCACCGACAAAATACTGTGCCGCGCTTCCGCCGAAAGGTCCACCGGGATTGATATTGCAAATCAGTACCCATTTTGTACGGTCTGTTCCGCGAACGGGCAATTCCATGAGGTCCGGACACTCCCATACGCCATCCTGCGCGCCATATCCATGGCCGAAGCTGCTCTCCTTCGTCCAGTTCTTCAAATCGGGAGAGGAATATATCCACATTTCCTTTTCCAGAGCGGCCGCCAAAATAAGAATCCATTTACCGCTCTTCTCGTGCCAGAACATATTCGGGTCGCGGCATTCCTTGTCGGCGGCAATGATAGGATTGTTTTCATAGACATGGAAAGTCATTCCGTTATCCAGACTATACGCAAGGCTTTGCATCTGGCTGGCTCCCGCCGAAGTATAAATGGCAATCACAGCTTCCTTTCCGAAACCTGCCGTATTATCCTTATCCACCACACTGCTACCGCTGAACACAGTGCCCAAGCCGTTGGGCTGTATGGCTACCGGATGATGCTGCCAGCTTATCAAGTCCTTGCTGGATGAATGTCCCCAGTTCATGTTGCCCCACATGGAACCGTATGGATTCCACTGGTAGTAGAGGTGGTATTCTCCGTCCTTGTAGAACATCCCGTTAGGATCGTTCATCCAGCCATAAAGGGGAGAATGGTGGTAAAGAGGACGAAATTCCTCACGGTTGGCATCATCAAACGTATCGGAAAGCCTCAATTCTTTCCAACAGGCATCCGCCATGGCATCACGTACATTGGCACGGCTGTTGCCGGTATGAATATCTAAAGTTACCGTCTTGCCTTTATACTGCTCCAAATCAAACGGAACGAGATAGTCGATACGGTTGACAGCCAGGCGAACCTGAAAACTCCGGTCTGTCTTATTGTTCACCAATACATTGACGGTAGCTTCGGGAGCAGCCTCTTCCACCGGCAGCAAAAGATACTTCTGCGGTTCCCGCACCTGCACCAAACTGTGGTTTGCACCCAGATAATGGATTTTCAGTCCGGCAGACTGCGCCGCACAAATGCCGATATTCATTATTATAATAAGAGAAGTTACAATAACCTTTCCCAAAAAAGGAAGAAGTGTTCTATGGGAGTAATGCTTCATTTTCAAAATCAGGTATTAAATTTAATGTTTACTTTATGAACTCGCTCAATGCTCGGGAAAGCACATTGCAAAGAAAAGGAATAAAAGCGAAAAGGGCTAACACAAATGTTACAAATGCTGCTAAAAATGATACCAGGCTATCTCCAGAGCGCGGTCAGCCCCATACCATGAAACAAATTTCGCAGCATCCGTATCATTTTTTATAGCCTGTTTCAATACAAACCATTTACTTTGCAACATCAAAACATGATCGGGAAAGCTGTTTTGAGAATTCACAAGATAACTGTTAACAATAAATTTATAATGTATGAGAAAACTTAGCATTATGATGTTCCTTTTAGGATTATGCGGTTTTGTCTATGCGCAAAACATCCAAATAAAGGGAACGGTAACTTCTGCTACCGACAGCTACCCCATCATCGGGGCATCCGTTGTGGATAAGGCAGATAAAACCAACGGAACGATTACGGATATAGACGGCAACTTCACCCTCACCGTAAAGCCGGGCTCCGAAATCACTTTCTCTTATATAGGCTACCAAACACTGACCCTGAAAGCGGAAACATCCATGACCGTCATCATGCACGAGGATTCGGAAATGTTGCAGGAAGTAGTAGTAACCGGCTACACCACCCAGCGCAAGGCCGACCTTACCGGTTCCATCTCCGTAGTGAGCATGGACGAGATAGCCAAGCAGAACGAAAACAATCCGATGAAAGCCATGCAGGGGCGTGTACCGGGCATGAACATTACGGCCGACGGTAATCCGAGCGGCAGTACCACCATCCGTATTCGCGGCGTAGGTACGCTGAACAACAACGACCCGCTCTACATCATCGACGGCGTACCCACCAAAGGCGGTATGCACGAACTGAACGGCAGTGACATCGAATCCATACAGGTACTGAAGGATGCCGCTTCCGCCTCTATCTACGGTAGCCGCGCCGCCAACGGCGTCATCATCATTACCACAAAGAAAGGTAAAGAAGGGCAACTCAAGATTAACTTCGACGCTTCCGTTTCCGCTTCCATGTACACCAACAAGCTGGAAGTGCTGAACACCGAAGAATACGGCCGCGCCATGTGGCAAGCCTACGTGAACGAAGGACAAGACCCGAACACCAACAACTTGGGCTACCTCTATGACTGGAACTACGGCGCAAACGGTTACCCGCAACTCAACGGCATCAGCATGCGCAAGTATCTGGATGCCGCCGGCACAGTACCCGCCGCAGACACCGACTGGTTCGACCGTACCACACGCACAGGTATTATCCAACAATACAATGTATCCGTGAGCAACGGCTCGGAGAAAGGTTCTTCTTTCTTCTCCTTAGGATATTACAAGAATCTGGGTATCATCAAAGATACCGATTTCGACCGTATATCCGCCCGTATGAATGCCGACTACAAGCTGATAGACAATCTGCTGACCGTAGGCGAGCACTTCACCGTAAACCGTACCAGCGAAGTGCAAGCTCCCGGCGGATTCCTGCAAAACGTGCTGCAAGCCAATCCTTCACTACCGGTATATACTACCGAAGGTGAATTTGCCGGCCCCGTCAGCGGCTATCCCGACCGCGAAAATCCGGTAGCGCGCCTGCAACGCAACGCCGACAACCGCTACACATACTGGCGCATGTTCGGCGATGCATACGTCAACCTGAACCCGTTCAAGAACTTCAATCTCCGCTCTACGTTCGGCATAGACTACTCACAGAAGCAACAACGCATCTTTACCTATCCCATCACGGAAGGTAACGTAGCCAACGACAAGAATGCCATAGAGGCAAAGCAAGAGCATTGGACCAAATGGATGTGGAATGCCATCGCCACCTATAACATGGAAGTCGGCAAACACCGTGGAGACGTAATGTTGGGTGTGGAGCTGAACCGTGAGGACGATATACATTTCTCAGGTTACAAAGAAAACTTTTCCATCCTTACGCCCGACTATATGTGGCCGGATGCCGGTGTAGGCACGGCGCAGTCCTACGGTGCAGGCGAAGGTTACTCGCTGGTTTCTTTCTTCGGAAAGCTGAACTATACATACAACGACAAATATCTGCTGTCGCTTACCGTACGTCGTGACGGTTCTTCACGCTTCGGCAAGGACAACCGCTATGCCACCTTCCCGTCGGTTTCCGCCGGCTGGCGTCTCAGTCAGGAAGAATTCATGAAAAACATCCAATGGCTGGACGATTTGAAAATACGCGCGTCCTGGGGACAGACCGGTAATCAGGAAATCAGCAACAACGCCCGTTATACGATTTATGTGCCCAACTACGCCGGAACGGAAAACGGCGGCGGAAGCTACGGAACTTCCTACGACATCACGGGAAGCAATGGCGGAAGCATTCTTCAATCCGGTTTCAAACGCGACCAACTCGGCAACAACGGTATCAAATGGGAAACCACCACACAAACCGACCTCGGTTTCGACTTTTCCCTTTTCGACCAGACATTGTACGGTTCGTTCGACTGGTACTATAAAAAGACGACCGACATTCTGGTAGAAATGGCAGGCATCGCCACCATGGGTGAAGGAAGCAAGCAGTGGATTAATGCCGGTGAAATGGAAAACAAGGGTTTTGAACTGAACTTAGGCTACCGCAACAGTACAAAATTCGGA
This sequence comes from Bacteroides sp. 44_46, assembly GCF_001915465.1. Classification (NCBI taxonomy): domain Bacteria; kingdom Pseudomonadati; phylum Bacteroidota; class Bacteroidia; order Bacteroidales; family Bacteroidaceae; genus Bacteroides; species Bacteroides sp. 44_46. Next base: position 398,723 of record NZ_MNQO01000002.1, on the reverse strand, counting down.
CTGAAGTACGACATCAATGCAAACCTCTCCTCTTACCGCAACAAAATCACCGCCTTGCCCGCTACGGTAGCGGCCAACGGAACTTTCGGCGGAAACGGCGTGGAAAGTGTGATAGGACACCCCAACGGGGCGCAGGTAGGCTACGTAGCCGACGGCCTTTTCAAGTCACAGGAAGAAATCGACAACCACGCCACTCAGGAAGGTGCAGGCTTGGGACGCATCCGCTGGCGCGACCTGGACGGCAACGGTATCATCAACGAGAAAGACCAGCAATGGATATTCGACCCTACGCCTGCTTTCAGCTACGGTATCAATATCTATTTGGAATATAAGAACTTCGACCTTACTATGTTCTGGCAAGGCGTGCAAGGAGTAGACATCATCAGTGATTTAAAGAAAGAGACCGACCTGTGGAGCGGCCTCAACATCGGCTTCCTGAACAAAGGTAAACGCGTACTCGATGCCTGGTCGCCCGCCAATCCCGGTTCCGACATTCCGGCGCTTGCCCGTAACGACAGTAACAACGAGAAACGCGTATCCACCTATTATGTGGAGAACGGTTCATTCCTGAAACTGCGTAATCTGCAGGTAGGCTACAACGTACCGAAAGCATGGGCGGAGAAAATCCGCATGGAGCGCCTGCGCTTCTACCTCAGCGCACAGAACCTGCTCACCATCAAGAGCAAAGATTTCACCGGAGTAGACCCGGAAAACGTGAACTACGGCTACCCCATTCCTTTGAATATCACTTTTGGCGTGAACGTCAGCTTTTAATACAATGAACAACAAATAGAAAAACCATGAAGAATTTAGTATATACCCTTATCTTCGGACTCGCATGGATATGCACCGGATGCTCCGACTTCCTGGAAAGCCAGACACCGCAGGGAAGTGTGGACGAAGAACAACTGCAAGACCCGGCTTATATAGACAACCTGGTGATTTCGGCATACGCCGTATGGATCAGCGCCGAGGATATCAACTCCTCTTTCTCCTTATGGAACTACGATGTCCGCTCGGATGACGCTTACAAAGGCGGCAACGGTACGGAAGACGGCGATGTGTTTCACGCGTTGGAAACCTCGCAAGGTATCATGACCACCGCATGGAACATCAGCGACATCTGGCAACGGTTATACAACAGCATCTCACGCGTAAACATGGCTTTAAAATCTCTGAACGGGATGGACGAAGCCACCTACCCGGAAAAGCAACAGCGTATCGCGGAAATGCGTTTCCTGCGCGGACACGGACATTTCCTGCTGAAACAGCTTTTCAAGAAGATAGTCATAGCCAATGATGAGACGCTGGATCAGGAAGGTTATAACAACTTGTCCAACGATGTCTATACCAACGACGAGAGCTGGGCGGAGATAGCCGGAGACTTTGAGTTCGCCTACAAGAACCTGCCGGTTACCCAAGAGGACAAAGGACGCCCTACCCGTGCTGCCGCTGCGGCTTATCTGGCAAAAACATATCTGTACAAAGCATACCGTCAGGACGATGATGCCACCAACGAAGTAACTTCCATTAATGCGGAAGACCTTCTTCAAGTGGTGAAATACACGGACAAGAGCATCATGAGCGCAGGCGGCTATGGTCTGGAACCGGATTTTCACAACAACTTCCGTCCTGAACCGGAATATGAAAACGGCGTGGAATCTCTGTGGGCCATGCAATACTCCATGAACGACGGAACAAAGAACGGTAACTGTAACTGGTCCAACGGTCTGATTGTACCCAATATTCCGGGTGTGACAGACGGCGGTAACGACTTCTACAAACCCAGTCAGAACTTGGTAAACGCTTTCCGTACCGATGCCGGCGGACATCCGTTATTCGACAGCTTCAACACCAAGAACTACGACAAGGCCGAGGACAACGCCGACCCGCGTCTGTTCCTCACGGTAGGTATGCCGGAGTTTCCTTACGAATTCAACACCAAATACATGATGAAGAAAAACAATACATGGAGCCGTAGCGGCGGTCTGTACGGCTATAACGTCACCCTGAAACAGAACGTAGACCCCGACGGCGGTTATCTGGTGAAAGGTAGTTATTGGGGCACGCCTATGAACCACATCGTACTGCGCTATGCCGACGTATTGCTGATGCGTGCCGAAGCTCTGATTCAACTGAACGACGGCCGGATCGAAGAAGCCGTAAGCCTGATAAACGAAGTACGTAGCCGTGCCGGTCAGAGCGTTACCGCAAGTACCAGTGTGATAAAGAATTATGCCGAGGACTATGGCGTAAAGATTAAGGTAGAGCCTTACAACGGTACATACAGCCAAACCGATGCCTTGAAAATGCTGAAGTTCGAGCGTCGTGTGGAACTTGCCATGGAGTGCGACCGTTTCTTCGACCTCGTACGCTGGGGTGAAGCGGCCGAAGTACTGAACAAGTACTATGCCGAAGAAGCAGCCGATTGCAGTATCTACTCCAACGCCTCGTTTACCAAAAACAAAAACGAGTACCTGCCCATACCGTTTGCGCAAATCAGTGCCAGCAACGGAAGATATGTACAGAACTGCGGCAACTGGTAACTCCTCTGCGGGAATGGAAACATCGTTTTACCTTCAAAAACAGAAAAGAATGAAATCAATCCTGAATATATTTAACCTGTCTTTCCTCACAGCCATTCTATTATTGGCTACGGGATGCAGCGATGACAACAGCAGCGCGCTCAGACTGAACGAAGACACCGCCATCAAATCCTTTGCGCTGGACAACTACTCCGGCATCATCGACCCTCAAAAAGAGACTATCACCATCACCCTGCCGGAAGACTACGATATGGCGGCAATGACAGTGACCGACATACAACTGCCGGCAGGCGCCGAGGCGACCCTCAAGCAGGGAGATGTACTGAATCTGAACATGACACAGACTGTAAAAGTAGCCAATGGCAACGTATTCCAGCAATACGTCATCCAAACGAGATACGATGAAGCGCGGATTCTGACATTCCAACTGAATGATATGTATAGCGGCATCATCGACCAGCAAAACCAGAACATTCTGGTTCAGGTACCGGCTTCGGCCGATATAACGAAGCTCGTCCCCACCTACACCGCCACCGAAGGAGCCATCGTAGCCCCTGCCGGAGGAACCGCCATGGACTTCAGCCGTCCGGTAGACTTCATCGTATCCAACAATATGGCATCGGCTGTCTATACCGTAAAGGTACTCACACCCGCAGGCAAGCCGGCAGCGGTTTATGCAGGCCTCGCTTCCACCATCGAAGGACTGAACCCCGAAGAGAAAGAAGCGGCGACGTGGATGCTGTTCAATGTGAAAGACGCGCAATATGTTTCTTTCAGCGACATAGCGTCAGGCAACGCGGATTTAAGTGAATGTAAGGTGTTGTGGTGGCATTTCCATGCAGACGCCACCATCGATGATATGAACAAGTTCGAAACGGCTGCTCCGGCCGCCTTGTCTGCTGCCGATGCGATTAAAACACGTTATGAGCAGGGCATGAACTTGTTGTTGACACGATACGCCACTTTCTACGCCGTCAATCTGGGAGCGGCCAAAGACAATAAGAATCCCAACAACTGCTGGCTCGGACACACGGAAGCCGAACCCGAAATCACCGCAGAGCCGTGGAGTTTCTTTATACAAGGACATGAAAATCACCCTGCCTATCAAGGTATACACGAGGGTAATGCCGTATATACCTGCGGTAAGGGCTACGGAATCACCAACACTACCGCTCAATGGCATTTACGCTCGCAAGATGGAGCGAACCCTTGGGGAGATTACAACGATGAGGCCGACTGGTCTCGGAAACATGGCGGCCAAGCCTTAGGTTACGGTGGCGACGGAGCTATCGTGGTTTGGGAATATCCGGCCGACGGCGGCAAGGGCGGCGTCTTCTGCATCGGTTCCGGTTGCTACGACTGGTATTCGGAAGGCATCGACACATCCAAAGACCCATACCACGGCAATGTAGCCAAGTTCACCAAAAATGCAATCGATTATCTAACCGGTAAATAAAGACTGACATACAATGAAAACAATGATATACACACTTGCATACGCCGCGCTGCTGGGTACAACCCTCGGCAGTTGCAACGACGATAACGCTCCCGTGCTCACCCAAAAGGACTGGGACAACACCGCCACTTATTTCGAGCCGACCGATGAAAACATGTTCGGCACTTACTACAAACCGCAACTGGGCTACGTGGGCGACCCCATGCCGTTCTACGACCCGCAAGCCGGTGACTTCAAAATAATGTACTTACAGGAGTACCGCCCCAATCAGACCACTTACCACCCGTTTTGGGCGGTAAGTACCAAAGACGGCGGCAGTTACACCTCATTGGGTGAACTTATCCCCACCGGAACGGAAGAGGAGCTCGACGCGGCCTTAGGTACAGGCTGTACATTCTATGATGAAGCCAATAAGCTATATTATACCTATTACACCGGACACACAGCCGACACCGAAGTCGTGATGCGGGCCACTTCCACCGATTTCAAGACGTGGAGCAAAGACCGTACTTTCTTCCTGCCCGGCAGCAATGACGGTTACAGCCGGAAAGACTTCCGCGACCCTTTCATCTTCGAAAGCGAGAGTGGCAAATATCACATGATCGTATCCACTAAGAAAGACGGTATAGGAGTACTCGCCGAGTACACTTCCACCGACTTGAAAACATGGGAACACGCGGGCGTATTCATGCCGATGCACTGGGGCGCCGACCGCTTCTACGAATGTGCCGATGTATTCAAGATGGGCGACTGGTGGTACCTCGTGTATTCCGACCAGAATGCCGTATCACGCAAGGTATGCTACTTCAAAGGCAGTACGCTGGACGAACTGAAACAAATGACCGCCGCACCTACTTTCCCCGACAACAAAGAGGGTGTGCTCGACTCCCGTGCCTTCTATGCCGGAAAAACGGCAAGCAACGGAACCGACCGTTACATTTGGGGCTGGTGTCCCACCCGTGCCGGCAATGACAATACGGCTGTCGGCGCTGCTCCTGCCGAACCCGAGTGGGCGGGTAATCTTGTAATGCATAAGATTATCCAGCATGAAGACGGCACGCTCTCATTAGGATATGTAGACGGAATTCTGAACAAGTACACCGACAACGCCACACTGAAAGTAATGGCGCAAAGTGAAACCGGTGTAGCCGAGAGTAACGGCAACTATACGCTCAGCGGTGATGCCTACGTACTTTTCAACCGCCTGAACGTACACAACAAGCTTACATTTACCGTAACAGCCTCAAGCAACGAAGATGTATTCGGTATTTCCCTGGTACGCGGCACAGACTCCGGGAAATACTACTCCCTTATCATCAATCCGGAAGACAACAACAGCAACCGCAAAATCAACTTCGAGCAGAAAGGGAAGGAAGGCATGGGATTCATCGCAGGAATAGACAGCTACAAATTTCCCGTTCCCGCCGATAATATTTATCATGTCACCATCTGCACGGACAATTCCGTATGTACCGTCTATATCAACGATAACGTGGCATACACCAACCGCATCTACGGCATACAGAAAAATTGCTGGTCGTTAGACTCTTATGCGGGCAGCATACAGGTGAGCGACATAAAAGTGAGCTGCTACTAAATGGAAAACAAAAGAATACCAATACTAAAAAGAACAAATATCATGAAAACAAAACTATCTACTCTTATTTCATCAAAGTTAGCCTTCAGGCTTTTGGCGTTGACCTTTACAACACTGACATTGACCTTTACGGCATGCAGCAATGACGACGAAGACGATATTCTCGGCCAAGGTGAGGGCAAGCAACTGGCACAACCCGTGGCTGTGGACTTCTCAGCAGGTATCACTACTCGCGTAACGACAAACAGTGAGTGGGAAATAGGTGACCTTGTAGGCATATCGGCTTCTGAAATAGTAGGAACAACATCCACTCCTAAATATACAAACGTACAATACAAAGCGGATATAACCGGAGAGTCTACCACATTCTCTTGGGCTGGAACAGAACAAGACGAGATAGCCTATACCTCAGAGAATAAAATGGTTTTCACAGCGTATTATCCGTATACTGATAACGAAGATGGCATTATCGAAGCCAATACTGCTACTACGGAAGAAGAACAAAAGAAGATTGATTTTCTATTTGCTTCTTCTAAAGGAAAGTATATTGAGGGGAATGCAAATCAGAAAATAAACTTTGCTTTCCAACACAAAATGGCACGTATCCGACTGAAAATTAAAGTAACCGATGCCACACCAATAGAAAACAAAAGTATTATATTAGGCGGTTTGAAGCACAAAGGAACATTTAACATAAAATCCGGTATCGCAAGCCCTAATGGTAATGTAGTAAATGACTGGTCACTTGGAAACTTAAACTCTACAACGAGTGGTACAGAAATGGAAATCGTCCGTATCATCTACCCACAAAATACCGAATCTCTCGACTTACAGATTGGAGATAAGGATGATAATCTAAAGACATCATTCATTCTGCTCGGTAATAAGTTCGAACCAAATAACTCATATACCATTAATGCAGAAGTAAGAAACGGCAAAATCCACGCTACCATTACTCTTGATAATAATACAATAGAGGGGTGGAATGAGAATAAACCGGGTAAGAAAGCCTTTATCGGTATTGCAGATAATATAGAAGAACTAACAGAGGAGGCAAAGGCTGCTGCAACATGGATGATACAAAATATTGAAAACTCTGAATACATCAGCATCAACCAAATCACTGAAAATAATATCAATCTTGATAGATACAAAATGATTTGGACACACTTTGATTGGACGGAAGCAAATACAAATAACGATGCAATAGTAGATAACGCTAACGAAGCTATTAAATCATATTTTCAAACAGGTGGAAATATATTAGCATCACGCGATGCCGCCCGTTTTATCGGTAAGTGGGGAATTTCCAAAAATGGGTCATATCCTAAGAATTACTGGGGTGGAAATGATAATGTGGACTTTAATAAAAGTCTTTATTGTAACAATATCTATCATCCATTATTTAACAATATTACGTTCAATGAACATTGGCTCCCATTACATGCAGAAGATGCCGGCTATAAAAACAGTAATCGGGTTCTTCAATGGAATATTAATGATGAAGCAGAAAAATATGATGATATAAATGCATGGCAAACTGCAACGGGAGGCACTCAATTAGGTTCAGACGGTAGTAACACTGGTACGACTATTCGTGTCGCAGAATTTTCGCCACGCGAGAATAGTGGAAAAGCCATTGTTATTGGAGACCCGTCTTTTGAGTGGAAAAACTCCAATGAAGAAAGTAATAGCATGCATAGTAATCTTACAAAACTTGCAACCAACACTATTAACTACTTAATCGGCCAATCCAACAACAAATAGCAACAACCGCAAACAATAATATATTAAATATACATTATTTGTGATTACCTGTAATGATACCCCTAAATAAAACAAGGTTTCTATCAAAGCCATAATAGCCTCACGACCGAGAGACTATTAAAAGGCTCATAATACTATATTAAAAGGCTTATAATATGATATTATAAGCCTTTTAATCATAAATCACCTTATGACAGAGAGACACTGACTTAATCAACGAAAAGATATCAACCATATAATCTATCAGTCAAAGGCACAAACGCCATTATCCGCAGCTATCATCCTATCCCGATACAGTATGTACAATAAATACCCGTACTTCGGACAATTTTATCCTTTCCTGTCTCTAAAACTCATTATCTTTGACACCCGAAGAAAACTATAAAAAACATACCATACCATGAAAAAATTAATTGTAGCTACCTTGTTATTAGGCAGTGGCACATTACTGTCTGCACAGAAAACTACAAAAGTACCGGCACACTACAAACCGGTAAAAAGCGAAATGTACCGCAAGGGTTGGATAGATTTCAACAAAAACGGTGTTAAAGACATATACGAAGATCCCGCCGCAACACTCGACGACCGCATCGAAAACCTTTTGCAACAGATGACACTCGAAGAAAAAACCTGCCAGATGGTTACCCTCTACGGCTACAAACGGGTACTGAAAGACGATCTTCCCACTCCCGAATGGAAACAGATGCTTTGGAAAGACGGTATCGGAGCCATCGACGAGCATCTGAACGGTTTCCAGCAATGGGGACTTCCCCCCTCGGACAATGAAAACGTCTGGCCTGCCTCACGCCACGCCTGGGCGTTGAACGAAGTACAACGTTTCTTCGTTGAAGATACCCGCCTCGGCATCCCCGTAGACTTCACCAATGAAGGCATCCGTGGCGTGGAAAGTTACAAAGCCACCAACTTCCCCACCCAACTGGGCTTAGGACATACATGGAACCGTGAGCTAATCCGCCAAGTCGGACTTATCACTGGGCGGGAAGCCCGTATGCTGGGCTACACCAACGTCTACGCCCCCATCCTCGATGTAGGCCGCGACCAGCGCTGGGGACGTTATGAGGAAGTCTACGGTGAATCTCCCTATCTCGTTGCCGAACTGGGTATCGAAATGGTACGCGGACTGCAACATAATCACCAAGTAGCCGCCACTGCCAAACATTTTGCCGCCTACAGCAACAATAAGGGAGCACGTGAAGGCATGTCGCGCGTCGATCCGCAAATGTCGCCGCGCGAAGTGGAAAACATCCATATCTACCCTTTCAAGCGGGTAATCCGCGAAGCCGGACTACTGGGCATCATGAGCTCCTATAACGACTACGACGGTATCCCCGTTCAGGGCAGCTACTACTGGCTGACAACCCGCCTGCGCCAGGAAATGGGTTTCCGGGGATATGTAGTGTCGGACAGCGATGCCGTGGAGTATCTCTATACCAAGCACAACACCGCCAAAGACATGAAAGAAGCCGTACGCCAAAGTGTGGAGGCAGGCCTCAACGTACGTTGTACATTCCGCTCGCCCGACTCGTTCGTGCTTCCTCTGCGCGAACTCGTAAAGGAAGGCGGGCTGAGCGAAGAAGTCATCAACGACCGTGTGCGCGACATCCTTCGGGTAAAGTTCCTTATCGGACTGTTCGACTCTCCCTACCAAACAGACCTTGCCGGAGCTGATAACGAAGTGGAAAAGGCGGCCAACGAAGCCGTTGCCCTGCAAGCATCCCGCGAGTCCGTCGTATTACTGAAAAATGCAGATAACACACTGCCGCTGAATATCGATAAGATAAAAAAGATTGCCGTCTGCGGCCCGAACGCCGATGAGGAAGGCTATGCTCTGACACACTACGGCCCACTTGCCGTAGAGGTGACTACCGTCCTCGAAGGCATCCGAGAAAAAGCGCAAGGTAAGGCCGAAGTGCTTTATACCAAAGGTTGCGACCTCGTAGACGCCCATTGGCCGGAAAGCGAAATCATAGAATATCCGCTTACCCCCGACGAACAGGCCGAAATAGACCGTGCCGCTGCCAATGCCCGCCAAGCTGATGTGGCGGTAGTAGTACTGGGCGGCGGTCAGCGTACCTGCGGCGAGAACAAATCGCGTACAAGCCTGGAATTACCGGGACGCCAATTGAAATTGCTTCAAGCCGTACAAGCCACTGGTAAACCTGTGGTACTGGTACTGATAAACGGCCGTCCGCTATCCGTAAACTGGGCTGACAAGTTTGTCCCCGCCATTCTCGAGGCCTGGTATCCGGGTTCCAAAGGCGGTACGGCAGTAGCCGACATTCTCTTCGGCGACTACAACCCCGGCGGCAAGCTGACAGTTACTTTCCCTAAAACAGTCGGACAAATACCGTTCAACTTCCCCTGCAAACCGGCTTCACAGATTGACGGTGGCAAGAATCCGGGAGCGGACGGCAATATGTCGCGCATCAACGGCGCGCTTTATCCCTTCGGCTACGGTCTGAGCTATACCACTTTTGAGTATTCCGACCTCGAAATCAGTCCCAAAGTAATCACGCCCGACCAAAAAGCCACCGTACGCCTAAAAGTGACGAATACCGGCAAACGTGCCGGTGATGAAGTGGTACAACTCTACACCCGCGATATATTGAGCAGCATTACCACCTACGAAAAGAATCTTGCCGGCTTTGAACGCATCCGTCTGAAACCGGGAGAAACCAAAGAGGTTACTTTCACGCTCGACCGCAAGCACCTCGAACTGCTGAATGCCGATATGAAGTGGATAGTGGAACCGGGCGAGTTTGCCATCATGGCGGGCGCATCTTCCGAGGACATCCGGCTGAATGGCATACTTACCGTAGAAGACTACCGGAGCCGTCTGCATGCCCTTGAAAGCCAAAAGCCCGTCAGTCCCGTAACGGCCAGTACCGATATGGAAAATGCCCCGAACGTGCTCGATGGAAAAATCAGCACCGTTTGGCAAGGTAATAAGGGAGATTATATTACCTTTGCTCTAAAGAACGGTGCTAAAGTAGACGAAGTATCTATCGCCTTCAAACGCGATAACAAGCTGCCGGCAGAGTTTGAAATACAGCTCTCGGGCGGTGGCGGGCAATTCCTGACGGTTTATTCGGGTACTGTCAGCCAATATGAGCAGCTCATCCCCTACTCGTTCAAGGGAACTACCGCCAGCGACCTGCGCATCGTGCTGAATGACGACCGCGTAGGAATAGCGGAAGTAGTGCTGAAAGAATAAAATACAAGTTATAAGTTATGAGTTATAAGTTATTCGCTTGTACTTTTTCCTTTCGGGAACTAAAAACAAACAAATAACTTATAACTCATAACTCCAATGAAACTTCTTTATTGTATGCTCGGATTAAGTATGGCGGCCTGCACGCCTCAAAAGACCGTCAACGGCGGTGAAGACGAACTATCCATGTTGATAGGTACATACACCGACGGAACAAGTAAAGGTATCTATTCTTTCCGTTTCAACCAAAAGACGGGTACGGCCACGCCGCTCGACTCGGTGGAGCTATCCAACCCGTCCTACCTCACGCCATCGGAAGACGGTAAATTCATTTATGCCGTAAGCGAGATGAATGACAGCACGGCAGCCGTCAATGCGCTTGCCTTTGATAAACAAACGGGCAATCTCCGCCTGCTGAACAGCGAACGTACTCCGGGAGCGGCTCCCTGTTACGTATCCACGAACGGCAAAGAAGTGCTGACCGCCAATTACAGCGGCGGAAACATGTCTGTATTCCGGTTGCGCAAGGACGGTACGCTATCACCTGCGGAAGCGCTCTTTAAAGGTACGGCCAACGGCCCGGACACCATTCGCCAAATCGTACCGCACATCCATTGCGCCCTGTTCTCACCGGACGGGAAGTATATATTCGCCACCGATTTCAGTGCCGACCGTATTCTGCGCTTTACATTAAGCTCCGAAGGCAACATCTCCCACCTGCCCGGTGAAGCGACCGATATCGCTCCCGATTCCGGCCCGCGCCACCTCACATTCAGCCCGAACGGTAAGTTCGCTTATCTCATCAATGAACTGTCCGGTAAAGTAATCACCTTCGGTTATACCGACGGCAAACTGGAGCAGATACAGAGTATCGCAGCCGACTCGCTGCAAGCCCGGGGAAGTGCGGACATCCATTTAAGTCCCGACGGCAAATTCCTCTATGCCAGCAATCGCCTGGAAGGAGACGGTATAGCCATCTTCGCGGTAGATACCGTAAACGGAACATTAACCCGTGCGGGATACCAGTCTACCGGCATCCATCCGCGCCATTTCAATATCACGCCCAACGGCAAATACCTGCTGGCGGCTTGCAGAGACAGCAATGTCATCCAAGTATACGAACGCGACACCGAAAACGGATTGCTAAAAGACACACAGCAAGATATTCTTATCGATAAACCGGTCTGTGTACAGTTCATCCCGCCATTTCACAATTAGTTAATCTTTCGTAAATGAATTTCCAAGAACAAAGAACTTCGTTAACTTTGTTATTTAAATTAGCTATAAACCGATAGAGAAGTATGAAGAAAAAGATGATATGGCTTGCCGGGCTTTTCATAGCCACAAGTACCTATGCCCAAACGGATGTCACCACCGGCATAATGCGCGGTAAGGATTACGGTGTAACTTATCTCCTGCCCAAAACCGAAATAGAGATTGTAGTGGAAGCTACCAAACATACGTACATGCCCGGAGAGTTCTGTAAATATGCAGACCGTTACCTGCGCATGAACAACGTATCTGCCGACCCGGAGATCTATTGGACCATCGACAAGTTGCAGACCCGTGTAACCGGAGTGCCCGATAAAGATAATGTTTACTTCGTCAAGCTGAAAGACAAAACCGTAGCCCCGCTAATGGAGCTTACCGAAGACGGAATCGTACGTTCCATCAACATGCCGCTCAGCGACCGTACGGTACCGGCAACCAAAATAACCGCCACCGCGCAAGAGATTATAGACCCGCGTAAATTCCTTACGGAAGAGATACTCATGGCAAGTTCCAGAGCTAAAATGGCGGAGTTGGTAGCCAAAGAAATCTACAACATCCGTGAAAGTAAAAACGCCCTTCTTCGCGGTGAAGCCGACAATATGCCGCAGGATGGCGCACAGCTCAAAATCATGCTCGACAACCTGAACCTGCAAGAACGCGCCATGACGGAAATGTTCTCCGGTACTCTGAAAGAAGAGCCCCAAACATTTACAATCCGTCTGACTCCGAAGGAAATGGACAATGAAGTAGCTTTCCGCTTCTCCAAACGACTGGGTGTAGTAGCCTCTGATGATTTGGCAGGCGAACCGTATTATATCTCCGTAACCGACTTGAAAACTCCCGCCATTCCCGAAGACGACGGTAAGAAGAAAGTCGACGGAGTGGCCTACAACGTTCCGGGACGCGCCCACATTACATTAACAGGTAACAACAAAAAATTATTCGACGGCGAGCTGCCTATCACGCAATTCGGTACCATAGAATACCTTGCGCCTGTATTGTTCAATAAAAACTCCACTGTAAAAGTACTGTTCGATACAGCCACAGGCGGGCTGATAAAGGTAGACAGAGAAAACAATTAGAGAGTTGAAAGTCAAGAGTTGAAAGTTAGCATGCGGCATCATAGCGCAGCTAACTTTCAACTTTTAACTCTCAACTGAACAAACCCATCCTTCTGCAACTGCATAATGTAAGCAGTGACACGGGAAGGATAGTTATCTTCATTTTGGAAATGTTCGGTAAGCAGAGAGATTATCTCTTGTACTGTCCGTTTTCCGTCTATCAAACTCCATACGGCAGTACCATGTTCTTCCAGCTTCACACGGATATCGGCCGACATACTTTTCGGCAACAAGAAACGTCTCATCCAGTCATACTTAAACCGGGGAAAGGAAAGTACCGCGTACTCCCCTTCCCATCCGGTCGTAATATGTCCGCACTGAACGGGGACAGTATCCAACAGGTTTACTTTTCCTTTTGTATCTGACATTACCGTCTTATCAAGCTTTGATATTAGGTTCTTCCAAACCAAGTCCTTTCTTCTTATCGACAATCTTAAGGATAAATCCCAGTACCAAAGCGGCAACGCCAAGGCAGGCCAGCATCACAAGCGGCGCGGTGTAATCATACGAAACGGCAGCCTCTTCCGGAGTAATCACACCGTTTTTCAAATCAGCCACAAGTTGCGTATTTGTTTTATCAAGCACCTTTCCGATAAGAAGCGGAAAAAGCCAAAGACCGATATTCTGCACCCAGAAGATAAGCGCATAAGCGCTACCTATAATCTTGGCATCAACCAGTTTCGGAACGCTGGGCCATAAAGAAGCGGGAACCAATGAGAAACTTGCGCCAAGCACCAATATGGTAAGGTAAGCTATCATAACACCGCCTACCGCATTGTCTTTGAACTCAGGAAGTACAAACGCAAAGGTAAGATGACAAAGCACGAGCAGCATTGAACCGATCATCAACATCGAGGCCGCCTTGCCCTTATGGTCGACGTAGTTGCCCAATATCGGAGTGATACCCACAGCAAGCAAAGGGAATACGGCAAATACCGTTTCCGCGCTCTGGCGCATATAACCCATATAGCAGAAAACAGCCAGCAATACTCCGGCAAGGGTAAGCAAACCGTACTTCATACTTGCTTTCTTCATAAAATTACTTGCGAAAGAAGCGCCTGCAACGACAAGCATAATGCAATACTGAAGAATCGTCACCGTATTGGTAGCCCAGAAAGAGTCGGAAGGTACTTCCTTAAATACCAAATTACATTGCAACATATTTACGGCATACTTCTGGAACGGGAATATGGCAGAATAATAAAGCACGCAAAGAAGAGCCACCAACCAGAATCCGCTGCTTGACAAAATAGTACCGAGATCGCTAATCTTGAACGGATCGTCTTTCTCCTCAGCCTCACCCGTTTGCGCATCGAGTTTCTTATCCATAAAGAAGTAAACAATAAACATGATAAGCGCAATAAGCAACAATACAACGCCAAATGCCACCGAACGGGAAACATCGATAACGCCCCCTAACTTGGCGAATACCGGAGAGAATATCATGCAAGTGGCGACTCCCAAACGGGCAAGCGCCATTTCGGAACCCATGGCAAGCGCCATTTCACGGCCTTTGAACCACTTGACGATACCGCGGGATACCGTAATTCCCGCCATCTCGACACCGCAACCGAAAATCATGAAACCTATTGCCGCAAACTTAGCCGATGCCGGCATACCTCTATAAAACGGAGAGATACCCAGTTCATCGAAACCGGGAATATAGTTCAGATTGTCGGTAAACCAAGTTTGAAGCCCACTTCCCTGAAAAGCATCCGTCACCGCATACCAGTTGATGGTAGCTCCGACAAGCATCACAGCTCCGGAAAGGATTGCTGTAAAGCGCACCCCCATTTTATCGAGGATAATACCCGCGAAGATGAGGAAAAACACGAATACATTAAGGAATGTCTCAGAACCCTGCATCGTACCGAATGCGGTCGAATCCCAGCCGCGTGTGGACTGCATCAGGTCTTTAATAGGTGAAAGTATGTCCATAAAGATATATGAACAGAACATGGCGAACGCCAAAAGCAGTAGCACCAACCAGCGCATACCTGCCGAATCGCGGAGCGTCTGGTGAATTTTGTCAGTAGTTGTCATTACAATAGTATAATAAATTGATTAATTAAATTCGGTTTATATATCATGACGGATAGTATAATAAAACATACGCTTTTAATAAGTATCCCGCTGCAAAAGTAACTAAATATAAAAGACTATAAATAAAAACAGGCAGAATTGCACAATATTAATTGTACAATTCCACCTGTCAAGAAATTCGGTTATTTCTCGAATATTAGTTTGCAGCCGGTTCTGCAGCGTCCGTGGCAGCAGGAGCTGTTGCCGCCGGGGCTGTCTCGGCCGGTTGTTCAGCTTGCGGAGCAGCCGTACCTACGGGCATATTGTACGGGTTTGTTTTTTCTTCTTGTTGTGCCTGTTCCAGAATTACATCACCGCCCTTGTGAGAAACGGAAGGAATGACGTAAGCCGAAGCAACACTCATCACCACCAAAAATACAGCGAGGCTCCATGTTGCCTTTTCCAGAAAGTCAGTAGTCTTGCGTACACCCATGATTTGATTGGATGATGAGAAACCCGAAGCCAGACCGCCGCCTTTGGAATTCTGAATCAACACAATGAAGCACATCAGCACGGATGCAATCACCATTAAGATAACTAATAATAAGTACATTTTGTTATTTTGATTTAGCGTTAATAATCAATTTCTCTAAAAATCTTATTTGGTCTGCAAAGTAAGCATTTTTTTTTGGATAATTCAAACTTAATTTTTTAATAATTTCAAGCGCTTTATCATATCTACGCTGTTTAATATAGATTTTGGCCAAAGTTTCCGTAAAACAGCTATCGTCCAGGCTGTCCTGCGGGGGCTGTTCACCGTTAGCTCCGTCTTCTTCGGAAAGCGACTGACCATTCTCTGAGAAGGCGGTCGGAGCGCTTTCGTTTTTCCCGGAAGATATTTCCTCTTCTCCGGAGAATATTTCTTTTTCTTCCGGGGATACCGGGACTTCTTCAAGATATACCGGTCTTGCGGATACGGACAGTTCCGTAGACTCGCTCTTGCGGATAAATCCGTCTATCAGTTCGTGCCCGCGCAGCTTGGGAACTTCCTTTCCGTCGGCTGGTTCGGAATCCGTCGAACCGTCATCCTGCAACAGATACGTAGTGTAATCCATTGCATAATCCAGTTCGGTAGCTTGCGAATGTTCTTCGGGAACAGTTGCAAGGAAAGCGTCTATCAAAGAAAGCGTACGGTCTACGCTGGGTTCTTCTTCCAGCACTTTGGAAGACAGCAAAGGAGATTTCCGGGATTTCAGGGTGTAACGGTCGCCCTCTATCAGATAGAACAATACGCGTCTGTCCGCCACATACAGTACAGCCTTACGCAGTTCCGCACCGAATGTGATGTCATGCAGCAAATAAAGATTCTTGAGGTATAACAGCCGGAGCGACTGGAAATAGGGATAACGGGCCACCAATGTACGAAGCTCGTACAAAGTGTCCTTATCCAACATTTCAGGATGCTGTATCCATTGTTGCAAATAGGCAGAAGTCATTCCTCGGTTACCAGTTAGCTACGGTTGAGTTAAATATTTGTTCTGTGATATCCTTTATCATTTTACTTATCAGGTCGTCCTGCACATCAGTCAGCAACAAGGACGAATCATAAGTCTGGAAGGCGGAGAACTGTTGTTCAAAGTCTTCCTCATGGTTGGTGTTGTTTACATAACGTACGTTAACGGTCATGGTCAGCTTCACTTTAGAAGAAAAACCGTCCGCAGCCACAGCCTCGTTGTACTGGTTATAGCCGGTTATCTCACCGTCTATTTCCAAATCGCCGTTGGCGTTCACCAGTTGCAGACGTGTCTGCTGGATAAACATGTCCTTGAGTTTCTGGTTGAACTCCGTAGTCATGGGAGCGTACACGTATTCGGCACGATTGGGAAATTCGGCAATCGTAATAGTCTTTACTTTGCTGTAATCGATAGAGCTTATCGGGGCAAGTCCCATAGAGATGCGGCAGGAAGCTACCACGCACACCACACCCGCTAACGCCGATACCAGCGCTATTTTCTTAATCCAATCCATATTCTTTTATCTTTCTGTATAGCGTGCGCTCCGATATATTCAAATCCTTGGCCGCACTTTTGCGTTTTCCGTGATGCCTTTCGAGAGCTTTGCGTATCATCTCTTTCTCCACTTCATCCAGCGAAAGAGATTCTTCAACGTATTCTTCCGTATCTTGGATATCATCATCCATGGCGGGAGCCGGTTTTACGGAAGGATGTATTATGGTAGGCACAGCAGCGGGCACAGAAGCCACTACCGCAGGAGCAGGCGTATAGTAAGCGGCAGGCGTTACGGCCGGACTTCCCACAGCAGCCCGTTCGGTCATAATCTCGTGTACCAGTTTCTTCAGTTCGGTCACATCCTGACGCATGTCGAAAAGCACCTGATACAGTATCTCGCGCTCGCTCTCAAAGCTCTTGCTCTCATTCTTCACGCCAAACAGGGCGGGCAGACGCTGCGCATTGTTCTGTTCGGGCAGATAGTTCTTCAAAATAGAAGCGTTGATTTCGCGATTGGTTTCGATGATGGAAATCTGTTCCGTTATATTCTTCAGCTGGCGTACGTTACCGGGCCATGAATATGCCAGCAGCAATTGCTTGGCGTCCTCGGTCAGCTGAATCGCAGGCATACGGTACTTCTCGGCAAAGTCCGATGCAAACTTGCGGAACAACAGCACCACATCCTCTCCGCGTTCACGCAAAGCCGGAACCTGAATAGGCACCGTGTTAAGACGGTAATACAAGTCTTCGCGGAAGCGCCCGTCGGCAATCGCCTGCGTAAGATTCACATTGGTGGCGGCTACGATACGTACATTCGTCTTTTCCACCTTAGACGAACCGACCTTGATAAACTCGCCCGTCTCGAGCACACGAAGCAAACGGGCTTGCGTAGGCATGGGAAGTTCGCCTACTTCATCAAGGAAAATCGTTCCGCCGTCCGCCTCACCGAAGTACCCTTTCCGTTCGCCGATAGCACCTGTAAAAGCGCCTTTCTCATGACCGAAAAGCTCCGAATCTATCGTCCCTTCGGGAATGGCGCCACAGTTTACGGCAATGTATTGCCCGTGCTTTCTCCGGCTGTACTGGTGGATTATCTGCGGGAAGCTCTCCTTACCCACACCACTCTCTCCGGTAATCAGCACCGACAAATCGGTAGGAGCCACCTGAATGGCAATATCGATGGCACGCATCAGTGCCTCGTTATTGCCGATGATGCCAAAACGTAATTTTACTTGTTGTATTTCCGCTTTCGTCATACTACAAATCTTCTTCTACACTATCGAGTTTCAGTTTGTCACTGTCGTCACGTCTTTCGTAATATTGTTTCCGCAAAGGATTGGCGTGCGCTTCTTTCTCACGCATACGGTTACGGAACACGTCGATTGCCACATAGACAGCCTGACGGAAAGAATCTTCGGAAGCGAGCCCTTTTCCCGCAATGTCGTAGGCTGTGCCATGCGCCGGTGAAGTACGCACTACCGGAAGTCCCGCGGTATAGTTCACGCCCTCGTCCATGGCCAATGCCTTGAACGGAGCCAGTCCCTGATCGTGGTACATTGCCAGTACGCCGTCAAAATGGGTAAAGTTACCGGAACCCATAAAGCCGTCAGCCGGATAAGGTCCGTAGCACAACATGCCTTTGTCTGCCAGTTCCTGTATGGCAGGACTGATGATTTCCTGCTCTTCCGTACCCAGCAGCCCCTCATCGCCTGCATGCGGATTCAGAGAAAGTACGGCAATACGCGGTGCTCCGATGCCGAAGTCCTGCTTCAGAGAACGGTTGAAGATTACCAGTTTCTCTTGTATCAATTCTTTAGTAATGGTCGATGCGATCTCTCTTACGGGGATATGTCCTGTCACCAATGCCACCCGGAAGTCATCCTTCATCAGAATCATCAAAGCCTTTCTGCCGTCGCCCAACTTCTCCTCGATATACTCCGTATGCCCGGGGAAAGAGAACTCTTCCGACTGGATGGTATGCTTGTTGATAGGAGCCGTGACAATGACGTCAATCAGCCCTGCCTTATACTCCTCAATCGCTTTTTCCAAAGCGCCGAGAGCGGCTTTACCCGCCTCTGAATCAGGCTTGGAGAATTCGACCTTTACTTCATCGTCCGTACAGTTCACCACACTCAAACGGTCGGGCGCAGCTTCGGATGCCGAGTTTACAATACTGAAATTGGTCGGCAAATCCAACGATTTGCGATGATAGGCAGCCACTTTGGGCGAACCGTAAATAATCGGAGTACACAGCTCCAGCATCGTAGGATCTGAGAAAGTTTTTAAAATCACCTCATATCCCACTCCGTTTATATCTCCCTGAGTTATGCCGACTCTTATTTTGTTATCTTCCATTCTTATTTTTCTATTTTAGTGGAATTTTCTTTTGTTACCGCCAAAGGCATTTCGTTTCCTTCCTGTTTGCTTCCCGGCAATCTAAGCGTATACAGTGACGCTTCCATCTGACGTACCAGATTGCGTTTCATCTTATCGGGTGAGTATACAAATATCTCGGATACGATAATACGCCGGTTAGCCTTGTCCAAACGAACATGAGACACGTACGGACCGCCCATAAAGTCGCCCTTCACACGCCACAAGCCGCGGGCTTCCAAAGCATATTCGCCCTGTACATTGATAGGACGCACATCTGTCATCAACGAATCGGTTTCCATGTACATGCCTTCGCTCGCACCGGGAATATTGACTTTCATCACAGAGTCGCGCTTATGCACAAAGTACTCTTTCGTGAATGTATCCTTGTCCGTATAAGGGTAAGAGTAGATAACGAAATTCTGATCGCCCGTCGCCGCATTCGTACCTGCCCAGAAGAAGTTTTCCCCCTGTTTGGTTGCGGTCAGTTCACCGGGAACCCATACGTCACAATCGAACATACTCTTTACTTTCGTCGAAACATAATCATTGTGCTTGGTTTCCAGCACTGAAATCTGACGGTTCATTTCGGCACGAGTAAAGAAATCGATGATAACCTGTCTGTTTTCTTCGACAAACTTCTCGAAAGAGGCTTCGTCCGGCGCCTGAATAGTCAGGATGGATTGCGGAGCGGCATAAACGTCCTTCGCGTACTTAAACTTGGGCTGTGTATACTGGTCTTTGTTTATCTCGACAATAATAATATTGCGGATCAACTTCAATGTAGCGTCATAGTTTGCAGGAGAAGTATACATAATACGGAATGAACGTTCCGACTGGGGCAACCCCGGCACATCGGAATCAAGCACGTTATAGAGGGCGCGACCTGCAGGACGTTCCCACAGTCCCTGGTCAACCACTACCAAAATTTCATACGCCCGACCGCTTGACGTCGGAGTAAACACACCCTTCTTGCCATTACCGCACGCTGAAAACAGTGCGAGTATCAGGGACATACTCAAATAAAACAGGTGTTTCTTCATATATCTATATGTTTTAGTTTTTACAAAGCTACGAAAAAGCCATATAAGCTTGACGGCAAAGTTAATAATTTATATTAATTCTTCTTTATTCTCTTCCTGTTTAGCCGTTGAAAGCATACCGCATGCAGCGAATATATCCTCACCGCGGGAAGCGCGAATCGTAGTAAACAATCCATGCGACGTCAGATAATCGCGAAGCGTTGTCATCGTCTCCATATCGGCACCTTCCAGATCAACTCCCGGAATCGCATGAAAACGAATCAGATTGACGCGGCAGTCCAAACCTCGCAACAGCTTCAGCAACTCCTTGGCATACAACAGCGAATCGTTCACTCCCTTAAAAACAATATACTCGAAAGATAGTCTGCGCTGTTTACTAAAATCATAGTTTCTTAACAGTTCTACAATCTCGGCAATGGAGAAAGCCTTTTCGGCAGGCATCAGTTCGCGTCGCTGCAAAGGCACGGGCGAGTGCAGGCTGATTGCCAAATGACAGTCCGACTCTTCAATGAAGCGTTGCAAACCCTTACGAAGCCCGACGGAAGAGAGCGTAATCCGCTTCGGGCTCCAACCGTAGCCATAGGACGATGTCATCACTTCCAACGCCTTCAACACCTCATCGAGATTATCCAACGGTTCTCCCATACCCATCATCACCACATTGGTCAGCTTGTCCCGTTCGGGCAGAGAATTAATCTGGTTGATAATCTGGTTGGCGGTCAGATTGGCGGTGAACCCCTGCTTGCCGGTCATGCAAAACTTGCAGTTCATCTTACACCCTACTTGGGAAGATACGCACAGCGTAGCCCTGTCCTCATCCGGAATGTAAACAGCTTCCACATAATGCCCCTCTCCGGCACGATAAAGATACTTCACCGTACCGTCTGCCGAGCGCATGGCATCCACCGGCGCCTCACCCCCTACTTCATATATCTCTTTCAACAGCTCCCGGTGTTTCAACGACAGGTTTGTCATTTCATCTATGGAAGCTGCTTTTTTGTCATATAGCCACGAAGCGATCTGTTTGGCTGCAAATCCGGGCATCCCCAGATTCTTTACGACTGCCTGAAGTTCGGTTAAGGTAAGACCTAAAAGAGGTTGTTTCATTCTAATTGCATATTTACGATAACAAGATAGTTTATTCACCGATAAATTATCTTTTGCAAAGGTATGAATAAAGTTGCACAAATGAAAAAGCCGTTCGACATTTATCGAACGGCTTCTCCAAGTATTCTAAAGTTTATTCTACTTTCTTAGAAGTACAGATAGCGGTTATCCTTTACATCCGCATTCAGATACAGGTCATTGATGAACTGGCTTGCCATACGTGCGTGCATATTCTCCAATGTAGCTTCTTCCGTTTCCTGATTATAAGTTTCGTTCAGTTTGTCCTTGGCATAAGGCTGAAGAACGAATACGCCACCATTGCCTTTGATAGGAGTGCTCAACTTGTTCAGCTCAGCGATAGAAGCATAAGCGCCTACCAGCGGTTCGCTGCTACGCAACGCCGGAACATAAGCCGGAGCCGCGAAAGTCACGTGCTTAACAGAGTCGCTAACTGCATTTGCCATGTTCTTATACTGGTCGAAAGAAGTTGCGCCGGCAGCCTTCATATCAGCCATAATCTTCTCGGCTTTCTTGTCACGGAGGATTTCGCTTCTCAACTGATCCTGTACCATAGACAACGGACGATAGCCTTCCGGAACGATGCGTGTAACGGCTACTACCATCATGTGATCGCTTTCGCCACATTCGTACAGACCTGAAACTTCACCTGCTTTTGCGGCAAACGCCCATTTCAGAGCTTCTTTTGTTCCTTTCACACCACCGATATTGTGCTCAGAGCTATACAAGTCGGCTCTATCCAACAGTCTGTAACCGGCATCTTCCGCATTGGCGGTCAGCTTATCCAGCGTATTGTTGGTAGCGATGAATTGACTGAAGTCATTGTATGCCTTGCTATAAGTTTCCTTGCTGAATTCAACCGGACGCTTGATAACGGCTACTTTATATTTATCTTTCACAGCTTTCTTGTTCATCACTTGCAGGATAACGTTCGCCTGCCCCAAAGCGAGGTTAGTCAACTCGTTCTGACCTAAAGTAGTGATAGCCGCGATATACTTCAAATTGTCACCATCCACTTGAGCGCCTTCGTAGTTGGCAGAAGAAATCCATGTCGCTTCGCCGGTCTGGCCGTACTTTTTAGCGATTTCGGCAAAGTCCGCGCCACCCTTGATGGCAGTATAGATACTGTCAGCCAAAGTTTTGGTCTTGGCAGCGTCTTCCGCAACAACCTGAATCTGGCGGTATTGGATAGAGTCGGCCATAGCGGCAATAGCCAGTTTCTTGAAAGAGTTGATTGTATTGTCCGACGCATTGTAGTAAGGACCGTATACACCGCCTACCTTTACAGAATCCAAACGGGCAACAACGTCGGCAGGCAACGCCTTGTCTGTGTAGAACAAGTCAACATACTGCTGGGTAGAACCGGTTGAACGGACGAAATTTGCATAATCGGAAGGATTTTCGGCCAACTGTGCAGTATATTCTTCCACCTCTTTCTGAATATCGGCTTTGTCTTCCGGGCTTGCGGTAACCTGTACATCGATATACTTGATGTTGCGGGTTTCCACATATTGTCTGAATTGCTCTTTCTTCTTGTCATAAGCATCTTTCAGGTCGGATTCCTTAATAACGATTGTAGAGTCTACGATAGAGGAATAAGGAACGGCGGCCAACAACAGGTCAGACTGGTCTACGCGCGCATTGAAAGCATCTTCCGCTTCAACAGGGTTAGAGAACAAAGACTTCGTAATCAGAGCCTGGTATTTCTCCTGCAAACGCGCCTGTACGAGTGATTTCTCTACAAAAGCCCAGAAGTTGTACATGGAATTGTAGTACTCTGCGTATTGAGCCGGCATCTGAGCCTTATTCATCTTAGAATAGTCCACCAGGAACTTCTTCAACATATCTTTGTCAAAAGCTCCGGTCTGCGGATTGCGGAACGGTGTCTGCTGCAACATCGGATGTACACCGGCGTCGATGATAGCCTGAAGTTCCGCTTTAGAAACGGTCAAACCCAACTTTTCAGCTTCGTTCTCAATCAATTTATTGTTTACGTATGCTCTCCATACTTCGTCCTTAATCTGGTTGGTTTGTTCATCGCTCAACGCGTTCAAGCCGCTGGAAAATTTCACTACTTCCGTATATTCCTCTACCAATGCCTGAAAATCCTGAGCGGAAATTGTTTCCCCGTTCACTTCACCTACATCTTGTGACTGGTGCGGCTGAAGTACTTTCCACGCGTCTCCCGCGATGAAGGCAAACAGCGCCAAACCAATAACAATCACCAATAAGGGCCCTTTAGACCGAATGTTTTGTAATGTTGCCATTTTAGTTAATATGAATTATTTGTTTATTATTATTTTCTTTTCAATGTTCATTTTAGCGCACGAAGATACAAAAAATGCTAATACGCATCTATTTATTCTTTAAAAATTTACGCTGAAACGGAATTATTCCGTGACTTTCAACCGTACCAACTCTATTTTAGTGGCTGTCACCTTAATTATCTTGAACTGATATTCGTCGACGGTTATCACCTCATGCAGCTTCGGGAAGCTTTGATAACGGCTCAGAATCAATCCGCCTATCGTAAGATATTCATCCGACTCCGGAAGCTCAAGATTGAACGTTTCGTTTACTTTCTCTATCTCAAGACGAGCTGACAACACATATTCACGCTCGCCGATCTGTTTACAGATGTAGGAAGTATTATCATGCTCGTCCTCAATATCTCCGAATATTTCTTCTACCAGATCTTCCAGTGAAACGATACCGGATGTACCGCCAAACTCATCCACTACAACGGCAATCGTCTTTTTCTGCTGCATAAAAAGTTTCATCAGCTTATGCGCCGCCATCGTTTCGGGCACAATGGGCACTTCCTTGACATTATTTCTCCAATCCGCCGGGTTTCTGAACATCTCGGACGAGTGGATATAGCCGATTACATTATCTATATTCCCGTCGTACACAATAATTTTGGAAATGCCCGACTCCACAAACATACTCTTCAAATCCTCGAGCGAGGCCGTCACATCCACCGCCACCACTTCCGTACGGGGCACGATGCAATCGCGTATCTTGATATTGGAGAAATCAAGCGCATTCTGAAAGATTTTCACTTCCGCATCCAGCTCTTCCTCATTAGCGGCATTCTCTATGCCCGACTGCACGAAATAGTCCAAATCGACCTTACCGAACGCCTTGTCGGACGCTTCCTTGTTTATCTTCATGCCGAACAGGCGCAGAAAGAGATAAGACAGTCCGGAAGCAAGTTTCGATATGGGAAACAGAATAACGTAGCAGACAAACAAAGGAGTAGCAAACACCCTCAGCATCAGGTTCGGATTAATCTTGAACAGCGTCTTTGGAAGGAACTCGCCCGTTACAAGGATAATGAGCGTGGATATGATGGTCTGCACCAGCACCATTACAAAATGATTATCAATCATGCCCGCCAGCAGATTCACCTCGATAATCTGTGCCATAAGGATACCGTAGATAACCAGCGCAATGTTATTTCCCACCAGCATGGTAGAAATAAAATTATTCGGGTTACGGAAGAAACAGGAAAGGATGCTTGACGTAACACCCGGTTTCCGTTCCATCTCAAAACGAAGCTTGTCTACGGAAACAAAAGCAATCTCCATACCCGAAAAGAAAGCGGAGAAAGCCATGGTTATCAACAAGTAAATAATAGTATCCATCATATCATTTGATGCTGTCCGTCCTCAACGTATCGGAAGGCGTGGTACTCTCCTCGTCCACATAGAAGATACCTTCCGTCTTGAAGAAACGATATTTTGTTAATTGCTCATTCGACTCAAAGCCGATGGCATAGATTATCTGGTCGGGTTGTTCTATACGTACCCGCCGGTCGGAATACACACGTTTTTTGTTCTGATCCCAATACAGCAACTCCGTATCGAATTTCTCTCCTTTCAGGTTCTGTATATGCACATTCCCCATCAGCTTCCACAACTCTTTCTTATTATAATAATAAGCCGTATCGGCCTTGATACTGGCCTCGGTATGAAACACCGAATCGAACTTTTCCAGGTAAATGCCTTTTTCGAACGCCCAATAAGGCGGGTTCTTACGGTCGTAAATCAGCCACTCCGCCGTATTGACACGATAGCGGGTAATGCCCGAATCGGAAATCAGCGTTGTAACACCTTTAGTATCCATAACCGGCAATGAATCGCGTTCGGTAATGGCGGCTCCCATTTCTTTTTTACGTCCGGAACAGGAAGAAAATAAAAGAAGCATAACCATTACCCCAAGGGCAATGGTTATGCTCATATTCTTATGTCCGACCACGTGGGGTTGTAGCGACATATGCTTATCTGATGGTTGTAGACTCACCGATCCAACCGCCGATCGTGATACGGTCACCGGCTTTGTAACCCAACATAAAGAGGTCTTTAGCCTGCGGAGTATGACGCGCATACGTTGAAATCAGTTCATTAACTTTGTCTGTAACACTCGGGTCTACAGCTTTAGCGCGTTGCAGCTTATCGATAACAACAAAATAAGTACATCTGTTCAAAGCGGGTTCGTCGCTCCAGTTAGGATTTGAACCGTACATTTGAGCCAGCAGGATGTAAGGCTCGCCGTAGCTTTCATTGAAGCTGATGGCTTTCTGAGCATAGCTTCTTGCCTGAGACAGCTTTTTGGCCTGCCACAAAGCGGCAGCGGTAGCATAAGCCATTTCGGCTTTCTTCGCGTTATCGGTTTCCATACCCAGCGCTTCGTCGAAGTACTTCACAGCAGTGTCGTAGTCACCTTTCTTGTAGTACATATATGCTACGCCTACGGCAGCATCCGCACTCGGGTTAACACGATACAGATAGTCGGAAGCCTTGAAATACGCCTCGCTCTCATTGCACTTCATCATCTTCAGGATGGTAATGGTCTTCTTCAGGAAAGCGGAGTCGGACTTGTTTTCCTCAACTTTAGGACCGTAGATATTCTGCAAGGACTCACAATCGGCTACACCGCTGTTCACGAACATAGCTACCAAATTGTCCTTGATTGTCTGCAACACGGCTTTTTTCTTAGCGTTATCCTCTGCTGCAATAGCATCGTCAGCGTACTGTGAAGCGTTGATATAATCCTGGAAGAATTGGTCTGTGTGATTAGTGTCGGCTTTTACTTTCTGCATGGACACATCTACAAAATAGTGCAATACGGCACCGTCAGATTCACCTTTAGCGGTTTCAGCGGATTCCTTCAACCATGCATAAGCCTGGTTCAAATCCGGAGCCGGTGAATATTGCAGATAATCCACGGCTTTTGTACCTAACGCAGACGCAACACTCGGTACACCCTTCATCTTCGTAGCAAATTCAGGAATATACTTCATTTTCTGGTCATGTACAGCCATCAGTTCGTCAAACAGCTTCTTATACTCTGCAGAATTACGATCCTTAATCTGGCTCATCAAGCCAACGAGAATCTTTTGCGCATCGGTATAAGTGTAATATCTCAGTGTCGGACAGTCTTTCAGAACTTCCATACAAGGGGCGTAAGCGTCCTTGAAATTTTTCGCTCTTACCGCCTCATGCGAGATACTACTATTGGCATTACAATCACTTTGTGCGAAAGTGCTGGTTACTCCACCCGAAAGGAGCAAAACAGCGACAAGCGTTTTAATTTTCATTGTATTTAAATTTTAGTTGTTATATTGTCTATTTTCACCATTCAACATTAATCGACTTTCCGTTTGAAGAACCAGCGTTCGTTAAAAGTCACCCCGATGCAGACGCGCAATGTGTTTTCATTGAGAAACGCCGCTGTCTTGCCTTCGGTTCTTACATACTGCGCCGAGAGGCTCAATACGGAACGCGTACGCGGAATAGGAAGT
Organism: Bacteroides sp. 44_46; assembly: GCF_001915465.1. NCBI lineage: Bacteria > Pseudomonadati > Bacteroidota > Bacteroidia > Bacteroidales > Bacteroidaceae > Bacteroides > Bacteroides sp. 44_46. Next base: position 371,354 of record NZ_MNQO01000002.1, on the reverse strand, counting down.
CCGAAACCGGCAGTCACTCCATATTCATTGGCGGCACGCATGCCATTTATTTTGTAATACGGCTGGGAATAATAAGCTCCCAAACGGTATTTCACATGCGCCAAATAACTTCTTCCCAAAGGATTCGGCAGAAATTCGGCGCCTAAAGCTATCTTCGTACGATTGCAGAAAGCGTTCTTCGCATTCATGTAAGTAACCGAACTCCACTTCTGGAAAGTAAAATCGGCGCCTACCGTCAAACGCTTGTCGTATACATAGCTGAGACCTATGCCGAAACTCATCGGGCTGCCGAACGTAGCGACCGTGTCCCGGGTATTTATCGTAGCTCCCGTATTGCTATCGCCCAGCTGGTCTTGCACGTACGAATCGTTACCCAAGTCATGTCCCGGCGAGAATACCACTCCCAAAGTAGCTTCATGTTTTTTGCCGAACGCCTGCGTGTACTGCGCGCCGAAGTCCAGCTTATAGCTTTGTATGGACGTACCCGTCACCGTAGTCAGCGGCAAGGTAGACGAGTTGTTCGGGAATGTCATGGCTCTCGTATGCGTTATATCCCCCCAAAGATACGAAATGTTCGCGCCAACGGAAAGATTTTTAAATATTTTAAATCCGGCCCCCAGATATAACTGGTGCAGTCCGCCGTCTCCGTAATATTGCAACGCGCTGGACTGTGAAGGATAATTCGCGTCTTCCCGATATTCTCCCATGCTATATCCCACATTGGAATAAGGCAGCAGTCCCAAACTCATGGCCGCCCATTTACCCAGGCGAAATTGCATTGTAATATAGTCGAAACTGGAGTTTTTGGCATTTTGCTTCACCGTACCGTTACTGAAGTTCGTGTTCTGCAAAGAGATACCGCCGTCAAAAATAAAAGTAAGCGAATCTATCGCCGTATAGGATGCCGGATTAGCGAAATTCACCTGGTATTTATCCCGTAATCCGTATGCAATACCACCCATGGCTTTGCTATTACCTGAACCTTGGTCTGCCAATTGTCCGTATCCGTATCGTGTATAGGGAGAATTCGTATTATTTTGAGCGATTGCCGCTCCGGACAACATCATGAGCAAGAACACCAAGAGTGTTTGTCTATATCCTATCATTATTATAGTTTAAAATTCTATTTAATCCTTTCAACACTAAAAATCTGTCTGCAAAGATGATACTTTTTAAGTTTGTATCAAAAGAAAAATCATCGCCGCCCGTTAAAAAAACCAAAAGTTCAGGATATTTATGCTTCATGGCCATTATGTAGCCCGAAATTTCATATTCCATGCCTTTCAGCACTCCTTCGCGCATTGCCGTATCGGTATCCTTACCCAGCGGCAGCCGCCGCCCTTCGCGTGACACCAGCGGAAGCCGCCCTGTCAGCTCGTGAAGTGCTTTAAAGCGCATTTGCACACCCGGCGAGATATTCCCGCCATGATAGCGGCCGGCGGCATCTACAAACTCATAAGTGATGCAAGTTCCGGCATCTATCACCAGAATATCCTTTCCGGGAAATTGTTCATAGGCGCCCACCACAGCCGCCATACGGTCGTACCCCAATGTCTCGGGAGTTTCATACAGGTTCTCTACCGGAAGCGATGTTGTTTCATTCAGCCACAACAGCGGAACGGGCAAACGCGCCAATTGCGCCGACACTTGCTCATTCAGATCGATAACGGTAGCCGCAATGGCTTTCTCAACGGCATATTTCGCGCAGATATCCGGCAGATTTTCAAGCGTTTGATTGGAATCGTAGAACACCTCGACGATGTCCTTGTCTTTAAACACCGCTATCTTTGCAACGGTATTGCCTATATCGATTATAAGATTCATTCTGCATATATTTAAAGCGGGGCAAAGATAGCACTTTTTTCGATTGTTTTACATGCGCGTTACACTAAGTTTACAGGTTTTCCCTTATATATAACCACGCATAAATCTTAAGGCTCGCCCGTATGCGCGCATTATCTTTTCTTTTTATTTCCGAAAAATCGCCGATGTTATCACGATTGACAGAGGAGGGTATACCCCCCTCCGCATATACGGCGATTTTTATAGTACTTGAAAAAAGTTTTTCACCACAGTGGAAATCCGTTATGACGTACATCAAAAAACGGTTTGGGTATAGCGCGAAAAGAAACGGGATGCAGATGTAAAAAAGACGAAAGGAGTGTCCGCAATAATTGCCGTATTAAGATTTAAAGCGTATCTTTGTAACGAATTACAAGATATGACCCCGATTCAAATCAGTGATAATAAAAAAAAGACAAATGAAATTCTCCTTACCGGCTTTCCGCATACTTATTTTTCTTTTCCTCTGCCTGCCTTTCATCGCCGTGCAAGCGCAAGAACACAAAAGAGACACTCCGGATTCCATACGCATCAGCCTGCTGACATGCGCCTCGGGCGAAGAAATATACTCCCTTTTCGGACATACCGCCATACGATACGAAAACCATACGCGTGGCATTGACGCCGTATTCAATTACGGCATCTTCAACTTCAACGCGCCGAACTTCATTCTCCGTTTCGCTTTGGGTGAAACGGATTATCAGTTGGGTGTCAACAGTTACGAACGGTTTGCCGCCGAATATCACTATCTGGAACGCGATGTCTGGCAACAAGAGCTGAACCTCACCCCGCAGGAAAAAGAGAGGCTGATAGCCTTGCTCGAAGAAAACTATCGCCCCGAAAACCGGGTATACCGTTACAATTTCTTTTATGACAACTGTGCCACCCGCCCACGCGACTTAATAGAAAAATCCATTGACGGGAGCCTGCAATATGCTGACAATATGACCGATACGAACACCGGTACATCCTTTCGCGACTTGTTGCACAAATACAGCGAGGGACATCCCTGGTCGCGTTTCGGCATGGACCTATGCATGGGCAGCCGGGCTGACAAAATCATCAACCGCCGACTGATGATGTTTGTCCCTTTCTATGTACAAGACTACTTCAATCAAGCCCGTATTGTAAACAAAGACGGACAAGCACGTCCTTTGGTACTGAATGAAGAGAAAATAATAATGACCGGAAGCGAAGAAGCGGAACAGCCTTCCGACGGCTTCACCCCGATGCAGGCCGCTTTACTCCTGTTTATACTGACCGCGGCCGCCACCATCTACGGAATACGCCGGAAGAAAACGCTTTGGGGAATTGATTTGGCACTGTTTTTTGCCGCCGGAACGGCGGGATGTATATTGGCGTTCCTCGCCCTGTTCTCCCAACACCCTGCCGTCAGCCCCAATTATCTGCTGTTTGTATTCCACCCGCTGCATCTTTTCTGCCTGCCATGCATGCTGAACAGAGTGCGAAAAAGGAAAAGAAGCCGCTATATGCTGGCAAACTTCATAGTTTTAACACTTTTTATATTGCTTTGGCTCGTAATACCGCAAAGATTTCCGTTAGCAGTGTTACCTTTGGCACTTTGTTTGCTGATACGTTCTGCAAGCAACCTAATTCTCACATACGATAAGAAATAATGAAGAAAGGACTGATAACTTCCATACTCGCGCTGACATTCGGCAGCCTGCAAGCCCAGCCGTTGCCACCATCTCCGAAGCTCGTGGTGACGCTGACAATAGACCAACTGCGCACGGACTACATGGAAGCATTCTCGTCATTGTATGGAGAAAGGGGCTTTAAGCGGCTGTTAAGGGAAGGGAAAGTGTTCCGCCAGGCGGAATATTCTTTCAACGTCACCGACCGCGCCTCGGCCATCGCCGCTTTTTATACGGGCGCCACACCGTCTATGAACGGCATCATAGCCGAACGTTGGTTCGACCCGAAAACCTTGCGTCCCAGGAATTGCGTAGACGATTCAGCCTTCATGGGTAACTATACCGACCAGAACACCGCCCCTACACAACTGCTGACTTCCACTTTTGCCGACGAACTTAAAATAGCCACCAAAAACGCCGCATTGGTATATTCCATCGCCCCCTTCCGTGATGCCGCCGTCCTTTCGGCGGGACATAGCGGCAACGGCGCGTTCTGGCTGAACCATAAAACCGGCAAATGGTGCGGTACAACCTATTACGGCGAATATCCCTGGTGGCTGAGCCAATACAATGACGGGCAATCACCCGACTTCCGCATCAAGGAAATGGAGTGGAACCCTCTCCACCCCGTCACAAGCTATACATTCCTGCCCGAATGGCGTACCATCCCTTTCAAATACAAGTTCGAAACAGAAAAGGACAACAAATACCGCCGGTTGATAACCAGCCCGCTCATCAACGATGAAGTGAACCGAGTGGCGGAAGATTTACTGGATAAAAGCAATATCGGCAAGGACGAAATAACGGATTTGCTTGCAATCACCTATTATGCAGGCAACTACAATCACCGCAGCACGCAAGAGTGCGCCATGGAAATGCAAGACACCTACGCCCGCTTAGACCAAAGCATCGCTCATCTGCTGGATATGCTGGAACGCAAGGTGGGTCTGCAAAACGTGCTGTTGTGCATCGCCTCTACGGGATATACCGACCCGGACGGAGCAGATATAGGCATCTACCGTATTCCCGGCGGAGAATTCTATCTGAACCGTTGCGCCACTTTGCTGAACATGTACCTGATGGCGACTTACGGTGAAGGGCAATACGTAGAAGGCTATTATAATCAACAGATATATCTCAATCATAAATTAATAGAAGAGAAGCAGTTGAATCTTGCCGACATGCAGCAAAAGTCGGCAGAATTTCTGGTACAGTTCAGCGGAGTAAACAAGGTATATTCCGCCTACCACTTGCTGTTGGGCTCCTGGTCGCCGCAGATAGAGCGCATACGCAACGGCTTTCACCGCCACCGCTCCGGCGATTTGATTATCGAAGTTCTGCCGGGCTGGACTGTCATGCAGGAAAACAGCAATGACAACCGCGTGGTGCGTGCCGCCGCCATACCCGCCCCCCTCATACTTCTCGGTAAAGGAATAAAGCCGGAAATAATCCGCATGCCGGTCGCCGTAGACCGCGTTGCTCCCACCCTGTCAAGCGCGATGCGCATTCGCGCTCCCAATGCGTGCACAGCCACACCGCTCAATTATTGATAAAGGCCGGTACAGAGAGCTGCAGAGTTTTATATTTCCGTAAAACTCCTTATCCCCCGCGGCAACCCCTTAAAATAATCAGTGTAACTTTACGTTATCTGTTGCAAAATCAGTAACTTTGCACGCCATATAAACTTAGTAAATAACAATAAAAACAAATACATAATGGGATTTAATGAATTTTTAAGCTCGATTTTCGGCAACAAAGCCACCCGCGACATGAAAGAGATAAAGCCGTGGGTAGACAAGGTAAAAGCCGCATATCCGGAAGTAGCCGCATTGGACAACGATGCCCTGCGCGCCAAAACCGAAGAATTGAAGGCATACATCCGCAACTCGGCAACAGAACAACGCGCCAAAGTGGAAGAACTAAAAGCAAGCGTTGAGAGCATCGAACTGGAAGAACGCGAAGAAGTCTTCGCTCAAATAGACAAGATAGAAAAAGAAATACTGGATATCTACGAAAAAGCATTGGATGAAGTATTGCCCGTCGCTTTCTCCATCGTAAAGGAAACAGCCAAGCGCTTCTCCGAAAACGAAGAAATCGTAGTAACCGCTACGGAATTCGACCGCCATCTGGCCGCTACCAAAGATTTTGTACGCATCGAAGGCGATAAGGCCGTTTATCAGAACCACTGGGTAGCCGGCGGTAACGACACGTTATGGAACATGGTGCACTACGACGTACAGTTGTTTGGCGGCGTGGTACTGCACAAAGGCAAGATTGCGGAAATGGCAACCGGTGAAGGTAAGACTCTGGTGGCTACCCTACCCGTATTCCTCAACGCACTGACCGGAAACGGCGTGCATGTGGTAACCGTAAACGACTATCTGGCAAAACGTGACTCCGAATGGATGGGCCCGCTTTATATGTTCCACGGTTTGAGCGTGGATTGTATCGACAGACACCAGCCCAACTCCGACGCACGCCGTCAGGCTTATCTTGCCGACATTACTTTCGGTACGAACAACGAATTCGGTTTCGACTACCTGCGCGACAATATGGCTATCAGCCCGAAAGACCTCGTACAGCGTCAGCACAATTACGCCATCGTGGATGAGGTCGACTCGGTATTGATTGACGACGCCCGTACTCCGCTGATTATCTCAGGCCCGGTTCCCAAAGGCGACGACCAGCTTTTCGAGCAACTCCGTCCGCAAGTGGAACGTCTGGTGGAAGCACAGAAAAAACTGGCCACGCAATACCTTGCCGATGCCAAACGCCTGATAGCTTCAAACGACAAGAAAGAACAGGAAGAGGGTTTCCTTGCATTATACCGCAGCCATAAATGTTTACCGAAGAACAAGGCGTTGATTAAGTTCCTCAGCGAGCAGGGTATCAAAGCCGGTATGCTCAAGACCGAGGAAATCTACATGGAGCAGAACAACAAGCGTATGCACGAGGTTACCGACCCGCTGTATTTCGTAATCGATGAAAAGCTGAACAGCGTAGACCTGACCGACAAGGGTGTAGACTTGATTAGCGGCAACTCCGAAGACCCCACATTCTTCGTGCTTCCCGACATCACCGCCCAACTCTCCGAGCTGGAAAATGAAAAGAGCCTGACGGACGAGGAACGCCTTGCCAAGAAAGACGCCCTTATGACTAACTTCGCCATCAAGAGCGAGCGTGTACATACCATCAACCAGTTGCTGAAGGCTTACACCATGTTCGAGAAAGACGACGAGTATGTGGTAATCGACGGTCAGGTGAAGATTGTGGACGAGCAGACCGGACGTATCATGGAAGGCCGCCGTTACTCCGACGGTTTGCACCAGGCCATCGAAGCCAAAGAAGGCGTGAAGGTGGAAGCCGCCACACAGACTTTCGCGACGATTACCTTGCAGAACTACTTCCGTATGTATCACAAGCTGTCCGGTATGACCGGTACTGCCGAAACGGAAGCAGGCGAGCTTTGGGACATCTACAAACTGGATGTAGTCGTTATCCCGACCAACCGCCCCATTGCCCGTAACGATATGAATGACCGCGTTTACAAAACCAAACGCGAAAAATATAAAGCCGTTATCGAAGAAATCGAGAAGATGGTAGAAGCCGGACGTCCTGTCCTGGTAGGTACCACTTCCGTTGAAATCTCCGAAATGCTGAGCAAGATGTTGACCATGCGCAAAATCGAGCACAACGTATTGAATGCGAAACTGCATCAGAAAGAAGCCGACATCGTGGCCAAAGCCGGTTTGAGCTGCGCCGTAACCATCGCCACCAACATGGCGGGTCGTGGTACGGACATCAAGCTGAGCCCGGAAGTAAAAGCCGCGGGCGGTCTTGCCATTATCGGTACGGAGCGTCACGAGTCACGTCGTGTAGACCGCCAGCTGCGTGGTCGTGCCGGACGTCAGGGCGACCCCGGTTCATCCGTATTCTTCGTGTCTTTGGAAGACGACCTGATGCGTCTGTTCTCTTCCGACCGTATTGCCGGCGTAATGGACAAACTCGGTTTCAAAGAAGGCGAAATGATTGAGCACAGCATGATTTCCAAGTCTATCGAACGTGCGCAGAAGAAGGTGGAAGAAAACAACTTCGGTATCCGTAAGCGTTTGCTGGAATACGATGATGTCATGAACAAACAACGTACCGTGGTCTACACCAAACGCCGCCACGCTTTGATGGGTGAGCGCATCGGTATGGATATTGTGAACATGATTTGGGACCGTTGCGTCAACGCCATCGAAGCTCCTACTTATGAGGACTGCAAAATGGACTTGCTCCAGACGCTTGCCATGGAAACTCCTTTCACGGAAGAAGCATTCCGTAACGAGAAGAAAGAGAAACTGGCCGACAAGACATTCGACGCTGCTATGGAACTCTTCAAACGCAAAACCGAACGTATGGCGCAAATCGCTTATCCGGTTATCAAGCAGGTGTACGAAAACCAGGGACACATGTACGAAAACATCCTGATTCCCATTACGGACGGCAAGCGTATGTATAACATCTCCTGCAACCTGAAAGCCGCCTACGACAGCGAATGCAAGGAAGTAGTGAAATCATTCGAGAAGTCCATCCTGCTGCACGTTATCGACGAGGCATGGAAAGAGAACCTGCGCGAACTGGACGAATTGAAACACTCCGTACAGAATGCCAGCTACGAACAGAAAGACCCGTTGTTGATTTACAAGCTGGAGTCCGTAAACCTGTTCGACACCATGGTAGACAAGATAAACAACCAGACTGTTTCTATCCTGATGCGCGGACAAATTCCGGTACAGGAACCGCAGGAAGTGCGTCAGGCCGCTCCCGAGCAACGTCAGGATTTAAGCAAGTACCGCGAACAAAAGCAGGACTTGAACGATCCGAACCAGCAAGCCGCCGCCCAACAGGATACGCGCGAACAGCAGAAGCGCGAGCCTATCCGCGCAGAGAAGACGGTAGGACGTAACGATCCTTGTCCTTGCGGAAGCGGCAAGAAGTACAAGAATTGTCACGGAAAGAATGCGTAAAAAAAGCGATTAGGGGTTAGGGATTAGTGATTAGGGGAGCGCTTTAGTGCGGGTACTGACTGATAATCACTAATCGTCAATCACTGACCGTCAATCACCAACCGGTATAATAAAGGCCTCGAACGGTTAAAAACTGTTCGGGGCTTTTATTTATTCAAGTAAAAGATTACTTTTGTTTTTTAGAACTAAGAATAAAAGGCTATGACTAAATACTCTTATTACCTGTTACTGTCTTGTTTGATGCTTTTGGCGGGTTGCCAAACCGTCGAACCGCTTGCCATAGATTATATGTTACCGGCGGATGTAAGTTTCCCGCCGAGTTTGAAACGGGTAGCCATTGTCAATAACATGCCTGAAGTCCCGGACAACAAACCGATTCTTGCCAAAGAAAAAAAGAAAGACGGTTTTGAGATAGCCCGTAAGATAGATTATTACAACGGTAACGGCGCCATTACCGCCGAGGCCCTTGCAGAAGCTCTTGCCCATGAGAATTATTTCAATGAGGTGGTTATCTGTGATTCGGCCTTGCGCGCCCATGATGTCACTCCACGTGAGGGAGCTTTATCGGAAACAGAAGTGAACCGGCTGGCACATGAGCTGGACGTGGATTTCCTCATTGCATTGGAGAATGTACAGATACGTGCCGTCCGGAGAATAAGTTACCTGAAAAGCTGGGGTATTTACCAGGGAACGGTGGATGCCAAAGTGTATCCCACCGTCAGGGTTTATCTGCCCGACCGCAGTACGCCTATGGTGACCATCAGCGCCAAGGACAGCATCTTTTGGGAAGAAACGGGAAACGGACCTTTCGTACAGAGCCACCTTATCAATGAGGAAGATTTGATAAAACAAGCCTCTGAGTTTGCCGGAAGCATCCCTGTAAAGAAGTTGCTGCCATATTGGAAAACCGCCAACCGTTATCTGTTCTGCGGCGGTTCCGTAAACATGCGTGACGCCGCCGTATATGCCGGAGATAAGAAATGGGGTACGGCCATCGAGCTGTGGAAGCAGACCTACGCCACCAAGAAAGGGAAGAAAAAGATGCAGGCAGCCTACAATCTCGCTGTCGGCTATGAGATGCAGGACAGCATTGCCACCGCTCTCGATTGGGCGTTGAAAGCGCAAGCCGAAGCTCGTATCGTAGACGGCGTGGACAAAAAAGATTTGACTCATCTTGGCAAAGCGGATCTCCCCTATTATGTCCTTACAACGCTTTACGTAACCGAATTAGAAGAGCGAAAAGCAGGCTTATCACGCCTGAACATGCAAATGCAGCGATTTAATGATGATTTTTAGTCAAATACTGTAGATATAATTGTTTTTTTTATACCTTTGAACATCCATTAAGTAAAGAAAAGCAATTATGAAACTCAGTCAACCGTCATTATCTCTCCTCGAAGAAACCATCAAACAGGCAATCGGCAAATACACTTGCGGTTGCGAGCAAACCGTCGTTACGGATATTCACCTGCAAGCCAACCAAAGCTCGGGCGAATTCTTCATATTCGATGATGACGACAAGGAACTCGCCAATGCCACCATCGAAGAATGGATGACATACGAAGGTGATGATTTTTACGAGAACATGGAGCGTATCCTGAGTAACCTGCTCTGTAACATGAAGAATCTGGGCGCTTTTGATAAGCTGACCATCATGAAGCCTTTCTCTTTCGTACTGGTAGATGATGATAAGGAAACCATAGCCGAACTTTTACTGCTGGACGACGATACCCTGCTGGTAAACGAAGAATTGCTGAAAGGGTTGGATGAGGAGTTGGATGCTTTCTTGAAAGACTTGCTGGAGAAATAACGAATAACATAGCGTGAATAAAAAAGGTCCGGACTTTATTGAAGTCCGGACCTTTCTTTTATATCATAGGTACTGCCTTACGCTTTCTTCAAAGCGGCAATGCTTTCTTTCAGTGAATTGATGATACTCTCCGCATCCGCCTGTTTCTTGCGTTCCATTTCGATTACGGCAGCGGGAGCATTATTCACGAACTTCTCGTTGCCGAGTTTCTTCAGAACGCCTTGCAAGAAGCCTTCCTTATGCTTTAGCTCGGCTTCCATACGGACTATTTCGGCATCCACATCAATCATATTACCCAGAGGAACGGCGTATTCCGTCGTACCTACCATGAAAGCGGCGGCGCCGTCAGCCTTAGCCTCAACCGCAGTTACGGCAGAAAGGTTACACATCTTGATAATGACAGCGTCGAAAGCAGCCACGGGATTCTCACCGACAACCTGCAACTCCAGTGCCTCTTTCTGGGCAATGTTCTTCTGCAAACGGATGGAGCGTACGTTACTGATAACTTCTTTCACCACTTCAAACTGCTGTACAAAGGCTTCATCCACTTCCGTCGACATGGAAATAGGACTTACCATAAGACTCTCTCCGTCTTTACGGTCGACAATGTGCTGCCACAATTCTTCGGTGATGAACGGCATGAACGGATGCAACAGGTGCAACAGATTATCGAAGAAACCGATAGTCGTGTCGTACACCTTCTTGTTGATAGGCTGACCGTAAGCAGGCTTAATCATTTCCAGATACCAGGAAGAGAACTCATCCCAGAAGAGCTTGTACACGGCCATTAACGCCTCGCTCAAACGATACTTGCCGAACAAGTCCGCCACTTCGGCAGCTACGGCGTTCTGTTTGGAGTCGAACCAACGCATTGCCAGTTCGGCAGCTTCCGGCACAGCCACCTCGGAGCTTACTTCCCAACCCTTGATAAGGCGGAAAGCATTCCATATCTTGTTGTTGAAGTTACGTCCCTGTTCGCAAAGCGCATCGTCAAAAAGGATGTCGTTGCCGGCAGGAGCCGAAAGCATCATACCCATACGTACACCGTCAGCACCGTAACGCTCTATCAAATCCAGCGGGTCGGGCGAGTTACCGAGCGACTTGGACATCTTGCGTCCCAGCTTGTCGCGGACGATACCTGTGAAGTAAACATTCTTAAACGGCATCTTACCCTCGTATTCATAACCCGCCATAATCATACGGGCTACCCAGAAGAAGATGATATCCGGTCCGGTCACGAGGTCGCTGGTAGGATAATAATAGTTGATTTCTTCGTTGCCCGGGTTCAGAATGCCGTCGAACAAAGAGATAGGCCATAACCAGGAAGAGAACCAAGTGTCGAGGCAGTCCTCGTCCTGACGCAAGTCCTCTATTTTAAGGGCGGAATTTCCGGTCTTTTCCCAAGCCAGTTTCAAAGCCTCTTCGGGAGTGGCGGCTACCACATATCCGCCTTCCGGCAGGAAGTAAGCGGGAATACGGTGTCCCCACCACAACTGACGGCTGATACACCAGTCTTTGATGTTCTCCAGCCAGTTCTTGTAAGTATTCTTATACTTGGCAGGATAGAATTTCAAGTCATCGTTCATTACCGGGGGCAGAGCCATATCGGCAAAGTGCTGCATCTTGAGGAACCATTGCATGGAGAGCTTCGGCTCGATAGCCACGTTGGTACGCTCGGAGAAACCTACCTTGTTGGTATAGGCTTCCACCTTCTCCAACAGTCCGGCATTCTGCAAATCTTTCTCTATCTGCTCGCGTACATCGAAACGGTCCATGCCGACATAGAGTTCGGCGGCTTCGCTCAACGTACCGTTGTCATTGAAGATGTCGATAGTGGGCAGGTTGTATTTCTCGCCCAGCATATAGTCGTTGACGTCGTGTGCAGGAGTTACCTTCAGACAGCCCGTACCGAATTCCACGTCTACATAATCATCCTGGATGACGGGGATAACGCGGTTCACCAGCGGAACAATCACTTTCTTCCCCTTCAGCCACTGGTTCTTCGGGTCTGCGGGATTGATACACATCGCCGTATCGCCCATGATTGTTTCGGGACGCGTAGTAGCCACTACGGCATAACGCTTGCCGGCGGCGTCACGATGAACGACTTCACCTTCGGCTCCCGTCTCACCTGACATATCATCGTCGGCAACGTAATATCTCAGATAGTACAGTTTGCTATGTTCTTCCTTGTAGATGACTTCCTCGTCGCTAAGGGCGGTGAGGGCTTTCGGGTCCCAGTTCACCATACGCACGCCACGATAAATCAGGCCCTTGTTGTAAAGGTCTACGAATACTTTGAGCACGCTTTCGCTGCGTTTCTCGTCCATGGTAAAGGCAGTACGGTCCCAGTCGCAGGAAGCACCCAGCTTACGGAGCTGTTTCAGGATGATGCCGCCGTGCTCGTCCGTCCATTCCCAGGCATGCTTCAGGAATTCGTCGCGGGTAAGGTCTGTTTTCTTGATGCCCTGCGCGGCAAGCTTGTTCACAACCTTGGCTTCGGTGGCAATGGAAGCATGGTCCGTACCCGGAACCCAGCAGGCGTTCTTGCCTTCCATACGGGCACGGCGTACAAGGATATCTTGGATGGTATTATTAAGCATGTGTCCCATGTGGAGCACACCGGTGACGTTGGGGGGCGGAATGACGATGGTGTAGGGCTCACGACCATCGGGCTTAGAACTGAATAATTTGTGGTCTAACCAATACTGGTACCACTTTCCCTCTACGTCAGCGGGATTGTACTTACTTGCTAATTCCATGTTTCTAAAATCTATATTTTGTTATAATGGGCGCAAAATTAATAAATTAATAGCTTTATCCGGCAAAAGCAATGAAAAGAATTACATACCTTTGCTTTACAAATGATGATTTTATACGGAGTTGCCGTAACAAGTACCCGGTACCGCGTCGGTTTCGGCTGCCGGAACCGGAAGTTTCCGCGCAAGGAAACCGAAGTATCCACGCAGGGAAACAACAGTGCCCACGTAAGGAAACGTCAGTATCCACGTAAGGGAACTGGAGTTCCACCGCTTGAAACTTCCGTTCTCAAAGGGGGAAACAACAGTACCGAAGGCAGGAAACCGGCACGGGCTCAAGAAGAAGAATAGAATGAAGCGTAGCATAACAATAGCAGGAGTGAGATTCAGAGGCGATTCATTGCTTTTGATATTTTTTTTGTTGCTCGTATTGTGCGTGCAGACAGTGCCCGGTTGGGGAAATGCCTACGCCATGTACGTATACCCGTCCATCGCCCGGACGCTTTCGTCCTTCTCCCGGCTTATCCCTTTCGCCATCGGCGACCTGTTCATTGCGCTAAGTATCGCCGGCGTACTTCTCTACCCTGCTTACGCGCGCTGCATCCGCAAACGGAAATGGAGTCGCATCCTGCTGAAAGATGTAAAGTATCTTCTATGGGTGTATGTATGGTTCTATCTGGCATGGGGGCTGAATTACTCGCAAAAGAACTTTTACGAGCGGACGCGCATTCCTTACACCGCCTATACTCCTGAAAACTTTCGGAGTTTTACAGACGGCTACATCGAGAATCTGAACAGTTCTTACACCGGTATTACGTCGATTGACAAAGAGCTGGTCTGCCGTGAAAGCGTACAGGCCTATAATCAAATCGGTGACTCCTTAGGCGTTCACCGTCCTTTTCATCAATCGCCCCGGGTAAAAACGATGCTGTTCACCCCCCTGATTTCCATGGTGGGAGTCACCGGCAGCATGGCGCCTTTCTTCTGCGAGTTCACCCTGAACGGCGATTTGCTTCCCTCTCAATATCCCGCCACTTACGCCCACGAGCTCGCCCACTTACTGGGCATCACCAGCGAGGCGGAAGCCAATTTCTACGCCTATCAGGTATGTACCCGCTCGCAGGCGAAAGACATCCGTTTCAGCGGCTATCTGTCCGTACTGCCGCACGTCTTGGGCAATGCGCGCCGGCTTATGGACGAAGAAGAATACGCACAACTCTACCGGAGCATCCGTCCGGAAATCATCGGACTGGCCAAGAAGAACAGCGAATACTGGATGAGGAAGTACAACCCGTTGGTCGGTGATATCCAAGACCGGATATACGACTTATACCTGAAAGGAAACAAGATAGAAAGCGGGCGGAAAAACTACTCGGAAGTAATAGGCCTGCTGATTTCGTATGAAGAATGGAAGAATAAGGCCAACCGTGCCACAAAAGTGCAGAAATAAGACAAATGCTGCACTTTCGTAGTGCAATATTCGTATCTTTGCGTCAATCTTTAATCAAAAAAAGCGACTCATGCAACATACAAGAAAAGAACAGATGGAAGCCTTCGGCCGCTTCCTCGACATTCTCGACGAACTGCGGGTAAAATGTCCCTGGGACAAGAAACAGACCAACGAAAGTCTGCGTCCCAACACCATTGAAGAGACGTATGAACTCTGTGACGCCCTGATGCGCGACGACAAGCAGGACATCTGCAAAGAGCTGGGAGACGTATTGCTCCACGTAGCCTTTTATGCCAAAATCGGTTCGGAAACCGGAGACTTTGACATGAAAGATGTCTGCGACCGCCTTTGCGAGAAACTTATCTTCCGCCATCCCCACGTATTCGGCGACGTGAAAGCGGAAACCGCCGGACAAGTGTCCGAAAACTGGGAACAGCTGAAACTTCGGGAAAAGGGTGGCAACAAGACCGTGTTAAGCGGCGTACCTTCAGCCCTTCCCTCGCTTATCAAGGCCTACCGCATTCAGGATAAAGCCCGCAACGTAGGTTTCGACTGGGAAGAACGCGAGCAGGTATGGGATAAAGTGAAAGAAGAAATACAGGAGTTCCAAGCCGAAGTGGCCCACATGGACAAGCAGAAAGCGGAAGAAGAGTTCGGGGACGTGATGTTCAGCCTCATCAACGCCGCACGCCTGTATAAGATAAATCCGGACAACGCGCTGGAACATACCAACCAGAAGTTTATCCGCCGCTTCAACTATGTAGAGGCGCACAGCATCAAAGAGGGCAAAAACCTGCACGACATGACGCTGGAAGAAATGGACAAACTATGGGAAGAAGCCAAAGCGTTGGAAAATAAAAAATAGACTGTCTGTCAGGCTCAAACAGATAGTCTGTCAGACCTCGACACACCGTCCGTTTCACGCAAACAGACGGTGTGTTTTTATTTCTTGCCCGGTTGGGGTTTCGGAGCTTTACCCTTGTCGCCGTTATGACGCATGCCTTTCAGCAATTCCCGGTGAAAGCGCATTTCGGCTTTCTGCACCAGATAGAGTTTCTTGGCAGACAATATCTTCTTGAACTTCTCAAAATACGTTTTATCCAAACGGTCGGAAGCGATACGCGCGTCGTACACGCCTTCCATTATCGCGTCATACTGGGCTTCGGTAGTCTTTTCGTCTTTTCCCTGACGAATCAGCTTCCATGCCTTATCGTTCTGCTCTTTCTTTTTATCCTGCAATTCAAAGTACAGAGGGAAAAACTTAACGGCCTCTTCCTTGGTCAATCCGGCTTTTTCCGTAATATAGGCTTTCTGCTTGGCACGAAACTCAGCAGGCGACAAACGCTGGTTACATCCGTCCGCTGCCCGCAATACGGGTACCAAACCGCACATCATAACTAATAAAACAATCAGCTTTTTCATTCTTTCTTCAATCGGTTAAAGTTATCTATCGCTCACTCTGCGTCGGAATCAGCCAGATAGACGTATAATGAGTAGTCGTCAAGCATGGAGTTATCCACCGCCATGTTGATATATTCCATTTCGGTTTCCGTTTCGTCGACAGCCATGCGGTCTGCCGCAGCCGGAGTATGGTCAGAGGAAGCCACGCGGATAATCAATGCCGCGCCTACAAACATAGCCGCCATATATACCCACGGCTTTACTCTCTCCCACATCGTAGATTCTTTCTTCTCAAAAGCAAGGCGCTCTTTTTCGGGAAGCCGGTTCATAATCTCCGAAGTAAGGTTCTCAAAATATCCCTCGGGCACATGGAAAACATTCCCCGTCCCTGCCTTTTTGAGTATGTTGTCTTCTTCTTTCATAAGCTCTTCTCCTCTCTGTTTGGTTAGACTTTTATTCACGTCAAAGGTTTAATCTTCTTCTCCCAATATCTTCTCTATTTTTTTCACGGCATGATGGTAGGACGCTTTCAAAGCTCCTACGGAAGTACCGAAGATATCGGACATTTGCTCGTATTTCATTTCCTGGTAGTACTTCAGGTTGAACACCATACGTTGTTTTTCGGGCAATGTGAGCAGCGCTTTCTGCAAAGCCATCTGAGCCTTGTCTCCCGAGAAGTAAGGATCGCTCTCCAGCTTTTGAAGGGTGGCGGCTTCGGGAGCGTCCAATGACACGGTACCCGCCGCCCGCTGTTTGTTCAGGAAAGTAAGGCACTCGTTCAGGGCGATACGATAGAGCCAGGTGGAGAGTTTGGCCTCCGCCCGGAAATAGTCGATATTGATCCATGCCTTGATAAAGGTATTCTGAAGCAAGTCGTTGGCATCTTCATGCGAAAGTACCATGCGCCGGATTTGCCAGTATAACTGCTCACTGTATTGTGCGACAATCATCTCGAATCCCCGCTTCTGTGTACTCTCCTCTTGAAGAAGCGCCAGCACTTCGCGTTCATTATAAGAAGGGTTCATATATTCTATTCACATTTATGGCTTTTGGATAGCAAAGATAAGAAATTAAAACGAAAAGCAGCCCGAAACGAACAAAAAGCCCGGTAAAGGCAGAGTTGTATTGGCATTTCGCTTATTTCACCTCTGTTGTTTGGCGACAGATACATCCCGCCAGATGGTCGTTCACAAAGCCTGACGCCTGTAAGTGCGCGTAGCAAATGGTTGTCCCGAAGAACTTGAATCCCCGCTTTTTCATATCCTTGCTCATGGCATCGGACTGAGGCGATGATACCGGAATGTCGCTCAATGAGTGAACGGTATTGATGATAGGTTTTCCGTCGGGAAAGAATGACAGGGTATAATTATAAAAACTGCCGAACTCCTTTTGGACGGCAAGAAACAGTTTTGCGTTTGTGATGGTCGATTTGATTTTCAAACGGTTCCGCACAATACCCTCAAACCGCATCAGCCGCTCAACGTCCTCATCGGTCATTTGCGCCACTTGTCCGGCATCGAAGTCACAAAAGGCTTTACGGTATCCTTCGCGCTTTTTAAGAATGGTTATCCAGCTCAGCCCGGCTTGAGAGCTTTCCAATACAAGAAACTCAAACAGCGTCTTGTCATCGGTCACTAACTTCCCCCACTCTTGGTCGTGGTATCTCACATACAACTCGTCCGTTCCGCACCAGCCGCAACGTCCGTTTACTATATCTTGCATACTCATTATATTTAATACACCGGTAAAGATAGTAAAAGTTTAATTCACACCGATATACAAAGCGTTTCTTTGGCAAGCTGCGTATTGGGAAAGACCGCACGGGCTTCGTCCAGCAATACCTGCTCATCGTCGTAACGGGCGGAGAAGTGACCTATCAGCAACTTCTTCACTTCCGCATCGCGAGCTATCCGTGCGGCCTGCGAAGCGGTGGTATGGAAGGTTTCCTTGGCACGCGGGGCGGCATCTTCGGCAAAAGTGGCTTCATGGAAAAGCAAATCCACTCCTTTTATCTGCTCCGTTACAGAGGGAAGATAAATCGTATCCGAACAATAGGCATAGCGGCGCGGAGCAGCCGAAGGACGGGTGAGGCGGGCATTGGGTATCACCTCTCCTTCCGGCGTAACGTAGTCCGCACCGTTCTTGATACGGTTCAGCTCGTACACCGGCACCTGATAGAAATCTATCATATCGCGCAGGATATGGTTGGGCCCCGGCTTTTCGGCAAACAGGAAACCGCAGCAAGGCATACGATGCCGCAAAGGAATGGTAGTCACCGTCAATGAACGGTCTTCATAAACGACCGCAGCCTCTTTCGTTCCGAACTCATGGAAGAGCACTCTATAAGTCATCTGACGATTGAAAAAATCAAGCATGGGTATCATCAGGTCTTCCAAGCCTTTTGGAGAATGAATGTGTAATTCGGCCGTACGTCCTAAAAGATTGAGGGTAGAAATCAGCCCCAATAATCCAAAACAATGGTCTCCATGCAGATGAGATATAAATATGTGATTCAGTCGCGAAAATTTCAAACGCGATTTACGGAACTGCAACTGTGCACCTTCCCCGCAATCAATCATAAACAACTTATCGCGCACATTCACTATTTGCGAAGTAGGAAAATGACGTGTTGTGGGCAGTGCGGAACCACAGCCGAGTACATGCAATTCAAACTTTTCCATGATAAACGGTTCAGAACAATCTTTATCTCTTTTTACAGAAGCGCTTTTAATTCGGCGACCGTGAAAATATACTCCGCACTCTCTCCCGAAGTACCACCTACATACCGGTAAGAAAGCCCTTTATTATCCTTTACGCAAGCTTCCAGAAACAACCTTAAAGAAGATTCGGAAACACTCAAAGAGCCTTTGATGGCCTGCTTCATTTGCGCTTCATTATTTCTCATTGTAGCCATATCGACCTTTGCCTCGTCTATGGTATAATTATAGACTACTTTATCCGGCTCTATCGTCAGCTTATCGAGCGTAGTAGCCTCATCTACATCCATCGGACAGGAGACATTGGTTACATTCACCAGTTCTTCCAACTTATGCTTGTCGCTTTCTTCCTCTGTCAGGTTCTGATTCAGGATGTTATTCAAATCCTCGGTTTCCAAATAGCATTCCACCTCTTTTCCTGTGGTTTTTCCCTTATATATAAATTTAATTCCGGATTTTGTATCAACAACCATTTCCAGCATTGTCTTTATCTCGCCTTTCGGATTCTTGAACATGGCCGTTACCGCAGATTTCATTGCGTCCGGATTCTTCTCCAATGCGTTCAAATCCAGATAATCCTCATTCATCAGCATGTTATATATCACATCCGTACCATCAAAAGTGATGCCGGATATCTCACCAACAGTTCCCATATCCATGGGACATTGCTTGTCGGCCAATTCTATTGCCAGTTTGAGTTTGGACTTTTGGCTGCATCCTGTCAATAACACGAGAGACAAACAAGCCAGTAACATAATGTTTCCTGAGGTTTTGAGAATGTTTTGCATAGTGAACTAAAATAAAGTTATGTATATTGTTTGGAATATGGCAGCTATGAAACCTCGTTTCAAACTACTATTTTGCAAAGATAGTCATAAAATAAAGAAACAGCCTTTATTCTTGCAAATTCTACCGAAATAGAAAACAAGAAAGGGCACCTGTGGTTACACAAGTGCCCTTACCTTATCTATATGTGGAAGTGATTACTTCTTTCCGGCTTCCATTTGCTCTTTCAAAGCAGCCAGAGCGTCGATGTCGCCCAAAGTTGTAGAAGCAGCCTGGTTTTGGATTGAAGCGGGAGCTTCTTCTCTCTTACCGGTAGACTTCTTAGCGGCTTTCTTTTCAGCTCTTTCTTCCGCCTTAGCTACATCTTCGAAGATACGGCTGTGAGACAGGATGATGCGCTTAGCGTCCTTGTTGAACTCGATAACCTTGAATTCGAGTTTCTCGTCCAACTGAGCTTGTGAACCGTCTTCCTTAACGAGGTGTTTCGGAGTAGCGAAACCTTCTACACCATAAGGCAGTGCAACTACCGCACCCTTATCCAGCATTTCGATGATAGTACCTTCGTGTACCGAACCTACTGTGAATACAGTTTCGAATACATCCCAAGGATTCTCTTCGAGTTGCTTGTGACCCAAGCTCAAACGACGGTTTTCCTTGTCGATTTCCAAAACCTGTACGTCGATGTCCGCACCGATCTGAGTGAATTCGGAAGGATGCTTAACCTTCTTAGTCCAAGACAGGTCAGAGATGTGGATCAAGCCGTCAACACCTTCTTCGATTTCTACGAATACACCGAAGTTAGTGAAGTTACGAACTTTAGCCGTGTGCTTGGAACCGATAGGATATTTCTCTTCGATAGTTTCCCAAGGATCAGCTTTCAGTTGCTTGATACCCAAAGACATCTTACGTTCTTCGCGGTCCAAAGTCAGAACTACAGCTTCCACTTCGTCACCTACCTTCATGAAGTCCTGTGCAGAACGCAAGTGCTGTGACCAAGACATTTCAGATACGTGAATCAAACCTTCAACACCCGGAGCGATTTCGATGAATGCACCGTAGTCAGCCATAACGACTACTTTACCCTTCACGTGGTCGCCTACCTTCAAGTTAGGATCAAGAGCGTCCCAAGGATGCGGAGTAAGTTGTTTCAAGCCGAGAGCAATACGCTTCTTCTCATCGTCGAAGTCGAGGATAACAACGTTGAGTTTCTGGTCGAGCTCAACCACTTCTTTCGGATCGCTAACGCGGCCCCAAGAGAGGTCTGTAATGTGAATCAAACCGTCTACGCCGCCCAGGTCGATAAATACACCGTAGGAAGTGATATTCTTAACGGTACCTTCAAGAACTTGTCCTTTTTCGAGTTTACCGATGATTTCTTTCTTCTGTTGTTCCAGTTCGGCTTCGATAAGAGCCTTGTGAGATACAACGACATTCTTGAATTCCTGATTGATTTTAACAACCTTGAATTCCATTGTTTTGCCAACGAATACATCGTAGTCGCGGATAGGCTTAACGTCGATTTGAGAACCCGGCAAGAATGCTTCGATACCGAATACGTCAACGATCATACCACCCTTAGTGCGGCACTTGATGTAACCCTTGATAATTTCTTCATTTTCCAAAGCAGCGTTAACGCGATCCCAAGAACGGGTAGCACGAGCTTTGCGGTGAGACAGAACCAACTGTCCTTTTTTGTCTTCCTGGTTTTCGATGTATACTTCTACCGTATCACCTACTTTCAGGTCGGGATTGTAGCGGAATTCATTCAAAGGAATGATACCGTCTGATTTGTAACCGATGTTCACAACTACTTCACGCTTGTTCATTGCGATTACGGTTCCGTCAACTACCTCGCGGTCGTTAACCTTGTTCAGCGTGTTGTCATACGCTTTCTCCAAGTCTTCGTGACTTGCGTTTGTTACGGTTTCACCGTTTTCGTAAGCATCCCAGTTGAAGTCTTCAATGGGAGCAACATTTTTTAAATTTTCCATTAATAAATAAATTGTTTAACTCGTTAATTAAGTGAGACTTTATGTTGACTCATATTAAATCGGGCGCAAAGATAGGAGTATTTTCTTGAATGACAAAAAGTTCTTTCTGAAAATATCCGGTCTTTACGCCCGATTTCTAAAGATTTATACCTTAATATATATCAGGAATTCTCTTTGATATATGCCAAAGCCGCTCCGATAGCCGTACGATATTCCGCATAAGGCGGGATATGAAACCGGACATGGTAGATGCTTTCCATTTTCGGGAACACTTCCCTGCATTGCGGCAGTTGGGTAAGGTTGCCTATCAACACAAAATCCTTCACCGGACTATTCAAAGCGGAAAGGACAGCCGCACCGCCTATGGTTTGAAGCACGGTATAGATAATACCGCAGGCTATATCTTCCTGCGAAGCGTTACTGTCGGCTTTTCCGAACAATGAGGCAGTGGCGGACACGGGTAAATCGGGCAATGCGTTGTTACAGATATCACCGATTTGCAGATTGACACGGGTCACATCGCCTTTTGCAGCCAAATCGGCCACTTGATGAATATCGTGCGTCTTGAGCAACAGGCGTGAAAGCCCTTGCAAAGTTCCACCGCCAATACCCATACCACCGATATGCTGGATTTCATCCCCGTTGATTTTCACAAAAGATGTACCCGTACCCATACTGACAACAATCAACCGGTCTATATCCGTAGCATGGCGCGCACCCAGCCCGTTGGCTATGAACTCATCCGTCTTACGCGTAGGAAGTCCGTAAAGCGGGCTGTCCACAAAGGCACTGCCCACACCGGTCAGCATCACCTGTTCCACATCGGACAGCCGGATTCCATTATCATAAATATACTTACCGAATGCGCCAAACAGGGAAGTCACCGGATCGGTCGCCGTTATGAACATCGGAGACTGTATCTTTCCTTTATTGATTCCAACGATTTTAGTGGTACTTCCACCTACGTCTATGCCTATTACGATTCCCATAGTCTTAAAATTTTGCGACAAAGATAAAGCATAAATTCCTATAATCTTCCATTCCGGCTTACCTATTGAACAACTCAAACGTAAACTTGACGCCCACTTCCTGATATTTCCAATTTGCAAAGCTCGTAAAAACACCAAAATCGAAAATATGCGTACCGATGCCATATCCCACTTCAAGATAAGGATTCAAATGAGGAACGACCAAAGCATTCAGGTACAAACGCTCATTCAGCACATATTGAGTATATTTCTTCAGGTGGCGAAGTAACAGGAAAGGAGCTTCGTACGTAAAATGCCCGCGGATATACTTGCGGGACGAGTTATACCAACGTCCGTCGAGCAACTGGAATACTCCGCCGATTTCATCATTCCAACCGACAGGAAGATTGGAACGTGCCAGATTGGCAAAATCCACAAAATAGAGCTCTTTCTGATTCGTAAAAGCTCCCCAGCCGAACCGGTAATAAATATCGCGCATCAACCCCAACGGAATATTGTGCTGGAAATCCACTTCAATACGTTCGTACTTTCCGGTACTGTTCATAATTCCGCTGATACCGCGCTCCCAGTCTACCGAGACAGTCGGATATTTGGAATGAAGATTGATTTTACGGTCACCGCTCATATAATAATATTGACCGGGAGTCCACGTTACACGTACACGAGGCGCGAAACTGTTATAACTGTGACGGAACTTCTTCAGAATCGAAGGGTCAAATCCCGGATAAATCGATGAAGTACCTGCCGACATGACATTCGGAGTATTGGGATAGACAAGAACGAATCTGGAACGTTCCACTTCTGTACGTTTGTGCAAGGAAAGACCTACATCCAAAGTCAAACCGTTAACAATCTCCCAGCTATGGCGTATATGCAAATACAAGTCCTTAAAATAGTCCAGGTGAATCTGGTCAAAATCAAAGATGCTGTCGGGAATAGCTTTCAAATCATCCAGTACATCACTACTGTAAATACGATTACCATTACCTACACTGACGTGCAGGGCGGCGCGCTTGCGAGGCCAGTAATCGAAATCGGAGTTGACCGACCAATAGAACTCTTTCCGCTTGAAATTATAACCCAGCTTTGGAACTACACGCAACAGACGGTCACCCGCAAATAAACGGTTGTATTTGAACTCCTGACGATACGAGAAACCATTGCTCTTACTATAACTCAACAACAAAGGATTGATAAGAGGTGAACAACGTACGCTTCCCATCTTGGCAAGGTCTACCGTATACCTGCTGACCAATGCATCTCCTATCTGCCCCCAGAACTCCAGCCGCCTGTTCTTGGGTTTCTTCTTATAGAGAAGCGTATCACGACGCAAAAAGAAATCCTCGTATAACTTCTGCTCATGCGAAGTCAGCGGAATAGGCCGCAGTTTGTTGAAATAGGCTGTATCACGTTGATAGGCGTTGGTGTCTGTCAGCAAAGTATAGGACTCGGACAGGTCGTATTTACTCTTTGTCCGATTGCGTCCGGTTGCGACAGCAGGATCTTTCTGATGAATATCTTTATAATCGAGCACCGCCGTATAACTGCCGTCTATCACATTGCCGAGCAAACGAAAAGTGGCATCGACATTAAAATGCACAGGCAGAAACTCGTCCTCACTTCCCACCTGCCCCATTTTTACCAGATTATTAAAGCGAAGCATTTCGGAACGGCCGGAAAAACGAATCTCCCGCACGCTCCACACGTTATCGCTGACAATCATATAGCCACCCACAAGTTGGAAGCTCTTGCTCTTCGGCATAAACCGGATACGGAACTCCCGATTATGCACTTCGCCCATTATGGAATCTACATAGTAAGTATAGAATTTCTTCGCATTGGAAGCCAATGGAGACAGCAACTTATCATATAATAAAGTGGAGGAATAAATATTTATGTGGAAATATTCGAGCAAACGACCGTCCAGCTCCCAAAGTTCGGAAGAAGTTCCCACACTGGCTGTCACTTTCTGGTCGTAAATATCGGGAGCGGTATAATGCAGTTCGCTGTATGTTTCCATCATATACTCCCGCACCCCTTTCTTCATACGAAACATGGAAGGGATAAAACGGAGCAAATGATTCTTCTTACGGATGTTTGCCCATCCTTTTATATAGAGTTCCGCCTTATACTCATCGACAATACGTTCATAAAAAGGCGCAAAAAAGATAACCTTGTCCATAATGGAATCCGCGTAAGCCCTCTGTCCCGCATACGATTTGGGAACAGCCGTAGCACCCGCCTTCTGCAAGCTTGCACACAGGAAACAGGCTCCTATCCATATGCATATAAAATGTTTCAACCGCAATATCTTCTTATATGGGAACAAATATAGAAAAAAAGTAATAACTTCCATCTTTATTCCATTTTCATTTTCCGGGACCGCCATTTCTTCAGAAATGCATATTTTCAAGAATACCCCCCTTTTCAAGGGGGGGGTACATCTCCAAAAAACATATAAAAATTCAAGATTACCCCCTTTTAAATAGGGGGTAATTCAGAAAAAACATATAATTTTGCGCCCAACAATCAATAAAAGAAGAGACAAGTATGTCAAAAATGAGATTTTTTGCTTTGCAAGAGCTCGCCAATCGTCGTCCTCTTGAAGTCATTACTCCTTCAAACAAGTTGTCCGATTACTACGGCAGCCATGTTTTTGACCGTAAAAAGATGCAGGAATACCTGCCTAAAGAAGCTTATAAAGCTGTAACAGACGCTATCGAAAAAGGAACTCCCATTAATCGGGAAATGGCCGATTTAATAGCCAACGGTATGAAAAGCTGGGCTAAATCCCTGAACGTCACCCACTACACTCATTGGTTCCAACCCCTGACAGACGGTACAGCCGAAAAGCATGACGGCTTCATCGAATTCGGAGAAGACGGAGATGTTATTGAACGTTTTTCCGGAAAGCTGCTCATCCAGCAGGAACCGGACGCTTCTTCTTTCCCCAACGGCGGTATCCGCAACACATTCGAAGCGCGCGGATATACAGCATGGGACGTTTCTTCACCGGCTTTCGTCGTGGAAACTACGCTCTGCATCCCAACAATCTTCATTTCCTATACAGGTGAGGCGTTGGATTATAAAACTCCTTTGCTCAAAGCACTCGCTGCGGTAGATAAAGCCGCGACGGATGTCTGCCAGCTTTTCGATAAAAACATAACACGCGTATATACCAATTTAGGCTGGGAACAGGAATACTTCCTCGTTGATTCTGCCCTCTATAACGCACGCCCCGACTTATGCCTGACAGGGCGTACATTGATGGGACACTCTTCCGCTAAAGACCAACAGTTGGAAGACCACTATTTCGGTTCCATTCCACCGCGTGTTACGGCCTTTATGAAAGAGTTGGAAATTGAGTGCCACAAACTGGGCATTCCCGTCAAGACGCGCCACAACGAAGTAGCTCCCAACCAATTTGAACTGGCTCCCATCTTTGAGAACGCCAATCTCGCCAACGATCACAACCAACTGGTTATGGATTTGATGAAACGCATTGCACGCAAACACAACTTTGCCGTGCTGCTGCATGAAAAGCCATACAGCGGCGTGAACGGTTCGGGTAAACACAACAACTGGTCGCTCTGCACCGATACGGGGATAAATCTTTTTGCTCCGGGAAAAAATCCGAAAGGTAATATGCTATTTCTCACATTCCTTGTGAATGTACTGATGATGGTATACAAGAACCAGGATTTGCTCCGCGCGTCCATTGCAAGCGCCGGGAACAGCTACCGCTTAGGCGCCAATGAAGCTCCTCCTGCTATTTTATCCATATTCTTGGGCAAGCAGTTATCTTCCATCCTCGATGAGATAGCCCGTCAGGTAAGCAACAGTAAGATGACAGCTGAGGAAAAGACTACTTTAAAGCTGGGTATCGGACGTATCCCTGAGATTCTATTAGACACGACAGACCGTAACCGCACCTCTCCTTTCGCTTTCACGGGTAATCGTTTTGAATTCCGTGCTGCCGGCTCGTCGGCCAACTGCGCCGCTGCCATGATTGCCATAAATGCAGCAATGGCCAACCAGCTGAACGAATTCAAAGTATCCATTGAAAAACTCATGGAAGAAGGAGTTGGCAAAGACGAAGCTATTTTCCGTATTTTGAAAGAAACAATCATTGCTTCGGAGCCCATTCGTTTTGAGGGAGACGGCTATTCCGAACAATGGAAACAGGAAGCCGCCAGCCGCGGACTGACTAATATCTGCCATGTACCGGAAGCCTTAATGCGTTATATGGACGACCAGGCTCGTTCCGTACTTATCGGCGAACGTATCTTCAACGAAACAGAACTGGCTTGCCGCCTTGAAGTAGAGTTAGAGAAATACACGATGAAAGTACAGATTGAAAGCCGTGTCTTGGGTGACCTTGCCATTAATCACATCGTACCGACTGCCGTTATTTATCAAAACCGTTTGCTGGAAAACTTACGAGGACTACGCGAAACTTTCACTCCGGAAGAGTATGAAGTACTTAGTGCCGACCGCAAGGAACTGATACGTGAAATTTCCCACCGTGTAACCGCTATCAAAATGCAGGTACGTGAGATGACGGAAGCCCGTAAAGTTGCCAACCACATGGATAATTACAAAGACAAAGCCTTTGCATACGAAGAAACCGTACGTCCTTATCTGGAAAGTATCCGTGAACATATCGATAATCTTGAAATGGAAATAGACGACGAGATATGGCCGTTACCCAAATATAGGGAACTGTTATTCACTAAATGATAATTTGACGGCTTTGCCGTTAAATGAATTATAAATTATGAATGATGAATCAGCCGCACTGCTATGCCGAACGGCGATTCATCATTCATAATCCACTATTCATAATTTATTATTCCTCCCCTCTTTCTTGCACTTTTTTGATACAAATGTGTCATTTTTAATTTTTTCTTTCTACATTTGTGCTGTACAACACAGTTTTGCAGCAGTTATGGTAAAAGTAAATTTATCCGATATTAATGTTCCGGAGTTGATTCCCGATATATGGTCACCCCTGAATGAAGAACAGCGAGAGTTTCTCGCTAACCATTTTACGCTCCAGAATTATAAGAAAAATGAGATTATCCATTGTGAGGGCGAGACACCCACTTGCTTGATGTGTCTGCTGAACGGGAAAGTCAAGATTTATAAAGACGGTGTAGGTGGAAGAAGCCAAATTATCCGCATGATTAAACCCACCGAATACTTTGGATATCGTCCCTACTTCGCAAAAGCGGATTATGTAACCGCAGCTTGCGCATTCGAACCTTCATTAGTATGTCTGATACCCATGACAGCCATTATGACATTGCTATCACAAAACAACGAACTGGCAATGTTCTTCATCAGACAATTATCTATCGACCTCGGTATCGCTGATGAGCGTACTGTGAACCTCACCCAAAAACATATTCGTGGCCGTTTGGCAGAATCACTTATTTTCTTGAAAGAAAGTTACGGCTTGGAAGAGGACGGTTCTACTTTGAGTATCTACCTGTCCCGTGAAGATTTAGCCAACCTTTCCAACATGACAACATCCAATGCCATCCGTACCCTCTCACAATTCGCCACGGAACGCCTAATCACCATTGACGGAAGAAAAATCAAAATTATCGATGAAGAGAAGTTGAAGAAGATAAGTAAAATAGGGTGAGGAAATTGAGAATTGAGAATTAAAAATTAAAAAATAGGCTGCGCGGTATTCGTTATATAACATTTATACCGCGCAGCCTATTTTTTAATTTTTAATTCTCAATTCTCAATTTAACAAGAATCTTTCCGCCTCAATCGCTGCCATACATCCTGTAGCTGCCGCTGTGATAGCTTGACGATAATGAGGATCGGCAACATCTCCTGCAGCAAATACACCGGGAACTTTTGTACGGGGAGTACCGGGCTCTGTCAGGATATACCCTGTTTCGTCCGTATCGACATAAGGCTTGAATATATCAGAATTAGGTTTATGACCGATAGCCAGGAAGAAACCGTCAATAGCCAAATCATAGCGTTGTTCATCCGATTCACCCATACGTTTTACCAAATGTACGCCTTCTACACCATTGTCTCCGTACAATCCTACCGCATTGTGTTCAAACAATACTTCAATTTTCTCATTGTTCATTACACGTTCCTGCATAATCTTAGAAGCACGTAAGAATGGCTTACGGACAATCAAATATACTTTACTTGCCAAACCGGCCAGATAAGAAGCTTCCTCACAAGCCGTATCACCACCACCGACTACCGCTACAACCTTCTTGCGATAGAAGAAACCGTCACAAGTAGCGCAAGCACTGACACCCATGCCTGCATACTTCTTTTCATCTTCCAATCCTAAATATTTAGCGGCGGCTCCGGTTGCAATAATAATAGTTTGCGCTTCAATAACCTTTTCTTCATCAATGGTTATCTTATATGGGGATTTACTCAAATCGGCAGCCGTAGCCACACCGAAACGCAAGTCTGCACCGAAACGTTCAGCCTGCTTGCGCAAATCCTCCATCATCTGTGTACCGCTGATACCTTCCGGATATCCGGGAAAATTCTCGATATCGGTGGTGGTAGTCAATTGTCCACCGGGCTGCAAGCCTTCATAAAGCACCGGAGAAAGATTGGCGCGTGCAGCGTAAATAGCTGCGGTATATCCGGCAGGGCCGGAACCTATAATTAAACACTTTACTTTTTCTGTTTCCATATTATTCTTTTTATTAATTACACTTTATCATCTTAAATCAACGATCTCAGCAGTAGGATAAGCCTGCTTGTCAAACACAAAGAGGCTGTCGTCATAATTCTTACCTGTCTGATAAGAGTTTATAAACACTATTACCGCATCTTTGCTTCCTCGCTGAACCATACTAAGTTTTAAAGGGCGGAATGACCCTTTTTCTATATACAAGATAACACATTGCATATCTTGGCTGCGTTTGGTGGCAGTCATTACCACTTTATAGGTCGTATCATCTGAGGCATTGCCTACTTTAACCACTTTCAGTTTATAATCCTGATTATAGAGCGACAACCATGAATAAGGATTAATGCTCTGCAATTCTTCCGGCGCAGGTTCGGAAACATTAACTTCATCACTTGAAGCAAGATAACTCCATTGCGTACGTCCGTCAAACCATGTCGTCACGCCTTCTGTTTCCAAAAGAAACTTATCACCTTTCAAACGAATAGAACCATTAGAATTTCCTTCGGGCGCACGCACGGAGAAAGTGATTTTTATTCCACCCTCTCTACGGAAAGCATCTGCCGCACGATCAAGTATGTCTCTGGCATCCGGCTGTTGCGCAACCATAGGAGAAGCCAGGCAGAATATCCAAAAAGTAAATAAAAGACTTTTGATTTTCATGTAATTCAAACGTTGATTTATTACAAATTGTTCAACCGCGCTTCCAAATCCGTTATGTCCGCACAGAATACCTCACGCGCCTTACTGCCTTGGGCCGGACCTACAATTCCCGCCTTCTCCAACTGATCCATAATACGCCCCGCACGGTTATAACCGATAGCAAATTTACGCTGAATAAGTGAAGTAGAGCCTTGCTGCTGATAAACAATCAACTGGGCGGCATCTTCAAACAACGGGTCAAGACGTCCCATGTCAACATCGCCCAAATCACCTGCCGCATTCTCATCCACATACTCAGGCAGATAGAATGCCGTAGGATAGCCTTGCTGGCGAGCTATGAACTTTGTTATCTCCGCAACTT
The DNA here is from genome assembly GCF_001915465.1 of Bacteroides sp. 44_46. Taxonomy (NCBI): domain Bacteria; kingdom Pseudomonadati; phylum Bacteroidota; class Bacteroidia; order Bacteroidales; family Bacteroidaceae; genus Bacteroides; species Bacteroides sp. 44_46. Next base: position 341,230 of record NZ_MNQO01000002.1, on the reverse strand, counting down.
CCGGCGTATCGATAAACGCACATTGCACGCGAACAGGATCGGCACCTTGCAGGAACAACATATCACCGCGACCGATCAGCTGGTTAGCTCCCGGTCGGTCAAGGATAGTACGGGAGTCCACCATAGCCGATACCCGGAAGGCAATACGCGCCGGGAAGTTAGCTTTGATCGTACCCGTAATAATATTCGTTGTAGGACGCTGGGTAGCAATAATCATATGTATACCTACAGCACGTGCCAACTGGGCGATACGGGCGATAGGCAGCTCCACATCCTTACCGGCTGTCATAATCAAATCACCGAACTCGTCAATCACTACCACGATATATGGCATGAATTTATGTCCCTTTTCGGGATTTAGACGGCGGTTGATAAACTTCTCGTTGTATTCTTTTATATTACGTACATGCGCAGCTTTCAACAGGTCGTAACGGGTATCCATTTCAATACAGATAGAATTCAAAGTCTGAACGACTTTGGTTACGTCCGTTATAATAGCATCCTCGCCGTCAGGCAACTTGGCCAGGAAATGATGTTCAATCACCGAATAGATGCTGAATTCCACTTTCTTCGGGTCTACCAGCACAAACTTCAATTCTGCGGGGTGCTTCTTATACAATAAAGAAGTGATGATAGCATTCAATCCCACCGACTTACCCTGGCCGGTAGCTCCGGCAACAAGTACGTGGGGCATTTTACACAAATCCACCATAAAGACCTCATTGGTAATAGTCTTACCCAACGCAATAGGCAGGTCGTACGTAGATTCCTGAAATTTCTTGCTACCGATAATGCTCTGACCCGAAACAATCTTCGGGTTGGAATTAGGCACTTCAATACCGATTGTTCCTTTTCCGGGTATCGGAGCAATAATACGGATACCCAATGCAGAAAGGCTAAGCGCAATATCATCTTCCAGGCCGCGTATTTTAGAAATACGAACTCCCTGCTCCGGTGTAATCTCATACAACGTTACCGTAGGACCGACCGTAGCCTTAATAGTGCTGATTTCGATACCGAAACTGCGTAGCGTATTAATAATCTTATCCTTATTGGCATTCTGCTCTGCCATGTCAATCGTAGGTTCGGCATTATCATAATGCTTCATCAAGTCAATGGTCGGATAATGATAGTTTTCCAAATCAAGACAAGGATTATAAGGTTCTATCTCCGGACCGTGATATTCTTCATCTTCCACTGTCTCCACTTCAAAAGCAGGTTCTTTTCCCCCTTGCTGCCCTGATACCGAAATAGTTGCAGCGGTATCAGACGGTGGAGTTTCAATTGTCATAAGTACCTCACCTTCTTCTTTGGCTATCGCAACTTTATCCTTTGCCGCATTTCCCAAGTCAAGCATAATCTCGTGAGTGCCATCATCTTCCTCTTCTTCTTTTCCAAATTCCTCCGGATTCTCGAGTGTCTCTTCTTTTTTCGTATCAGAAGTCGTTTCTGCTGCGACCGGCATCTTCTTTCCTTTCACTGTCCAAGAGTCCGTAAATTCTTCCGGAGTCTCACCTGACCCGCTTCCGGTCTTTTCTTTATGTTTTAAGAAACTAAGGCTAAAAAGTCTACGCAACCAAATAACAGTACGGGCACTCAAATATATAAGGAAACATATAGCGGTAATCAGCAATATCATCCACACTCCCGGTACTCCCACCTGAGATACCAACCAATTGCTGACGTTATATCCATGCATGCCGCCCAAATAGAGAAAAGAATCCTTGTATTGGTCTACAAACACAAAACCAAAGAATACCGAGAACCAAATCAACAGTAACGAGCACCCTATAAACCACTTCCACAAACGTACCACACGGACACGCATCAGCTTTAATCCGGCCACGGCCAAAAATATCAGAATAAAGAAAGAGGATATGCCAAAACATTCGTTTATTAAATAACTGGCAAGTTGGGCTCCACGTGAACCGGCATAGTTTTTCACGCCGTTATGCGTAGAAATCAAATCCTGCGCATTTCCGGAATCTATAATGCTCTGGTCTGCCGCCCCTGTAAAAAAGAAAGACGAAAAGGCCAACAGCAGGTAAACCGAAAAGATTACCAGTATCAGACCGGCAACGAAATGGATGGTTTCATTCTTTAAAACCGCTGCTATCTTTCCGAAAAAAGAGATAGACCGCTCTGTATCTTTAGTTGTATTTTTTTTGACCATAAAATGTATTCCGCTAATATCCGTATAATGACGCAAAAGTAACAAAAAAAAGCTTATGCAGTAATGCTTTCAAACCTTTTTCGTACCTTTGCGTTTCAAATCAAGAAGATATGAAAAAAGAAAGTCAAGTGATATTCGACCGTAATGTTGTGGAATTCGTAACCGTAGCCGCCGAGTTCTGCAAGTTCTTGGAACAGACGGAAACGATGAAACGTTCCGCCTTTGTCGATACATCTTTAAAGATACTTCCCTTACTTTATCTCAAAGCATCCATGTTGCCCCAATGCGAAACGATAGGCGATGAAGCCCTCGAAACATTCGTAACAGAAGAAACTTATGAAATACTCCGTATGAATCTGGCAGGTATTCTCGCCGAAAAGGACGACTATCTGGATGTATTCGTATCGGATATGAAATACAGCGACCAGCCTATCACAAAAAACATTTCCGAAGACTTGGCCGATATCTATCAAGACATCAGAGATTTTATCTTCGTATTCCAGTTGGGACTCAATGAAACGATGAACGATTCACTTGCCGTCTGTCAGGAACACTTCGCCCTATACTGGGGACAAAAGTTGGTGAATACCCTGCGTGCCTTACATGACGTAAAGTACAACCAACCGGATGAAGAAGATAATGAAGAAGATGATGAATAAACTTTAAACTATGATTATCAGAAGAAGTATAGATAAAGAAGAAGTAAAGGACATGCCGAAAGCTTTCTTTCCGGGGCAGATACATGTTATCCAGACCCCCCAAGAGGCAGAACGTGCCGTAGCTTATCTGAAACAATGTTCCATACTGGGCATTGACAGCGAAACACGTCCGTCCTTCACCAAGGGACAATCTCATAAAGTGGCCTTATTGCAGATTTCATCGGAAGAACACTGTTTTCTTTTCCGCCTCAATCTCACCGGTCTGACTCTTCCGATTATCATGTTACTTGAAAATCCCGGTGTAACCAAAGTCGGACTTTCCCTGCGCGATGATTTCATGATGTTGCACAAACGCGCTCCGTTTGAACAACGCGCTTGTATCGAATTACAAGAATACGTCCGCACATTCGGCATTCAAGACAAAAGCTTGCAAAAGATATATGCGATTCTTTTTAAAGAAAAAATTTCAAAGAGCCAGCGTCTTTCCAACTGGGAAGCCGAAGTGCTGACACCGTCTCAGCAACAATATGCAGCCACCGATGCATGGGCTTGCTTGAACATATACAATCGGTTACAGGAACTGAAACGCACCGGTGACTTTGAAATGGCCGCTGAAGAAAGTTGCCGCACAACCACATTATAATATTACCACATCTTAATCATAATTTATGTATAAAGTATATCTAAAGTCAGGTAAAGAAGAATCATTAAAACGTTTCCACCCTTGGGTGTTTTCCGGCGCCATCGCACACTTCGACGGAGAACCCGAGGAAGGAGAAGTTGTTGAAATCTATACATCCAAGAAAGAATTCATAGCTAAAGGTCACTTTCAGATTGGCAGTATCGCCGTTCGTGTGCTTAGCTTCATTCAGGATGAAACCATCGATGCCGACTTCTGGAAACGTAAGCTCAGCATAGCCTACGATATGCGACGCAGCATTGGCATAGCCGGAAACCCTACCAACAATACTTATCGTCTGGTACATGGCGAAGGTGATAACCTACCGGGACTTATAATTGATATCTACGCTCGTACGGCCGTGATGCAGGCGCATTCTGCCGGCATGCACCTCGACCGTATGGCAATAGCCGATGCTCTGACCGAGGTTATGGGTGATAAAATCGACAATATTTACTACAAATCCGAAACAACCCTGCCTTTCAAAGCCGACCTTTATCCGGAAAACGGTTTTCTGAAAGGCGGAAGTACGGATAATATCGCCATGGAATATGGTCTGAAGTTCCATATTGACTGGCTGAAAGGTCAGAAAACAGGTTTCTTTGTAGACCAACGGGAGAATCGTTCGCTACTGGAACGTTATGCCAATGGTCGCAGTGTACTGAATATGTTCTGTTACACCGGCGGTTTCTCCGTTTACGCCATGCGCGGTAATGCCAAACTGGTGCATTCCGTAGACAGTTCGGCCAAGGCCATTGACTTGACAAACAAGAACATCGAATTGAATTTCCCCAGTGATAACCGCCATGCAGCTTATGCTGAGGATGCTTTTAAATATCTTGACCGTATGGGCGACCAATACGACCTTATCGTTTTGGACCCGCCGGCATTTGCCAAACATCGTGATGCATTGCGCAATGCCCTTCAAGGATATCGGAAACTCAACGTCAAAGCTTTTGAGAAAATCAAACCGGGCGGTATACTTTTTACTTTCTCTTGTTCACAAGCTGTCAGCAAAGAGAATTTCCGTACAGCCGTATTCACCGCCGCTGCCATGTCCGGCCGTAGTGTACGTATTCTACATCAATTGACGCAGCCTGCCGACCACCCTGTAAGTATCTATCATCCCGAAGGCGAATATCTGAAAGGACTTGTATTATATGTAGAATAAACGGCTAAAATTTTAAATCATGTTAATATAAAGAAGAAATTTAGTAAAACATTATGTTTTATAACATAAAACCCATTATCTTTGCACTGTGTTTTTCATGGTATTAGATTTAAGGTTAATAAAGATTGGCTGTCTGGGATAGATAGCCTTCTTTTTTTATATACACTTCTTGTTTTTCTGCCGTCTGCGTCGTACATTTGCACCTATTACACAATTCAACAATATTCAAAAACTAATATTATGAGCATCAAATTCCGACTCACGGCTATGCAATTTCTTCAATTCTTTATTTGGGGAGCGTGGCTTATCTCATTAGGTGGTTACATGGGCGGTACATTACATTTTGAAGGCGGCCAGATTGGCGCTATTTTTGCGACTATGGGAATTGCCTCTCTTATCATGCCCGGCCTCATGGGAATTATCGCCGACAAATGGATAAATGCCGAACGTCTTTACGGTATACTTCACCTTATCGGCGCCGGTGCTCTGATTTACGCATCCACTGCTACGACATATAGTCATATGTATTGGGCAATGTTACTCAATATGCTCGTATATATGCCTACGCTGTCATTAGCCAATACAGTTTCGTACAATGCATTGGAACAGTACAAACTGGATTTGATAAAAGATTTCCCGCCCATACGGGTATGGGGAACCGTAGGTTTTATTTGTGCCATGTGGGCTGTAGACCTCACCGGATTCAAGACAGGCCCCGCACAACTCTATGTAGCAGCAATTTCAGCTATCTTTTTAGGACTTTATGCTTTTTCCCTTCCCGGTTGCCCGCCGGCACGTAGCGAAGGAAAGACAATGCTCTCCGCTTTCGGTCTCGATGCATTAGTACTTTTCAAACGTAAGAAGATGGCCATTTTTTTCTTGTTCTCCATGTTGTTAGGTGCGGCGTTACAAATCACAAACACCTATGGTGATTTGTTCTTAAGCTCTTTCGCTTCCATTCCCCAATATGCAGATTCTTTCGGAGTAAAACACTCTGTAATTCTACTGTCCATTTCACAAATGAGCGAAACATTATTCATCCTCGCCATCCCTTTCTTCTTGAAACATTTCGGAATCAAGCGTGTTATGCTTATCAGTATGTTTGCCTGGGTGTTCCGCTTCGGACTATTTGGCCTGGGTGACCCCGGCAGTGGCTTATGGATGCTCATCCTGTCTATGATTGTATACGGTATGGCTTTTGACTTCTTCAATGTATCGGGTTCATTATTCACAGAGATGGAAGCTCATCCGAGTATTCGCGCCAGTGCGCAAGGATTATTTTTTATGATGACAAACGGGTTGGGAGCAATCATAGGCGGATATGCCAGCGGTGCCGTAGTAGACGCATTCTCCGTATATGCTCCCGGCGGCGGTTTGATAAGTCGTGAGTGGACTCCCGTATGGCTTATATTTGCGGCTTATGCATTAGTTATTGGAATTTTATTCGGAATCGTATTCCGTTATAAGCATACTACGGAAAAAGAGACCGACAAGGTGGTAAAATGATAGAATGAACAAAAAAAAGATTGAACTGCAAGTATTGAATATTTCAAATAGCCAGGCACAAGCCGGTGCCTACGCTATGGTGCTGGGCGAGATAAACGGCCCGCGACAATTACCTGTTATCATAGGCAGTGCCGAAGCGCAATCCATGATGATTGAAATGAGAGGAATCGTTCCGCCTCGACCATTGACACATACGTTATTCGCATCGGTTCTCAAAGTTCTGGGGGCAAATTTATTACGTGTACTCATCTATAAAGTAGATAATGGCGTTTTCTACTCATATCTATATATGAAAGCGGAAGAAACAATCCTGCGCATCGATGCACGTACCAGTGATGCCGTAGCTCTCGCTTTACGTATGGATGCCCCTATCTTCGTATATGATGATATTTTAGAAGCCGAATGCTTAAAAACAGAGCATAGCATCACTCCTATGAAAGAACAAGATCCCGATGAAGCCCCCGCTACACAGCAAAAGACTTTAGAACAGTTAAAAACTGCCCTTCAAAACGCCATAGACGAAGAAGACTATGAACGGGCTGCACAACTAAGGGACATTATCAATCAACACAAGAAACAATAAACAACTATGCACGTATTCTATACTCCCGATATACAATCGCACGCTGAATTACCCGAAGAAGAAGCCGCTCATGCAATCCGTGTATTGAGATTACAAACAGGTGACGAAGTAACATTAACCGATGGTAAAGGCAATTTTTATCGTGCGGAAATCAGCACTGCCACCAATAAACGTTGCCTTGTCAACATACTGGAAACCATCCCTCAGGCACCTTTATGGAGCGGATATTTGCACATCGCAATGGCTCCCACTAAAAATATGGACCGTACAGAATGGTTCGCAGAAAAAGCTACTGAAATAGGCTTCGATGAACTTACCTTTCTGAACTGTCGTTTTTCGGAACGCAAAATAATCAAAACGGAGCGTATTGCCAAGATATTGGTATCTGCCATCAAGCAATCGTTAAAAGCGCGTTTGCCCCGACTGAATGAAATGACTGATTTTAATAAATTCATCAGTCAATCTTTCAACGGCCGCAAATTCATTGCACATTGTTATGAAGGAGAGAAACCTTTATTAAAAGATATTGTTCGTAAGGGAGAAGATGCATTGGTACTCATCGGACCGGAAGGCGACTTTAGCGAAGAAGAAGTGAAAAAAGCCATTGAAAACGGTTTCGAGCCTATAAGTCTCGGTCGTTCCCGTTTACGTACTGAAACAGCAGCCCTCGTTGCTTGCCATATATTGAACTTACAAAACCAATAATATAATGAGAAAGAGTATTTCCTTCTATTTACTGCCGTTCTTATTTATAGTACTATGCCTAAGCTCATGTAGTAAAACCGAGAAAAAGACAGAATATACCCATGCGATTCCCGCTAATGCCACAGAAGTGGCGGCACTTGACTTAACCAGCATTGTCGATAAAGCAGGTCTGAACAATTCAGACACCCAAGCTACTTTGCAAAAGTTGTTAGGCCTGCTTCTCGAAGGCGGAAACGCCAACCTGAAAAAAGAAGTGGAACCTCTTCTGAAAAATCCCGCCAAAAGTGGAATAGACTGGAGCGCTCCGGTTTACGTATTCGAAGCTCCTACGCTACACAATACTGCAGTCACTTTGAAGATTGCCGATTTAAAGAAATTTGAAGCCATGCTTCAAATATTTGTTCAAGAACAATTCTGTACCGACCCGGTAAAAGCCGATGGTTACCGAAGTATTGAAATAAAAGATACAGGAGTACTGTTTGCCTACAACGACGGTACTCTGCTTGTGGTTTACGGAGGCAGCTCCGAACAACTGCAGAAGTTGCAACCGGCTATCACCGCCCTCATGCAACAACCAGCCGACAAGAGTATCCATACAAATAAATATTTCACCCCGATGATGCAACAAAAGGGAGATATACGGCTATTGGCAACTCCCGATGCTCTCCCCATGGATGTCCGTGGTGTACTGAACTGGCCGCATGGCACACAATTACTGGGTTATGTCCTGTTTGAGAACGGACGTATATACGCTACCTTGCAAAGCGCCGACTTTAAAGGAGAGACTCAAGAAAGCAATCAGCCTTTCCATCCTCAAAACTCACGAGAGTTACAACAAGCCATGATGAGTATGATACATGGAAGAGCTTTCAACATCTCATTAACCAGCGATGAATTGTTGACCTTAAGCAATCTTCGTGTTCTTATGGAATATGCGTCGGACGAACCGGAAATCAATATCCTTTATATGCTAATCATGAAAATAGAAGAACTGAACCTGCGGGGAGACAAGAATCGGACAAACTTTACAGTTGTTCTGAACGAGAAGAATGAAAATGCCCTGAAACAACTTATCGACTTCGCCAAACTGTTCGCGGGGATAAAGTAGTAGCAGTAGTAGTTAGTAATTAATAATTAGCAATTAATACGAATCAAAAGTTAATAATAAAGTAACCTAAGGCTGAAAGCCTTCTATCTCTAAGCCCGGGATAACACCCCGGGAATGCGAATATGACTAACATTGCGCCCTGTAAGGGCAAAATCTCCGAATATTAGTCTTTTGCCTTTAACACAGAATACTGAGAACATTTATCCCTGGGGTATTATCCCGGGCTTAGAGATAGAAGGCTTTCAGCCTTAGAATTTGTCAAATCAGCTTAATTGTCAATAGATTCTTCGCTACGCTCTGAATGACAGATTGGATAAGATAATAAAACATACTTGAACAACCAATGAACCACATTCATTTACAGCAGACTTTGCCTCAAGCCTTTGCCCGTCGCGATGCCATCACTTCACAAATATGGCATCAGGACATAATTTTCAGCAAAGGAAAACGTTATCTGATAGAAGCTGCTTCAGGTACCGGTAAATCATCTCTATGCAGCTATATCTACGGGTATCGCCGCGACTATCAGGGTATCATTAATTTTGATGAACGCAATATCCGTTCATTCTCCGTTAACGAATGGGTAGATATACGAAAACATTCGCTCAGTATTCTTTTTCAGGAACTTCGTATTTTCCCAGAACTGACTGCACTTGAAAATATCTTATTAAAAAATCGCCTGACCAACTACAAGAAGAATAAAGAGATTATTACTCTTTTCGAAGCAATCGGTATTCCCGATAAGATTAATGAAAGAGCCGGGAAGCTTTCTTTCGGCCAACAGCAACGCGTTGCTTTTATACGCAGCCTTTGCCAACCATTCGACTTTATCTTTTTGGATGAACCTATCAGCCACCTCGATAATGAAAACAGTGTCATTATGAGTACTTTGCTCATGGAAGAAGCAGGAAAGCAAGGAGCAGGAGTTATTGTAACATCCATTGGAAAGCATCCGGAGCTTGAATATGATGAAACTTTCCGTCTATAATTCATAAACCATCATTCAAATCATGAACAAACTTGTTTGGAAACTTCTCCGTCAACATATCAGTATAGGCCAACTGACCGGCTTTTTTCTCGCCAACCTCTTCGGTATGCTGATTGTATTGCTGAGCGTACAATTCTATCGGGACGTACTCCCCATTTTCACACAGGGAGACAGCTTCATGAAGAAGAATTATATCATCGCCACCAAAAGAATCAGTACACTCGGCAGCTTTACCGGAAGAAGTAATACTTTCTCCCTAAAGGATATCGAAGAAATGAAAGCGCAATCTTTCACTAAAAGCGTGGGAGCTTTCACCCCTTCCTTATTCAAAGTATCCGCAGGTTTAGGTATGCAGGAAGCCGGAATACACCTCTCCACCGAAATGTTTTTTGAGTCGGTACCCGATGAATATGTAGATGTAAACTTAGATAAATGGCATTTTGATGAGTTTTCTCAAGTCATTCCTATCATCATTCCCCGTAATTACCTGAATTTATATAACTTCGGCTTTGCACAAAGTCGCAGTCTACCAAAACTTTCCGAAGGTCTCATGAACCTTATACAAATGGATATCAGTCTACGGGGTAACGGACGTGTAGAGCAATTCAAAGGTAAAATTGTAGGCTTCTCCAATCGTCTGAATACAATTCTTGTTCCCCAAACATTTATGGATTGGGCAAACAAGAACTTTGCTCCCGGCAAAGAAGCCCAACCTTCCCGCCTCATCGTTGAAGTAAAGAACCCTACCGACACAGCCATCAGCAACTACTTTCAACAAAAGCATTACGAAACCGAAGGTGACGGTCTGGATGCCGGAAAAACAACTTATTTCCTGCGTCTCATCACCGGTATTGTCATGGGAGTAGGATTATTCATCAGCATTTTATCCTTTTACATCCTGATGCTAAGTATCTTCCTATTATTGCAAAAGAATACAGGAAAACTGGAGAATCTGCTTCTTATAGGATATAGTCCGAATCGCGTAGCGCTTCCCTACAATATACTGACAGTCGGTTTAAATCTATTAGTGTTGGTACTGTCTGTCGGTGGAGTAGCATGGCTGCGTGGTTATTACACGAAAATCATCAGCACGCTTTTTCCACAATTGGAGACGGGAACGTTACTTCCATGCTGGATAATAGGCTGTATCCTGTTTTTCGCAGTGTCTTTACTGAATATTATGATGATACGCAGGAAAATTACAAGCATTTGGAGCGGAAGCAATAAAACAATAAAATAGTTTTCACACGAAGAAAATGTTATTAAACTACCAATCACTTAATCTCAATGTCTTCTATAAACTCATTTTTTATAATCCCTTTCAGGTGCTTCATTTTCACACCATTGATCATAATACTATCAAAAACTACATTTCTCACACATCTATTCTTATCCAACCCTTGCACCAAAGAAGCGTTCTCACCAACTCCTGTATAAGTGATATTACGGAACGTAATCCCTTCAATACCGTTACCGGGTTGCTTATCGTACTTAGGATTGAAACGGACTTTCACATAGAAAAGACGGCCTTCCTGAATATTCTCTACACGGATATCCTCGAACAAGACATTACGCACCCAATTCTTGTCGCCACAATCTACCGTCATACACCCCTGATACAGCGGATCATCTTCATCGTGTTCCAGAATATCAATATTGTGAAACGTCAGATTTTCAATCACCTCGCCCGTTAAAGAATCCGGATCGCCATGGCCGCCTACATTGATAGGATGCGCAACATCCGCCCACAGCACGGAATTCCGTACGGTAATATCGCTTGAACCACCCCACCAGTTCCAGCGATGATTATAGAGCGCAATACAATCATCCCCCGTACGAAGAAAAACATTATCAACAAGTACTTTACGGCAACACATCATGTCAATGCCATCACTCCAGCTTTTGCAACTAAAAGTTTTCAAGTTACGGATAACTATCTCCGAAGAACCGCCACCGAACACTGTATAATGCTCGGGATTTACAACCGTAATTCCATCAATCAGTACATTCTTGGCATCGGTTATTTCAATACCGCGGACAGGATGGTCTAATATTCCGCGACCAATGATACGCACATTTTCAGCATTATCAACCAACAGTTTAGCTTTCAGCACTGCACCCGGAGCCAAATAGACCGTAGTATTGCTTGGTATGCGTATCTGATTATTGGGTAAATCTTTCGGACGATGTATCCCCGGCCCAAAGAACATAACGCCTTTTGCTTCCTCCGAGTAAACCTCTTCTTCCATTGGATTGGCAAAAAGATGCAAATTGTGCAAACGGTCTCCGTTAAACTCGACTGAAAGATTTTGAGGCTTGTCCAAAGTGAAAAAAACGGCGTTTTGTACTTGCCGACAGGCTATATTATTATTCAGAGGGCGTATGGCAACCTCACGCACCGTACCGTTATTCTTTTTTACCATAACTTCCACTGGGCTTCCCATATCGAACTGTACCATGGAAGCATCTTGCGGCTTATCCAAATCGACCTGCACTTTATATTCAAACACGTCCTGCCATTCCCCGCCAAGCATACGGACACGAACCGTATAATCATCATTGTGAGGCATACCCGTATGCAATCCCACCGGATAAGTTTTCAACTGCGCTTGGACCGCCATGCCGAAACTTACCAATACTACTAATAATAAATGTTTCATTGCATATCTTTCTCTAGAGCTTCGTTTTCTCCATCACACACTTCTTTATCTTATATGTCTTTCCATTCAAGGTGATTGTACAAGCGCCGGAAGCCGTATAATACCATCCGTTCGATTCTTTCTCGAGCAACACATTCACCGGAGCGTCAGCCTTAATTGATATAGCGGGAGTTTGTAACAACGTGCCGTTCCCTAAAAAGAAAGTACAATCCTCTCCTCGCCGGTTGCCCCATAAAGCGTAGGTAGAAGAGGCTTTCATACCATTGTTCATCGAACTAAGATATGCAGCACTATCCGAAGACAGAATATAATCCATGCGACCGTTTTTCTGTTTTACGCAAATCCCCACATGGCTGCCCGGCTGTTTACACTCCACTTCCGGAAAAGTAACGGAAGAAATCCGTTCGGCTTCCTTCACAGTCGAAGGTTCATAAACGGCTACAAAAGGACGATTCCATGCTTCACCTTCCTGACGGGCTACAAAGGTAAGGGTGGGTTGTTCCTTAATATTATAAGGCATTCCCGGCGTACGGCTCAATCCTTCGGTCATAGGGCTGAGAGCAGAAAACACCGTACGGTCTTTTTCACCCTTCATCCACATATTCATCAGGATATCATCCTTATCGGGCATCTTGATTGTAAAAACAGCTTTTACATCTTTACCTGTCCGGGCACATTTCTTATCGAACAAGTAGGAATAGGCATACAGATGCGCGCCGGCAAAGGCAAGCTCTTCGGTAGGTTGCAGATACAAATCAGTGCCGTCGGCAGCGGTCAAGGTCATTTCCTGTCCCAGGTTATGATAGAAATAATCGTGCATTTTATCTCCGCCACGTTCTTTACGGCTACGGAAAACATCTACGTAGTAACCGGTTTCGGGACCGGTGGTAACGATGCTCATCATACGTGTCTGGTCCGAACGGCTTTCCGGTTCACGGAAATAAACATCGCTGTACGTTACGGAAGGAAATTTTTCCTTTACCGCCGTAGCCGCGGAAGATGCAGGAAAACAGGACAGCAAATCGAATGAATGATTACTCTTCATCACCGGATAACTGGAGATTCCATCGACACATACCGTATTGTGACTGGGAAACTGTGAATAATATTCAGCATAGTCCAATCCGCTATACAGATATAAGCCGATACCGGCATCAGGACCTAACACATATCCTTTACCGTAAAGCTCCATTGAAATACCATTGGCATGCATATGATTACCTTCGCTGGCATTCAGAGAAATCATCAAACTGTTACGCGGATGCATACCATTCCGCTGTACCAGCCACGATACGTTTGGAGCGTAAAATAAAGGAGATACATAGTCTTCCATCTTGCCCGCCCGGACATCTTCTTTCAATTCCAAAGGCTTGTCGTCAAAGAAGGAATTGATGGATACGCGCACATCTTTCTTTGCCGCAGCTTTCCCGGCATCAGGGTCAAGACATTTTAATAGAGCGGTAAAATACCTCTCCTGTTCTTTTTTTCCATTAACTTGGGCGTTTTCAATCATCCGAATAACAGGTGTGGTTTTCAGATACCCCGGATGGGTATCTCCAAAACCGCATATCATCCGATTGGGAAATAAATACTGGGGAGTAGCCGCAACGGCTGTGGGAAGTATCGGCAACTCTTTTGTCAAGTCGCAATGTAGGTTACGGTCAAAGAGATTGGTAAAGTTGGCATAGTCATTCATCACCACACCGCTATAACCGGGACATTCCGCCCAAATGCCCGTATGAGGGTCATATCCGTAGTCGGCAAGTTTTTTCAAGCTCCATTGCCGGATACTGGATTGATTGAGTACATAATCTATATAGTATCCGCGTCCTTTACCGTCGGCATAATGATTATCATCTTCAAGTATCATGCCGATGTCCATTACATAACGCGCCTGCATCAGATTCCAATTATTATGGGGGACTCCGTTAGCAATGATATTATCCGCCCATTTCTTAAAAGCCCCGGCATAAATATTCATTTTATCGGCATAATGGGCAACCAGATATCCATGTAGGAAATCGTACAGAGGAACAATATCATAAAGTATATCTTCATGGATTACCTCAAACGAACTCATACCGACCAATGTTTGCTGATGGCCGTGATTTAAGTCGACGGGGACATTGCGATAATAGATACCTTGCATATAGGTATCGAAAACACCGGCTGCCAGGCGGGCATATTGTTCTTCATCGGTCAACCAGTAAAGGAAAGCCGCGTCACGGGCGATTCCCATAATCTCACGGTTCAGACTTTCGATGTTACGTCCTGTTTTGGCGGGATGAACTTTTTCCAAAGGCCGGCCGGGAAGGGAATTGTTATGAAAGGTAACATTACCGTCCTTATCATCATCGTATGGAATGATATCTGCCAGCTTGGGACGTCCGTGAGTAGCGAATGTACCGCGTGTTCCGGTATAGCGCACTGTTGGCACGGGAGCCTTCGCTCCGCCAGCGTGGTCGAAACTTTCACCTTTTATATACACATCGGTAGCATGAGAATCCCAGTACATGGCAAGACGCGACAAGAGCCAGTCCGGTTGCGCCTCTGTCAGGCGGGTATAGGCATCAGTCTTTGCTTTCAGTTTACCGAATACATCTTTTGCCCATGATTCATTTTCGATTAAATCACGCGTATCCTGCTTCCCATCTGCATTCGTCAGATAACGGGGATGCGATTGGGGAAGTTGCAGGGTACGGATATCGATTTGTGCTTGCAATGCCGTAACTGCCGATAACAGTAAAAGTAATATAGCTTTTCTCATCTCTTAATTCGTTTTGAAAAGGAATACGTACAACCTGCCTCTCACACTCAACCGTCAAGGTATTTTTAGTATCCTTCCGTTCTCAAAATGATATTATCGGTGCTGGTTCATATACTCTTTCGGCGACATTCCATATTTCTCGCGGAAAGAGCTGGAAAAATGAGACAGGTTGGTATATCCTGTGGCATAAGCAATCTCAGAGACGGTAAGTTTATGGTCTTGCGCCAATAAAGTTGCAGCCTGTTGCAAACGGATGTTCTTAATAAAATCGCGAGTGGAAAGGTTAGTCAATTCCTTCAGCTTACGATGAACGTGCACGCGACTTAATCCAACTTCGGAAGCGAGCATCTCAACGTTCAGAGTAGGGTCATCCAGATGCTCATTCACCACTTTCATAATCTTCCCCATCAATATCTCGTCACCGGACTTCATAGTAATTTTTTCTATTTTATCCTCTTGCTGTTGTGCACCGCTGAATTTGTTACGCAACAGCCTGCGATTGGCTATCAGATTGGCGATAGTCCTTTTCAGTAATTCCGTATTGAAAGGTTTCACCATATAAGCATCGGCACCGGTTTCCATTCCCTCCAAAGTATCCTCCGGTTTGGATCTGGCTGTCAATAAGATTATAGGAACATGATTTACATTGGTATTCTGCTTTATCTTACGACATAAAGCCAGTCCATCCATTTCGGGCATCATAACATCCGAAATAACCAAATCGGGAGTATCACGCAAAATCAAATCATATGCTTCCTTACCATTATTGCAAGTCTCTACCTTGTACTCATCCGACAGTTCCGATTTCAGATAGGCTTTGATTTCAATTTCATCTTCCACTACCAAAATCCGTAAACGCGTCTTTGCTTTAGTACCGGTTTGGGGCTCTTCCTCTTCCATCATGAGTTCTTCTTCCAGCTTCGCTAAAACAGGTTTATCGACTGTGTGAAACATAACAGTATCCGCATCCACAGTTTCCAGTTCATCGGTACGCAAGTGTGCCGAACCCAACGGTATACGTATGATGAAGCGGCTTCCGGGAGCATCTTCCCTGTTTTCAGCAAAAATAATTCCATGATGCAGCTGTACCAGCGAACGGGACAGATGCAAACCGATACCTGTACCGAAATTGGATTTCGTTACATCATTATCTATCTGATAAAAGCGTTCGAAAATGCGTTCTATCTTATTCCGGTCGATACCGATACCGCTATCCGTTATCACAATCTCAAAATAGTCACGCAACGCATCCCGGCGTGTTATATCCCGGCCTGTTGACAAACTAACCTGTACCTCACCCCCATCCGGAGTATATTTAAAAGCATTGGACAGAATATTCATCAGCACTTTATCAAAGTTATTCAAGTCTATCCATACTTTCAATTGAGGCATTTCATGCTTAAAAACAAAACGGATATTCTTTTTACGCGCCATATACTCAAATGTCTGCATCAAGTCGGCAATGAATCCTACCATATCCGTCTCACGGAACTTCATGAACATCTGTCCCTTATCCAGCTTACGAACGTCCATCAACTGATTAATCAAACGCAAAATGCGTTGTGCGTTGCGATCAATCATCAGATATGTTTTATGTAACTCCCCATCTCTTTTATCCGCCAGCAGTTTCTCCAAGGGATTAATGATAAGCGTCATCGGCGTACGTATCTCATGGGATATATTGATAAAGAACTGTAACTTCGCTTCATTCAGTTGTTCGGCATGTTCCCGCTTCATGATTTCACGACGATGCCGCATACGCGACAGGATATAATTGACAATACCCAACACCAACAGTCCGGCTAAAGTAATGTAAACGCAATACGCCCACCAAGTCTGATACCAAGGGGGAGTAATCAAAATCTTGACGGTACGCGTTTCTGAGTAATTGCCGTAATTGAGGGCGCGCACCTGAAAAGTGTATTGACCTGGCGGCAAATTGTTATAAGTCACACGGTTTACCCCCGGCTCGGTACTGAGCCACTGGGAACCTAATTCGTCCACTTTATATTGATAGGAAATCTGCTCGGGATTATTGTATTGTAATGTGGAGAAAACGATACTGAATGTATTGTCTTTATATGATAGCCGAAACTGATTGGCGTCTTGTACCGATGTATCAATTACGGGTTCTCCGCCCGAAAGGCTGTTTTTATGTATCGGATGATTGAATACGTAAAAGTCCGTAACCCACACATTCGTTTCTTTAGAAACACTTCCTATACGCTCCGGAGAAAAATAGGTAACGCCATTAATACCGCCGAAATATATCTTTCCTTTCTTATCTTTATAGAAAGCTCCGTGCGTAAATTCATTGCCTTGCAATCCATCTCCCGAGTAATAATTGACAAAACGGTTATTCTTGACATCATACTTGCTGATACCCATATAGGTACTGAGCCATATATCATGCCGGGAATCTTCACAGAGACCGCAAATAACATTATTCGAGAGTCCGTCTGCCGTTGTAAATCGTTTCAGTTCTTCCGTCTTTTTGTTGAAACAGTAAAGTCCGTCTGTCGTGCCCGCCCAAATATTACCGGAATAATCCTCTTGAATGGCATATCCCACGCAGCCTGAAATCAAAGTATTCACCTGCCGATAGTTTATAAAGCTCCCGGTCAAAGGATTGAAACAACTTACTCCTTTATAATGCCCCAACCAGATAAATCCTTCACTATCACAGAATATATAGTTAATCCAGTCGTTAACCAGTTCATTTCTTTTTAAATCACCGGTTTCATCCTTAGCAGATTCATAATGTTTCAAACTGCCGGTCTGTAAATTATACTGATAAAAACCGGAGCCCAGTGTACCGATATATAAGTTTTTCTGTTTATCCTCGGTTATAGAAAGTATCTTTTCATTGTCAACAGGCAGAGAGTAATCACATACTCCGGTTTTTCTGTTCAATTTCGCAATACCGCGTGTATAAGAACCAAGCCATAGGTTCTTTTCCGAATCCTCATATATGCACATTATCGTATTAGCCACAGAATGAGAGGAACTTCCCGGCTGGTAATGTCTCAGACAGCCGCCTTCAGCATCCAGTTCATAGATACCTTCATTATCAGCGCCTATCCATAGGTGTTGATTGCTATCCTGAAAAATAGACATGACGCATCCCTGCCCTATAGGATTATAATAGGTGGATTTGCTGCCATAGTACTCAAAGGGGTTACTCTGTTTCGGTATCAGGACAATGCCCTTTTGAAACAAACCCAACCATAAGTTTTTATCCTTGTCTTCCAATATTGTATGTATCTTCCCTTCCGAGAAATCCATCGGAGCAGTATTGATGGTATAATCTTCCAATTGCTTCTTGATGGGATTGTACAACTTCAACCCCTGGCCGTCGGTACCGACCAAAAGTTGCCCGTCTACTAATGCCATGCAATAAACAGACAAAGCGCCATTTCCTACATAAGGAACAGGTGTAAAAGTGTTCTTCTTCCTGTTATAGCATGACAACCCCCTCTTTTGCGTTCCAACGAAAAGATTGCCTTGTTTATCTTCTATAATAGCTGCTATATTATTATCATTGAGAGTGGGGTATTTGAACACACGTACTTCTTTTGTAGCGGGCATATAACAAATCAATCCGTTACCATAAGTTCCTATCCAAAGATTGTAATAAGAATCTTCATAAAAACAAGATTGAAAATTATAATTGGATTGTCGCAAAAGCTCATCCACCGAAACGGCTTGTTTCCGTTGTTCATCCAACCGGAACATTCCCTGTCCGGTAGTAGTCATCCATATTTCACCATTATGCAGTTCCTGCATCTGTGTAACGTGCGGAAAAACCTGCTTGCCAGCACGTATCATCGGTATTTCAGAAAAGGTATTCGTCTCACGGTCATATCTCATCAGACCGTCAATGCATCCTATCAGCAGGTTTTGCCGGCTATCTTCAAACAACGTACGTACATAGTTATTCTTTATGGAAGTAGAATCGCCCGATACGTGCCAGTAATTTGCAAAACGCAAGCCGTCAAAACTGTTCAGCCCGTATTCTGTCGCTGTCCACATGAACCCTTTACTGTCTTGAAAGAAATGGTTGATTAGGCTGCTGGATAATCCTCCATCTGTGGTATAAAATCTCCCGGTCTGCGCATAAGCAGTAAAAGAAGAAATAACATATATCACAAATGGAAATAATATTTTGAATGATGTTTTCATACTACAGAATTAAAAGTCAAAACAAAAGTATGAAAAATAATAGATAGCTTTGTATGCCATATAACATAAATGTAACATCTGAAGTATATTTTGTTACGCACAGAAAAATGATGTTACATGAATATGTAACACCGGAAACATTCCAAACAGATGTTTCATGGATAACATTATAAATTTGTATCAGACAAAAAAACAATGTTTAATCATTAATTCAATGAAACAAATGAGTACTTAAAGAAAGGCACACTAAAAAGTTCACCTTATTTATATATAACATAAGGAGAATTAAGAAATGAGAGTATAAAAGTTATCCACTAAATTAATTTCATTATGAAATGCACAAATCATTTTATTAAGTATTTAGGATTTATCCTTCTTCTGTTTTTGTTGCCTATTACGCTTCAGGCACAGAATATCACTGTAAAAGGAACAGTAAAAGACGCATTTGGCCCGGTTATTGGTGCCAGTGTAGTACAAAAAGGAACAACAAACGGCGTTGTTACTGACATTGATGGAAATTTTACTCTATCACTTCCATCAAACGGTATTATTGTCATATCTTTTATCGGTTATAAAACACAAGAAATACCTGTATCCGGAAAAAAACAAGTTGAGATTATCTTAAAAGAAGATACAGAAATGCTGGATGAAGTCGTAGTCGTTGGTTATGGCCAAATGAAACGTTCGGATTTAACAGGTTCAGTAGTTTCAGTAAATGACCAAGCCATAAAGAAGTCAGTTCCAACTTCTATCGATCAAGTCTTGCAAGGTCGTGCAGCTGGTGTACAAATCCAAGCGAACTCCGGTACGCCTGGCGCTTCAACTTCTATACAGATTCGTGGTATTAATTCACTAAATGCTACTAATCAGCCTATTTTTGTAATTGACGGCGTAGTAGTAGATTCTGCAACAGATGATGAAAACAGTAACCCTTTGTCAAGCATCAACCCATCGGATATCGTATCAATGGATGTATTAAAAGATGCCTCGGCAACAGCGATCTACGGTTCGCGAGCATCTAACGGAGTCATCATGATTACGACCAAACGCGGACAAGCAGGTGAAGCAAGTATCACTTATGACGGTTATGCAGGCTGGCAAGAAATGCCAAAACAATTAGACATGCTGAATCTACAGGAATATGCCCAACATCATAATGCGCGAGCTGCGCTTGGACTCGTAGATCAAAGCAGTTCTTTTATTCGTCCCGATATGCTTGGACAAGGTACCAATTGGCAAGATGAATTATTCCAAAAAGCTTTTATGAACAGCCATAACTTGTCTGTAAGTGGTGGTAATGAAAAGACAACTTACGCTTTCAGTGGAGGTTATCTTGACCAAAATGGTATAGCGATAAATTCCAGTTTCCGTCGTCTGTCATTACGTTCCAATATTGATACACAGATCAAATCATGGCTCCGTGGTGGAGTAAACTTTTCATTTTCAGAATCAAAACAAAAAGTTGGAACTGATAATAATACCATTATCAGCGCTTTGATTCAACAACCTACCGTTGCTGTTACATCTCCTGACGGCACATATGATGGTCCTGATGATACATGGATGCCTGAAAACCCGGTAGGTCTTGCATCCATCCGTACAAATGAGAATCGTAAAACGAATTTTCGCCTCAACACTTATTTAGAAGCGACCATTCTGAAAGGTCTGACTTTCAAGACAGAAATATCAACAGATTGGAATTACAACAACTACTATTATTACCAACCCGACTATCAATTTGGTATTAAAACAAGTGATACACGTACTTCTAAATGGACTAAAACAAATACTAAATATTGGTCATGGCGTAATATCTTAACGTATAATAATACATTCGCAGAAAAGCATAACATTAATGTTATGATAGGCCAAGAAATGTCACACTACAATTATGAAACTCAGGTTGGTACAGCTACCGGATTTCTAACAAATACAACTCCCGACTTAAGTGCCGGTGACGTTACATCATCTACCACAACAGGTTCCCGTATTGTTAATTCCCTTGCATCATTCTTCGGACGTGCATTTTATTCTTTCGATGAACGCTACCTGCTCACCGCTACCATCCGTCGTGACGGTTCATCCAAATTTGCCAAAGGTAATAAGTGGGGCTGGTTCCCATCAGTAGCTTTAGCATGGCGCACCTCTCAAGAAAGTTTCCTGCGTGACAACCCTGTCATTAATAATCTGAAAGTACGTGCAGGTTGGGGAGCTACAGGTAACCAAAACGTTAGTGATTACGCCTACATGGCATTACTCTCTTATAAGACAACGCCATGGGGTACCGGCGTACTGACCGGAAACACTGCCAATCCCGATTTAACTTGGGAAACAACCAATTCTTATAATTTAGGTATTGACCTCGGTTTATTCCAAAATCGTATTGAGCTTATCGCTGATGTATACTATAAAAAGACAAAGAACCTGTTACTCCAGCTTCCACTTCCTTCATATTTGGGTTCAAGTGGGCAAGGTGCCGCATCCAATCCTTGGGGAAATGTAGGTTCACTGGAGAATAAAGGATTTGAACTGACACTGAATACCACTAATATCATCAAAAAAGACTTCCAGTGGACATCAAATATTATTTTCTCCTTAAACCGTAACAAAGTAGTGCAACTCGATACTGATAATTCATCCATCGAAAAAAGTTATCAACCCAGTTCCACATCCTACATTGTAACCAAGACAACTGTAGGCCAACCTATCGGACAGTTTTGGGGTTACAAAGTTATCGGACGCTTTAATGAGCCAACCGACTTCTACTATAAGGATGCTAACGGTAATGTAAAACAAGTTGCCATTCCTGAAGGTAATACCATAGCCAAGAACAGTACATGGATTGGTGATTATATTTACGAAGATATTAACGGTGACGGTGTAATTAACAGTGAAGACTGTACGTTTATCGGTAATCCCAGTCCCAAGTTTACTTATGGTATAGGTAACACTTTTTCTTACAAAGGGTTTGACCTCACTATATTTTTCTCCGGCTCTTATGGAAATAAAGCACTGAATCTGACTCGTATGCGCATTGAAGATCCACGTTCTAACGGTAATATTCTGAAATCATCGCTAAACTATGCACAGGTAGATTTAATAGATCCCAACGGTTCCGACAGCGATTACCGTAACCTCCACGTAGTTAATGGCGCATCCACTACAATGCCGGCTTTACAAGCATCAGATGCCAACCAAAACTTTACGCGCATCAGTGATATGCTTATAGAAGACGCCTCATATCTCAGACTACAAAATATATCTATCGGCTATACATTCCCCAAGAAGTTAATCAATAAGATACATCTCAGTAACTTGAAACTTTATGCCAATATACAAAACGTATGTACTTGGAGTAAATATAGCGGACTTGATCCGGAAGTGGGTGCAATGTATGGTGATGCACTGATGACAGGAGTCGATTATGGACGTTATCCTTCACCGCGTATCTATACATTCGGATTAAATGTATCTTTCTAAATCACTCTTAAAATGAATTACACAATGAAAAATAAAATATTTACCCTGACAGTAGTTGCCGGTTCACTGTTTATTTCTTCGTGTGAAGACTTCCTGACACACGAAAACACAACCAATGCCAATCAGGAAACATTCTTCGACAGCGAAGAAGCGTTAGAAACGGCCACGGCTCCACTTTATAACTATGTATGGAACAGTTTTAACGACAAAGCATATTATAGTATGGGAGATGGGCGAGCCAATAATATTACCGCTCGTTGGTCCGACTATATTTATCCGTACACTAATTTCACAGAAACAGCATTAAGCCCGGGGTTGGAAGATGCATGGGGTTCTTTTTATTCTGTCATAGCACAGGCTAACTATACCATTAACAACATCAAAGATTATTCAAGTCCTCAGATTAGTGAAGAAGCCAAAACACAAGCCTTTGCCGAAGCACGCTTCATGCGTGGGCTTGCCTACTGGTATATCGGATCTCTATGGGGAAAAGGTATTATCTATGAAAATACAGCCGAATTAGTCAGCAATTCCGTTGTGCCCGCCAATCGAGGAGTAGATGTAATAGAATTTGCAATCCGAGATCTTGAATATGCAGCAGTCAATCTTTCAAAAACAGCCTCTAATGAAGGAAGAGTCACCTGTTATAGCGCTTACGCTTTTTTGTCGCGTATATACCTGTCTATGGCAGGGCTCACTACTGACGGTCAATATGACGGAAGCAACATTGCTACCGATTTCAACCGGGGTACCCGCAACAGTTATTATCTTGAGTTGGCACGTAAAGCAGCCATGAAAGTTATAGAAGAAGGCCCCTACCAATTACTCGAGAATTATGGTGATCTCTTCGCCGTTGCTACGACCAATAACAATAGTGAATCTATTTTTCAACTGCAATGGTTAAGCGGTAGCACTGATGCAATAGGCTGGGGATGCAACAACTCCATGACCACTTATTTTGGCTGGTCTACCATGGTAGGTGAGCAGAACTGGGGCAATGCTACGTATGCTTCGTATGACCTTGTCCGCACCTACGACCCGCAGGACCGTATTCGTCGCCATTACACTATTGCGACTGTGGGAGAATACTATCCTGACCTCAATACAAAAAATGGCGGATATACATACAATGTAACTGAAACCGGTTATGAAAATAAATGCAATTTTAAAAAGTATGTAATCGGTAAGATCGATGACAATGGACAAAGTTATTCACAGAGTAGTGGTTTAAACACCTATATGATGCGCTTGGCTGAAGTTTATTTAAACCTAGCAGAAGCAATTATGGGTAATAACACTTCTACCAGTGATGCTATTGCTTTAGAGTACTTTAATAAAGTGCGCAGACGTGCCGGAATGCCTGAAGTAAATACTATTACATACGATGCTATCCACTACGAACGCCGTATAGAATTTGCTCTCGAAGGACAATACTGGTACGACCTCTTACGACGCTCTTACTATCAGCAACAGGAAGTTGTAAACTACCTCAACAATCAAGAGCGCAACGCCAGTTACAAATGGGATGAAACAGAAGATTGCCAATATGCCAAGACAGACGACGGAACTAGTGTGGCAACAGCTACTGTCAGTAACCTCACTCTACCTATATCCGACGTGGATAGTGGTCGTAATCCGCTGCTAAACCAAGAACCCGAAGCCTATACGTTTGGTGAAAGGGAAGTTTCAGAAGAAGATTTGTTCAATTGATTAAGCCAGACAGATATGAAAAGTACAAAATATATTAAGTTGTTGTGCATGTTATTACTACCTACAGTTTTCATTTCATGTAATAAAGATGACGAATACTTTGATGAGAAATATCAAAGTACCCCGATAACCGTAACCCAAGTTTATTTGGAAGACTATGAATCTTCCGTACCCGACCGACCTATTACCTATGCACGTCTCGGACAACTGATTCGCATAGAAGGAAGTGGATTCTATGGTATGAAAAAAGTCTATATCAACGGATACGACACATACTTCAACCGTGCTTACGTTACAGACAACTCTATGTTGGTTTCCATTAATAGTGATACCCCCGTATCTGATGCAGAACCCGAAGAGCGTAACATTATACGTTTCGTCAAAAACAACACGGAATTATCCTACAATTTCACGATACGCGCCGCTTCCCCCACCATCACAAGTATCAGCAATACACTGCCTGCAGCAGGTGAAAAAGTTACGGTATACGGTACCGGATTGGAAGAGACTTCCAAAGTAACCCTGCCCGGAAGTATAGAAATAACAACCGGTATAGAAAGCGATGAAGATGGAGAATGGTATTCCTTTACTATGCCTTCGGGAGTGACTACCGGGGGAAGTATCTATTCGGAAGGAGCCAATGGTCAAGCTGCCACTCCTGCCTACTTCAATAACGCAGATTGTATGATACTTAATTTCGACGGTAGCGGCACTCAAGGTTTTTGGAGTTGGAGCGAAACCGGATCTATGATTAATGCAGATGACTTGGTTACCGACCCGGTTTCCGGCAGCAATCGCGGCAAATGCCTGCAATTAATTCCCGAACGACTGATTGCAGCCGGTGGAATCATGTCAGGTAAACCTCGGGCATCCGAATGTTGGACTGCCGGTAATGATGACGCTGCCGATGACTGGAGCCGGATGTATCAATACATACCGAAAGAAACCCCTCTTACGGAAGTCGCATTGCAATTTGATATCTATGTAGCGGAAAACGAACCCTGGAGTAATTGCGGACATATACAAATCAACCTGTTCAATAACTTCAACTTTGCAGGAATCGGTTCGGATGACGACGGCTCTTCTAACCAGGTGGCTTTCTATGTACCTTATATACAAGACGGAGAAATCGTACCATTCTATACAGAAGGCTGGCAAACAGTTACAATCCCATTCAGTGAATTTAATAAATATGCCACATTAATAGCTGATAAGGAGACACCTACCTTTGAAGACGTGGTAACAGACCGGAATTCTGCCAGCTACCGGAACTTCGGTATCGGATTTGTTAATACAGATTTTACTTACAAGGATGTTACTGTGGAATCCAACACCTTTGCAACCCACATCTATCTTGATAATTGGCGCGTAGTACCTTGCAAAGACATTATAATCTCCGACTATCCGGAAGACGAAGAAGAGACTGAATAAATCAAATAGAAAAACATTAAAGATTATTGATTATGAAACGAAATAGGATTATTCTTTCGTTAATAGCTTGCACGCTTACGTTGACGGGCTGTGACGACCAGATAATGGAATGGCAAAAAGCGGACGGGAATATCAACAGTTCGGAAATACCTTTGGAACTGAATGAAAAGATAGCTTTATACAACAGTATCAAGACATACGCAGAGCAATATACACCTAACATGACTATAGGTTTGGGCTTAGGTGCAGAAGAATATATCAGCAATGCCGATTACAAAAAAATTGCCGATGAAAATTTCCAAATGTTTACAGCTGGCAATGCAATGAAACATCAGTCAATAGTGCAAGGTGATGGTTCACTTGATTTCACTACCGTTGACGCTTTTTTGGAAGTTGTACCGACAGACATCAAAATTTATGGGCATAACTTTATCTGGCATACGCAACAAAATCAAAATTACCTAAAGAATTTAATTGCACCCGAAGTAGACTTTGACAGTAGTGGAGATGGCAATTACTGTGTTAACGGTTCTTTTGAAAACGGAATGGAGAATTGGAGCTCAGAGAATAAAGGTGCAGGCATAGAAGTCATTGATTCCGATGATGCTATTGAAGGGGAAAAAATCCTAAAGATGACAGCGAGTAGCACATCTACAAAGGAATATGACTTACAAATCATTACTGATCCAATGCCCACTTTAACCAATAAAAAAGTACAGATTTCATTCTGGGTAAAATCTGATAAAGATGGAGAAGGACGTTTGTCCTTCTCAGGTATGACTAATAATTATCCATATATGAACTGGACTGGATCTCAATCAAGCTGGACTAAGTCATTTAATACATCTACAAATTGGCAATTAATTAATGTAATCCCACAAAACTTCAGTACAGATTTTGAAGAGGGAGGAACGACTTGGAAAATAAACTTTGATTTTGGTTTTAAGCCAAATGTCACTTATTATATTGATAATGTACAAGTAGTAGAGTATACAGAAGGACAAGCTAAACAATTTAAAGCCCAATTTGCTACTCGTGGTACCACCATAACTTATACCCCAAAATCTGATGAAGAAAAGAAAAGAATCCTATTAGATGCTATGGAATCCTGGATAAAAGGTATGGCAGAGCACGTAGGTAACCGTATTCAAGAATGGGATGTCATTAATGAACCTATAACTGATGATGGCCGATGGCGTGGTATAGACGGTGCCTTCGGTAGCACAGACAGCGAAGGGAAAGCTGATACAGCACCTACGGAAGATACTACTAACGGGCTAAACTTAAACTGGTCGAACGAAGCCGGCAACGGTCATTTCTACTGGGGTTACTATCTTGGCAAAGATTATGCCACCAAAGCATTTGAATATGCTCGAAAATATTGCGCGCAGGGTTCCCGTCTTTATGTCAACGATTACAACTTAGAAACAAGTCCCAACAAATTAGCAGCCCTAATTGACTTTGTAAAATACATTGATGAAAACAATGCAACCGGCCAGCCTATCGTCGATGGTATCGGCACACAAATGCACGTAACCGCAAGCAGTATCACCCGTGAACAGATAGATGCCATGTTTCAAACAATGGCCGCTACAGGCAAGTTAGTCCGCGTCACCGAACTTGATGTCGCATTAGGAACAGCTTCACCGTCCGCCGAACAATTGGAACTTCAGGCAAATGTATATCAAATGGTTTTCGAATCATACAAGGCAAATGTTCCCGAAGCACAACAGTCAGGTATCACCATCTGGACATTAAGCGATAATGCAGCCGAACATGAATACTGGCTGCCCGATGAATCGCCCAACCTGTTTGACGGCAATTACAACCGTAAACATGCTTACAAAGGCGTATGCGATGGAATTGCAGGGAAAGATATAAGTGAAGAATTCAGTGGGGATGATTGGAAGAACATCTCTTCAAAAGAAGAAAGTACTTCTGAAGAATAAATAAAATCACCCTATACATCATCTATCGACGCAAATAAGACTACATCATATTCTTATCATTCGATAGATGATGTATAATCCCCCTAAAAAGGCATCCTAAAACCGATTGTTACATAAGCAACATTTTATGTAACATCCGGCAAACAGTATGTAACAAAAACAAAGCATTGTACAATAGCAACGAAAGCCCCTTTATAAATTACCCGTTATCTTTGTAACATGAAAAGCATATTCAAAACATATCGGCAAAACATCGGAACATATTTCCATAACTTCGAAGCTTATCCGCAAAAGATAGGAGGATATTTAGTTCTACTTTTTATCATCCATTTCTTTACTGTTGAACCGGCTGTCGCTCAAAAAAGTTTCTTGCAGTCACAAGGCACTGCCACCCAACTTATCGTAGACGGTAAACCTTTCCTCATATTAGGCGGCGAGCTCGGTAATTCATCCGCCTCATCCGTACAAGACATCGAACGGATTTTTCCTAAATTACAAAGAATGGGATTAAATACCGTTCTCGTTCCTGCATACTGGGATTTAACAGAACCAACCGAAGGTCACTTCGATTTTACACTTACCGACAAAGTCCTGCAACAAGCACGCCGGAACAATCTGAAAGTCGTCTTCTTATGGTTCGGAGCCTGGAAAAACTCCATGAGTTGTTATGCTCCTCTCTGGTTCAAAGAAAACCATAAGAAATATCCCCGCGCTTACACGCAAACAGGTAAACCATTGGAAATAGCCAGCGCTTTCTCCGAAAATGTCTATCAAGCAGACAATCGTGCCTTTTCGGCATGGCTACAACACATCGCTGCAATTGACAAAGAAGAAGGTACCGTCATCATGGTACAAATAGAAAATGAGATAGGCATGCTGGAAGATGCGCGCGACTACTCTCAAGAAGCTGACAAAGCGTTCCGTGCTCCTGTTCCCACAGAATTAATGAACTATCTGCAAAAAAACAAAAAGACGCTGCATCCCCAAATGATAAAAAAATGGGAGAGCCAAGGCTGCAAGAAACAAGGCACATGGCAAGAAGTATTCGGTGCAGACATCTATACCGACGAAATTTTCATGGCATGGCACTACGCCCGCTACGTAGAACGAATGGCACAAACCGCCCGTTCCATCTATAACGTACCTTTATACGTCAACGCCGCCATGAACAGTCGCGGACGTAAACCGGGTGAATATCCTTCGGCAGGTCCGTTGGCACATCTTATCGACGTGTGGCGCTGCGGAGCACCCAATATCGACATCTTAGCGCCAGACCTGTACGATGACGGTTTCACCAATTGGGTAGCACAGTACAAACTGCATAACAACCCTCTTTTTATCCCAGAAATCCGTCTGACAGATAATAACGGAGTACGAGCTTTCTATATTTTCGGCGAACATGACGCCATCGGTATCAGCCCGTTCTCCATAGAGGATGGTTCCGACTCTTCCGATTCTCCTTTAGTTCAAAGCTATGCCAGACTAAAGGAACTAATGCCTTTACTCACTGAATATCAAGGCAAAGGTATGATAAAAGGAGTTCTTTTCAACCAAAAAGACAAAGAGCGTATCATTACGGATGATGACTTATCAATAACCTGCCGACACTATTTCACATTACCATGGGACCCACGCGCCACAGATGGCAGCGCATGGCCCGAAGGTGGCGGCCTCATCCTAAAACTATCCAAGAACGAATATATTGTAGCCGGTAGCGGTATCGTTTTGGAATTTACCAAGGCCTCGGAGAAAGCTAGTTCCGAGATACGGAAACAACTGGGTGAAGACGGATTCGCCTTAAGTAACGAACAGATAAAGACAAAAAAAGAAAGGTTTCAAGGAATGCGTTGCGGCATCGGTCATGTGGATGAAGTAGAGGTGGACAAAGAAGGAAAGTTCCGTTATATCCGCCGATTGAACGGCGACCAAGACCATCAGGGGCGCCACGTACGAATATCGGTAGGAGAATTCAAGATACTGCATGTACGATTGTACGAATATCAATAAAATTGATAAGTATATACCATAAAAGGATTTGAAATATGAAATATTTGATTCATGATAAGATTAGGTTAGGAGTAGCAGTGCTGCTTTGCTTTTGCACCGCCTTACAAACGGATGCAAAGGTGAAGCTGCCTGCTTTGATTTCGGACGGGATGGTATTGCAGCGTGAACAGCCTGTAAAAGTATGGGGAACTGCTGACGCAGGCGAAAGGGTCAGTGTAACATTCATGAAAAAGAAGTATGCCGCCACCGCTGACAACAACGGACACTGGAACGTAACACTACCGCCAATGAAAGCAGGCGGTCCGTATCTAATGCAAATCAACGACATCAAACTGAACGATATATTGATAGGCGACGTATGGCTCTGTTCAGGGCAGTCGAATATGGAACTGCCTGTCAGCCGGGTGACAGATATGTTCGCCACAGAGATTAACGAATACAGCAATGAAAGAATCCGGCAGATTATCGTACCTAAAGTCTACAACTTCCATGCACCGCAAGAAACACTTTCCACTACAAGCTGGAAACCGATGACGCAAGAAAACGTAATGAACTTCTCCGCCCTCGCCTACTTCTTTGCCAAAGAGATGTATGAGAAAACCGAAGTGCCCGTAGGTATTATCAACTCCAGTTGGGGTGGTACCCCCATAGAAGCTTGGATCAGTGAAGAGGGATTAAAGGAATTTCCCATCTACATCAACGATAAACGCCTGTATGAAGATGATATCTATTGCGCACATATCAAGAAGCTGGAAGGCGAATGTTTCTATCGCTGGAACTCATCACTTTATCGCAGCGATGCCGGGCTACACGAACGGACTCCCTGGTATGCCTCAAACTATGATGATAGCGATTGGCAAACAGTGAACATGTTTTCCCGTACATGGGGCAATAACGGATTGAATCCCATTGCCGGCTCACACTGGCTGCGCCAAAACGTGGAAATACCGCACACCTGGAGCGACAAAGAAGTCACTCTGCGGTTAGGTTGCATCATAGATGCGGATTCCGTATACGTAAACGGTACATTTGTAGGAACTACCGGCTATCAATATCCGCCCCGTATCTACCGTATTCCGGCTGGGACACTGAAACCGGGAATTAACAATATCACTGTACGCATCATCAGCAACGGCGGACAACCGGGATTTGTACAGGAAAAGCCGTACAAGCTCATCTGCGATAATGAGAGCATCGATCTGAAAGAAGAATGGAAATACCGTTTGGGAGCCCCTATGCCGTCGGCTCCGAACATGATGTTTTTCTGTTACAAGCCCGTATGTCTGTACAATGCCATGATAGCTCCTTTGCAACATTACACGTTGCGGGGCACAGTATGGTATCAGGGCGAATCAAACGTATCACGACGGAATGAATACGCTACTCTCCTTACAACCATGATTGCCGACTGGAGGCGTACTTTCGGTCAACCGGAATTGCCTTTTTATATAGTGGAACTGGCAGACTATCTATCCAAAGAAGATATCGGCGGCCGCAAGGCATGGGCAGAAATGCGTTTAGAACAGGCAAAAGCAGCCCAAGCCACTCCTAATGCTTTTCTTATACGTAACAGCGATTTAGGAGAATGGAACGATATTCATCCGCTCGACAAGAAGACATTGGGCAAACGCGTAGCAGACAAAGTATTGGAAACATTGCCTATTAAAAAAGTGAAATCAAAGAACTAATAATAATCTGATATTATGGAAACGTCAATAAAAACGAATGAACAGTCTAAAGGTTTTTACAAACTGTCATGGCTTCAACGAATCGGGTTTGGTTCGGGCGATCTGGCACAAAACCTTATCTACCAGACAGTATGTATGTACCTGCTGATATTCTATACGAATGTATATGGGTTGGAACCGTCGGCAGCCGCATTCATGTTCCTCATAGTCCGGGTAGTAGACGTGCTGTGGGACCCCTTGGTAGGCGCATTCGTAGACAAACACAACCCCAAACTCGGTAAATACCGTTCTTATCTGATATTGGCGGGAATCCCTCTCACCGGCTTCGCCATACTTTGCTTTTGGAACGGATTCTCCGGTTCGCTGGTCTATGCATACTTTACCTATGTAGGTTTGTCTATGCTTTACACGCTGATTAACGTTCCCTATGGCGCACTGAACGCATCGCTCACACGTGACACGGACGAAATAACCACACTGACCAGCGTACGTATGTTTCTTGCCAATACAGGCGGGCTGGCGGTAGCCTATGGTATTCCTAAGCTGGTGGCAAGTCTGTCGCCCGACGGAATGACTAATACGGCAGAAAGCGCCGATGCCTGGTTTTATACCATGGCGATTTATGCGATTGCCGGACTGCTTTTACTGGTGTTCTGTTTTACACAATGCAAAGAACGCGTCGTTATGGATGCCAAAGAAACTGAAAAAGTACAGGTATCAGACCTCTGGGTGGAGTTCAAGCGCAACAGACCCTTGCGTATTCTTGCGTTCTTCTTCATTACAGCATTTGCCATGATGGCTGTGGGTAATTCGGCAGGGTCTTATTATATGTTGTACAATGTACACGGCACCAGCGACCAAATGGCGAACTTTATGGCGCTCGGCTCAATCCCGGCATTTATCTTCATGCCATTAGTCCCGTGGATTAAGAGGAAGATAGGCAAACGTGCCATGTTCAATGTATTTCTGTCCATAGCAATCGTAGGTATGGCTCTACTCTATATCATATCGATGATACCGTCATTAAAGAGCCAGATATGGCTTGTTTATGTGGCGCAATTTATAAAATCCACCGGAGTTATCGTCGCTACAGGCTATATGTGGGCCTTAGTTCCGGAAGTTATCTCCTATGGCGAATACACCACCGGAAAACGTATTTCAGGTATTGTAAATGCTCTTACCGGTATATTCTATAAAGCAGGAATGGCATTGGGCGGTGTAGTACCGGGACTGGTACTTGCCTATGTGGGATTCGATAAGAACAATGCCGTCAGCCAATCTTCATTTGCCGAACAAGGCATTCTCTGGTTAGTAGCCATCATCCCTGCCATATTATTGATAGTTGCCATGCTTATCATCTCAAAATATGAGTTGGACGACGAACGGATTGACGAAATCAACAAGGAGATAGAAAACAGAAACAGATAATCATTCATTAAACAAGATACCATGAGAGTAAAAAAGACTTTATTGTCCGCGCTTGCCGTTACTCTGTTATTGGCAGGTTGCGGTACCAAGCAAACGACACCTCAAAGCCTATCCCTGAAAGAGGCGTTCGGTGACAAGTTCCTTGTTGGCGTAGCATTGAACACCCGGCAGGTAGCCGGTAAAGACAGTGCGGCAACAAGGCTCATAAAACAACACTTCAACTCTATCGTTGCAGAAAACTGCATGAAAAGCGTAAATATTCACCCAGAAGAAGGCAGATATAATTTCGGTGCTGCCGATTCCATAGTAGAATATGGTGAAAAGAACGGCATGGCCGTTATCGGTCATTGCCTCATCTGGCACTCGCAATGCGCTCCCTGGTTCTGTGTAGACAAAGAGGGTAAGAACGTTTCGCCGGACATCATGAAGCAACGGATGAAAGAACATATCACGACGCTTGTAAGCCGCTATAAAGGACGCATCAAAGGTTGGGACGTGGTGAACGAAGCGGTAACAGACGACGGCTCGTACCGTAACAGCCTGTTCTACCAAATTTTAGGTGAGGAATACATACCGCTCGCCTTCCAATATGCATATGAAGCCGATCCGGAAGCAGAACTCTACCTCAATGATTACGGCATGAGCAATCCCGCTAAAAGAAACACTTACGTGAAAATCATCGACGACCTGAAGAAACGGGGCTTGCGCATCGATGCCATAGGTATGCAAGGACATATGGGTATGGACTATCCCAACATAGAAGAGTTCGAGAAGAGCATGCTTGCTTTCGCCTCTACCGGTGTGAAACTGATGATTACCGAATGGGAAATGAGCGCACTGCCTACCGTACACGAAGGCGCCAATATCAGTGACACCGTTGCCTTTAAGGCAGCCATGAACCCCTATCCTGATGCACTGCCCGATTCAGTGTCCAAAATCTGGAACGCACGTATGAAAGCGTTCTTCGACCTGTTCGTGAAACATGCCGACGTTATAGACCGCGTAACCGTATGGGGCGTGAGCGACGGTGATTCGTGGAAGAACGATTTCCCCGTAAAAGGCCGTAAGGAGTATCCCCTTCTCTTCGACCGCAATCATCAGCCCAAACCGTTCTTGCGCGAGCTGTTGTCGCCCAAAACCGCCACCTTTGACACCTTTACTTATTCCGTTGAAAACGGTACCGAAAGCGATGTACGGAATGACAGTACTTCCGGTTCCCGGTCGGTCAATCCCCTGCTTCCCGGTTGTTATCCCGATCCCAGCATCTGCCGTGCAGGAAATGACTACTATCTGGTGAACTCATCATTTGCATTCTATCCCGGAATTCCCATCTGGCACAGCACCAATCTTAAAGACTGGACACAACTGGGCTATGTATTGAACCGTCCCTCGCAATTACCGCTGAAAGACGGTTTGCGCATCAGCGGAGGCATTTATGCTCCGGATATCAAATACAATCCGCACAACAAGCTCTTCTACGTGATTACTACCGCAGTAGACGGTGGCGGTAACTTCTTCGTAACAACCGATGATCCTAAAAAAGGAGAATGGAGCGATCCGGTCTTTCTACCCGAAGTAGGCGGTATAGACCCCGGATTCTTGTTTGATGAAGATGGTAAAGCCTATATTGTAAACAACGACGCCCCGGCCGGAAAACCGGAATACAGCGGGCACCGCGCTATCTGGATACGCGAATTCGACTGGAAAAATAACCGTACCGCAGGAGAACAAAAAGTGATTATAGACGGCGGTGTAGACAAATCGCAACATCCCAGTTGGATAGAAGGCCCTCACCTTTACCATATCAACGGTACTTACTACCTGATGGCAGCCGAAGGCGGTACAGGTCCCAATCATTGCGAGGTCATCTTCTCGGCTTCCTCTCCTTTCGGGCCTTTCAAGCCGTGCGGTACCAACCCGATATTGACACAACGTGACCTGCCCCAAGACCGTCCTAATCCTGTCACTTGTACCGGCCATGCCGATTTGGTGCAAACTCCCACAGGTGATTGGTATGCCGTATTCCTTGCTGTACGCCCCTATCGCGACGGACACGATGTAATGGGGCGCGAAACATACCTCCTCCCTGTCGATTGGAAAGACGGACAACCTATTATTCTTCCTGCGGGTGAAACCCTCCATTACACCAATCGTTCCCTAGCTCCCACTCCGCTTTGGACAAGTAACGGGCTGACTGATGAAGCATTCTTCATCCGCACCCCACAGAGTTCTTATTATGAGATAGGTAAAGACGGAAAACTGACCTTGACAGCCCGCAGTATAAGAATCAACGACCGTAGACAGCCGTCGGTCATCGGCCGCTGGATTACCAATAACGAGTTCGATGCGCAAACAGCCGTCAACTTCTTACCCACGGCTCCGGAAGACTTTGCGGGCATCATCCTGTTCCATAATGATGAATGTAATATCCGTTTCGGCAAGGCGCTGGACGAACAAAGCAAGCCTTGCTTGAAGCTGATTGCTTACAGTATGGACAAGCTCAATACGGAAACTGAAATACCTTTGCGAGAATCGGATGCCAATAAAAAGATTTGCCTGAAAGTAACCGGTAATGAACCGCAAACGGCAGGCGAAAGCGTTTATTATACTTTCTCCTACTCCTTCAGCCCCAAAACAGATTGGGTACAGGCAGGCGAAGCCGTTTCCGCCGATTTACTCAGCACTCAAACTGCCGGTGGCTTTACAGGCACTATGGTCGGTATATATGCCACAGGGGATTACAATGAACAGGGAGATTACAGCAATATGAAAAAAGGAAAATAATGATTCAAATCCTATAAACGAATAATTCAATAACTTATCACTAATTTTGTTCCACCATGAAAAAAGAAATGAGATACCTGGTTCCGGGAGATTATATGGCAGACCCTGCCGTACATATTTTCAACGATAAAGTTTACATCTACCCCAGCCACGATTGGGAGAGCGGCATCGGAGAAAACGATAATGGCGATCACTTCAACATGAAAGACTATCATGTTTTTTCCACCGACGACATTATGAACGGTGAAATCAAAGACCACGGAGTAGTTCTTCAGGTAGAGGACATTCCCTGGGCCGGCCGCCAACTATGGGATTGCGACGTAGTTCTGAAAGACGGAAGATACTATATGTATTTCCCTCTGAAAGACCAAAATGATATTTTCCGCATCGGTGTGGCTATCAGCGACAAACCCGAAGGACCGTTCATTCCGCAAGCCAATCCGATGAAAGGCAGTTATAGTATCGACCCTGCTGTTTTTGATAACGGAGACGGCGATTTCTACATCTATTTCGGTGGCCTATGGGGCGGACAATTGCAACGCTATCGCGACAACAAGGCATTGGAATGCGCAGTCTTGCCCGAAGGCGATGAACAAGCTTTGCCCGCTCGTGTAGCCAAGCTCAGCAAAGACATGCTGGAATTCGCAGAAGAGCCGAAAGCCCTAATCATTCTGGATGAAAACGGTAAACCGCTGACCGCGGGTGATAACGGGCGCCGTTTCTTCGAAGCCAGTTGGATGCATAAGTACAACGGTAAATATTATTTTTCCTACTCCACCGGTGATACGCATCGTCTGTGCTACGCCATTGGCGATAATCCTTACGGACCTTTCACTTATCAAGGCGTTATCCTTACTCCGGTTGTGGGCTGGACTACACACCATGCCATCGTAGAATATAAAGGAAAGTGGTATCTGTTCCACCACGACTGTGTACCTTCCAACGGAAAGACCTGGCTCCGCAGTCTGAAAGTTTGCGAACTGGAATACGATGCCGATGGAAAGATAATCACTATTGACGGACAATAAACCCGGATATAACATGAAATACAGAATATTTTCGCTTTTCTATATCGCAATAGTATTCGTTACCCAAATGGCTGCCGAAGACGGTAGCCATTTGTGGCTTCGACTGCCGGCCGATGCCCGTGCGCAAGTTTCGGCTCCCTACCAATCGCCTACATTAAACATCGCCGTCGAAGAACTGCAGGAAGCATGGCAAGGAGCTCCCGTCCGGCTTGTCATACAAAAGGACAAGCAGTTGCAACCCGAAGGTTTCCGCATCCGCTGCAAAGACAATACAGTCATTCTCTCCGCCCCCACCGAGAGAGGATTGCTCTATGCCGCCTATCACCTGCTCAGATTGCAGCAAACCGCCAATTTTCCACTCTCGGATTCCAACACTCAATTAACGGAGAACCCGGCCTACAATCTCCGTATCCTCAACCATTGGGATAATATGGATCGTACCATAGAGCGCGGTTATGCAGGACAGTCACTTTGGAATTGGGAAGAACTGCCGAACACCCTTTCCGACAGATACAAAGCATACGCCCGGGCCAATGCTTCCATCGGCATCAACGGTACGGTACTGAACAATGTAAACGCCTCTCCCAAAATTCTTTCCGCCGAATATCTGCAAAAGGTAAAAGCGTTGGCAGACGTTTTCCGTCCATACGGACTGCGTGTTTATCTTTCCGTCAATTTCGCATCTCCTATGGCGCTCGACAGTTTAAGCACCGCCGACCCTCTCAACAAAGAAGTCATCCGTTGGTGGAAAAACAAAGCCAAAGAAATCTACCGTATCATTCCCGACTTCGGGGGTTTTCTGGTAAAGGCCAATTCCGAAGGGCAGCCCGGTCCTTGTGACTTCGGACGCACTCATGCCGAAGGCGCCAACATGCTGGCGGATGCACTGAAGCCTTACAAGGGTATCGTCATGTGGCGCGCTTTCGTGTATAGTCCTTCCGATGCCGACCGCGCCAAACAGGCATATCTGGAGTTCAAGCCTTTAGACGGACAGTTTCGGGACAATGTCATTGTTCAGGTAAAGAACGGGCCGATAGATTTCCAGCCCCGCGAACCGTACAGCCCGCTGTTCGGCGCTATGCGGCACACCCCCTTGATGGCAGAGTTTCAAGTGACACAAGAATATCTGGGACATTCCAATCATCTTGCTTATCTGGCTCCGATGTGGAAAGAATTCTTCGGTTTTGTCGCCCCCGCTTCCCTAAAAGCGATAGCCGGTGTCGCCAATATAGGTACGGACGCGAACTGGTGCGGACATACTTTCGCACAAGCCAACTGGTATGCTTTCGGGCGACTGACATGGCAACCTGCCTTATCGGCTGAAGAAATTGCTGATGAGTGGCTAAAACAAACTTTTGATTCGATACTTCCCGGCTCTCAACCTTCAACGCCCGACTTTCAACTCAAGAAGATGATGCTCGACAGTCATGAAGCGGTTGTAAATTACATGATGCCGCTCGGTTTGCATCATATTTTTGCATGGGGACATCATTATGGCCCCGAACCGTGGTGCAGTATTCCCGGCGCCCGTCCCGACTGGCTTCCGTCCTACTATCACAAAGCCAATAAACGAGGAATAGGCTTCGACCGCAGCAGTAAAGGCAGTAATGCCGTTGCGCAGTATCCCGAAGCTTTGGCCCGACAATATGACAATATCGAAACCTGTCCCGAAGAATATCTCCTGTGGTTTCACCATGTTCCCTGGACACATCGCATGAAAAGCGGCCGCAACCTATGGGATGAGCTCTGTTATCGTTATGACCAAGGTGTCCGGCAAGTCAGAGACTTCCAAAAGACATGGGATGCAGCGGAGAAATATATCGACGCGGAGCGTTTTCACGAAGTACAGTCTCACTTAAAGTTACAAGTCCGCGATGCTGTTTGGTGGAAAGACGCCTGCCTGCTTTACTTCCAGAAATTCTCCGGCATGCCCATTCCTTTCGATATTGAGCGACCCGTACACGAATTAAAGGATTTGCAGAAAGTACATCTTCCCATCAGTAACTTTGAATGTCCTACGAAAGAACTGCTGAATAAAAACAGATAATAAGAAGTATATATTAAAGCTCACTTATACCCACAACGCTTTTAGCTTTACCGGCAACTCTAAAAAGTTTCATAAGAGAGCTCTAAAAAGTTTCACACCGAGGAACAAAGTGTTTTGCATCAGGAAACAGTTTGTTTCCCGGTGTGGAACAAACTGTTTCAACAGGGGAAACTAAAAGTTTCAACAGGGTAAACTTCCGGTACCAACCGTTGAAACTTTTTTCTATCCCGCTTCTTCAGAAAGGAAACAGCAAGGGGAGTACAAATACCATTACTACTCCCATAATAATCTGCAAAGGAAGTCCCACCTTTATGTAATCCATAAAAGTATATTGTCCTGCCGGCATCACCAGCGCATTGGGCGGTGTAGAGAAGGGAGAAGCGAAACACATGCTTGCCGCTACCGTTACCGCAAATAAGAAAGGTACAGGACTGACGCCGATTTGTATCGCACTCTGAAGCGCAATAGGAGCCATAAGAACGGCTGTCACCGTATTGCTGATAAACATCGTCATTAATGAAGTGGTAAAATAAATGCCTGCCATCAACACAATCGGTCCGTAACTTCCCAGTCCGCTTACCAAACTATTGGATATATATTCCGAAGCGCCGGTCTTCTCCAACGCCAACGACATCGGCAACATACCTGCAAAAAGTACGATAGTTTCCCAATTGATGGTTTTATATGCAGCTTCCACATTACGGAAACATCCGGTCAATACCATCAGCAATCCCGCTATCATCACAGCCGTAACAGGAGCTACGGGAATAAAATCGAATACCATCATCACTACCATCAACACCATGATAGCCGCAGCTACGGGAGCTTTGTAATCCAGCGTTACTTTAGCGGCCTCATCCAAAGGTTGTCCCAGCACCACCCATTCCGTATCCTCCTTGCTTAAACGCGCGATGTCCTGCCATGCCCCCTGCACCAGCAATACGTCGCCGCTATGCATATGCTCGCGTCCCAAATCCTGCAAGATATACTCTTTCTTA
Source organism: Bacteroides sp. 44_46 (assembly GCF_001915465.1). Lineage (NCBI taxonomy): Bacteria > Pseudomonadati > Bacteroidota > Bacteroidia > Bacteroidales > Bacteroidaceae > Bacteroides > Bacteroides sp. 44_46. The sequence continues at coordinate 301,499 of NZ_MNQO01000002.1, read as the reverse complement.
CGGCGGATGCCTAATACGTTGACATTGAACTTATCACGAAATCCGGCTTCCTTTACCGTCTGGTTGATAATATTAGAGGAAGGCATCAATACTATCTCCGCTATCCCGATGTCATAGAAGTCAAGTTTGTTATCTGCCTTGACCGCTTCTTCGGTGGTATGACCGTCAATCATTTCCAACAAATAATCTCCGGCAAAGCGATTTACATCTGCGACATCTCCTGTAATGTAAAGCACATCCCCTACCCATATCGTGGTATCGGGCGATGCGAGTTTCTGGGTAATCGTTTTCAAGAATTTATGCTGTGAAGCCTCGCTACGGCGTACTTCCAGGATATTCAGCCCATATTTACGACGAATATCCAACTCGATAACCGTTTTCCCTATCAAACGTGAATCATTAATGGCGCGCAAACGAAACAGATTATTCGACAATCCGTATTCTTTCACCAGTTGGTTCAGGGATTTGCCGGATAAGGATGCGCTCTCACCTTTTCCCTTTTTAGAAAGAAACCACTTGGTCAGGGGTAACAGTACCAATGTACCCACTATCACGCAAACGATACCGACGGGCAAGAATGAAAAGAAAGACAAAGGTTCGAACCCCGCACCCGTCAGCGTATTCTGAATAACAAGGTTCGGTGGCGTACCGATAAGCGTCATCATACCACCCATACTGCTGGCAAAAGCCAAAGGCATCAACAATCGTCCCGGATTCATACCGGCGCTCACCGCCAGGCTCACAACAATAGGGAGCATCAAGGCCACCGTTCCCGTATTACTGACAAAAGCGCCTATGGCCGATGTTACCAGCATCACCAGCAGAAAAAGCCTTAACTCACTTTTACCCGCCAGCTTCAATATACGGGAACTTATCATCTTTGCCAAGCCCGTCTGAAAGATGGCGCCGCCTACCACGAACAGTCCCACCATCATTATCACAACCGAATTGGAAAATCCGGACAGGGCTTCTTCCGGAGTCAGAATTTGAAAAACAAGCAAACCAATCAATGCACAAAGTGCAACAATATCCGAACGGACTTTACCGGCTACAAAGAAAGCGGCGGAAAGAACAAGAATTATAAGGGTTATCAGCATAAATAAAGGTTTAAAAACTCTACAAATATACACATTTACGACGCATTCCGCAATGTTTGATTGTTGAAGACGCCTTTTCCGAAGCAGTATAAGACAAAAAAAGGAAAGTTTAGAGCAAAAAAAAGGAGTACCGCTGTACTCCAACCTTTGTTAACCTTAAATCTAATACTATGAAAAACACACTGCAAAGGTACGGACTTTTGGCATTTCTGCAAATTATTCAAGGGGAAAGATATGTTTTATAACACCTTTTAAGAAGCTGCATTCCTTTTTTTACTTCCTTTTTCAGATGTAAGCCGTAAATGTAAAAATAAGTTGTGCCTTCACGGAATAAAATGAACCGGTTCTTTTTATTCTGCCCGCAAATTACATTATCTTTGTATTCAAATTAATAAATACTTATTTATATGCCTGACTATGATTTAATCGCCATATTAGGCCCTACAGCATCCGGCAAAACTCCATTTGCCGCCGCATTGGCAGCAGAACTCAATACAGAAATCATCAGCGCCGACTCCCGGCAAATATACCGGAGTATGGATATCGGTACCGGTAAAGACCTGGCCGATTACATTGTGAACGGAAAGCAAGTACCTTACCACCTTATCGATATAGCCGACCCGGGATATAAATACAATGTATTTGAATACCAGCGCGATTTCCTGAATGCCTACGAAAGCATTAAACAAAAAGGCAGCCTGCCCGTTGTATGCGGCGGAACGGGAATGTATCTGGAATCCGTACTCAAAGGATACAAGCTACTGCCTGTACCCGAGAATCCGGAATTACGCAACCGTCTGGCGAATAAATCATTGGATGAGCTGACAGAGGTATTGGCAACCTATAAAAGCCTGCACAATACAACGGATGTAGATACGGTGAAACGCGCCATCCGCGCTATTGAAATCGAAGAATATTATGCTCATACTCCGGTAGACGAGCGTTCGTTTCCACAACTGAACAGCCTCATCATCGGTGTAGACATAGACCGGGAGCTTCGGCGTGAGAAAATCACCCGTCGCCTGCGCCAACGATTGGACGAAGGAATGGTAGACGAAGTACGTCGGCTGATAACCCAAGGCATTCATCCGGACGACCTTATCTACTATGGATTGGAATACAAATACCTGACGCTTTACGTCATCGGCCAACTGACCTACGACGAAATGTTCAGCCAATTGGAAATAGCCATCCATCAGTTTGCCAAACGCCAGATGACCTGGTTCCGGGGAATGGAGAGACGAGGCTTTACCATTCATTGGATGGATGCCCGGTGGCCTATGGAAGAAAAGATAGCTTTTGTAAAGTCAAAACTCAAAGAGATTTAGTATCTTTGACGGCGGCACCGATTAAACGGCGGATTATGAAAATATTGGACTGATTGAAAGGAACGGATATATGAGTGTAGAACCCGATAAATGGGGCGTAATCTATAACCCCAAAGCCGGAACGCGCAAAGTGCAGAAACGGTGGAAAGAGATTAAGGCGTATATGGATAGCAAAGGCGTGTCTTATGACTACGTACAGTCCGAAGGGTTCGGTTCGGTAGAGCGCCTGGCGGGCATACTTGCCAACAACGGTTACCGCACCATTGTCGTGGTAGGCGGTGACGGTGCACTGAACGACGCGATCAACGGCATTATGCTTTCCAATGCGGAAGATAAAGAGAATATCGCCATCGGCATTATTCCCAACGGCATCGGAAATGACTTTGCCAAATATTGGGAGATGAGTTCGGAATACAAGGAAGCCGTAGATTGTATCATAAATAATCGCCGCCGCAAAATAGACGTAGGCACCTGCTACTACTATGACGGTGAAAAACATATGACCCGCTATTTCCTGAATGCCATCAACATCGGTCTCGGCGCCAGCATTGTAAAAATCACCGACCAATGCAAACGTTTCTGGGGCGTAAAGTTCCTCTCCTATTTTATGGCATTCATCTCCTTAATCTTTGAACGGAAATTATATCGTATGCACCTTAAAATCAACGGTGAGCATATACGCGGACGCATTATGACGGTGTGTATAGGCAGTGCATGGGGATACGGACAAGCCCCCAGCGCAGTACCCTACAATGGCTGGCTGGACGTATCGGTTATCTATCGTCCCGAATTATTGCAACTCTTTTCGGGAATATGGATGCTGATGGAAGGACGGATTCTAAACCATAAAGTAGTAAAGCCCTACCGCACTCAAAAGATAAAAGTACTACGTGCACAAAATGCTTCCGTCGATTTGGACGGACGCATCCTCGACCGTCATTTTCCATTGGACATCGGCGTGTTGCACGAAGCGATAACATTGATTATACCAAACTGAGATATGACCTTTTCATAGCTCGCAATCCATAACCCATAATTCATAAAAACGTATGATTGAACTGAAAAATAATCCTGCCGGCAACTTCTTTCTGTTAGCAGGTCCTTGTGTTATCGAAGGAGAAGATATGGCAATGCGTATCGCCGAACGCGTGGCAGCCATTACCGAAAAATTACAGATTCCTTACGCATTCAAAGGCTCGTACCGTAAAGCCAACCGTTCGCGTCTGGACTCATTCATGGGGATAGGCGATGAAAAAGCATTGAAAGTCCTAAAGAAAGTGCACGATACATTTGGAGTACCCACCGTGACGGACATCCATGCCGCCGAAGAAGCCGCCATGGCCGCCGAATATGTAGACATCCTGCAAATTCCCGCTTTCCTTTGCAGGCAGACCGACCTCCTGGTAGCCGCAGCCAAAACCGGCAAAGTCATCAATATAAAGAAAGGACAGTTCCTCTCTCCGCTTGCCATGCGTTTTGCGGCAGACAAGGTGGTAGAGGCCGGAAATAAGAACGTTATGATTACAGAACGCGGAACAACGTTCGGCTATCAAGACCTCGTGGTGGACTATCGCGGAATACCGGAAATGCAAACGTTCGGTTTCCCCGTTATCCTGGATGTTACCCACTCCCTGCAACAGCCCAATCAGACCAGCGGCGTCACAGGCGGCATGCCGCAACTGATTGAAACCATAGCGAAAGCCGGTATCGCCGTGGGTGCGGACGGCCTGTTTATCGAGACACACGAGAATCCCGCCGTAGCCAAAAGCGATGGCGCCAATATGTTGAAGTTGGATTTGCTGGAAGGACTTTTAACCAAATTGGTGCGCATACGGGAAGCTATTAAATAAAAAAACAAGACGCTTTTGTGATTTATTATTTATCACTCCGACAGATAAGGCAAAACATTTTAAAATCAAATAATGATGAAACATTTATTACGTAACTTATGGATTGTTGCACTCATCGCATGCTGTAACTTCCAACAGGTATTTGCGCAACAATTACCGCCCATTCCCATCGACCAAGATGTCCGTATCGGCAAGCTGGATAACGGATTGACTTATTACATCCGTAAAAACAGTCTTCCCGCCAACCGGGCAGACTTTTATATCGCCCAAAAAGTAGGTTCCATACAAGAAGAGGACAACCAGCGCGGTCTTGCCCACTTCCTCGAGCACATGTGTTTCAACGGAACGACCCATTTTCCCGGAGATGCCTTGAAACAGTATCTGGAACGTATCGGCGTAAAATTCGGTGAAAACCTGAACGCATATACTTCCGTAGACGAAACGGTTTATAATATCTCCAACGTACCGGTCAACACTCCGGGGGCTATCGACTCCTGCCTGCTGATTCTGCATGACTGGAGCAACGACCTGACTCTGGACCCGAAAGAAATCGACAAAGAACGCGGTGTTATCAACGAAGAATGGCGTACCCGTATGAGCGCCATGCAGCGTTTTCAGGAAAAGATGCTTCCGGTTATGTTTGCCGGAACCAAATACGCCAACTGCTTCCCTATCGGAACAATGGACGTCGTAATGAACTTCAAACCTCAAACATTAAGGGATTATTATGAGAAATGGTATCGTCCCGACCTGCAAGGCGTAATAGTGGTAGGTGACATCGATGTAGATGCCGTCGAAGCTCAAATCAAAAAGATGTTCGCCGATATTCCGGCACAGCCTAACGGCGCCAAACGCGAATACTATCCTGTAAACGACAACAAGGAACCTATCGTGCTGGTTGCCCGCGATAAGGAACAGCCATACGTGCAGACCTTTATCTTCAACAAGCACGAAGCCACTCCCAGAGAAGAAAAGAATAACGTAGGCTATCTGATGCAGGACTACGCGGTAACCTTGATTACCAATATGCTGAACGCACGTTTGAACGAATTGCTCCAGGCCGCCAATCCACCTTACATCTATGCCGCGACTTATGATGACGATTTCTTCGTAGCCAAGACAAAGGACGCCTTCACCGGCATTGTAGTCTGCAAAGAAGATGCGATTGAGAACGGTATCTCAACCATCCTCCGTGAAATAGAGCGTGCCCGCCAATTCGGATTCACCGAAACAGAATACAGTCGCGCCCGCGCAGAATATCTGCGCCAGTTGGAATCGGCTTTCCAGGAACGCGACAAACGCAAAAATGAGAATTACGTAAAAGAATACGTCCGCCATTTCCTCGATAACGAGCCTATTCCGGGAATCGCCAACGAATATACTATCATCAACCAGATAGCGCCGGCCATTCCGGTAACCGCCCTGAACCAGATGATGCAGCAAATGGTGACAGACAGTAACCAGGTAGTAGCTTTGTTCGGTCCTGAGAAAGAGGGTTTGAAACTCCCGACAGAGGAAGATATCAAGAATCTCCTGAAAGAAGTGAAATCAGAGAAGCTTACTCCGTATGTAGACAAAGTATCTAACGAGCCTTTGATGAAAGAAGCCCCGAAAGGCGGTAAAATCGTTTCTGAAAAGAAAGACGATATCTTCGGAACCACCATGCTGACACTGTCCAACGGAGTTAAGGTTATCATTAAAAAGACAGATTTCAAAGCCGACGAAATCCGTATGAAAGGTGTAAGTATGGGTGGCAGTTCACTCTTCCCCGACTCGGAAATCATCAATATCAACGGACTGGACGCGGTAGCATTAGGCGGTCTTGGCAATTTCAGCGCTATTGAACTGGAAAAAGTTCTGGCCGGCAAAAAGGCTTCCGTAAACTATGGCATCGGCGACAAGACCGAAGCCGTAACCGGCAGTTGCTCTCCCAAGGACTTTGAAACAATGATGCAACTCACCTATCTGACTTTCACAGCTCCGAGACGCGACAACGACGCCTTTGCGTCTTACAAAAACCGCAGCAAGGCCGAACTGCAGAATATGGACCTGAATCCAAGTTCCTCTTTCAGCGACTCCATCACGTCCACTCTCTACATGAAGCATCCCAGAACGTTAAGAATGAAAGCCGATATGGTAGACAAGATGGATTATGACAAGATTCTGTCCATGTACCAAGACCGTTTCAAAGATGCCAGCGACTTTACCTTTATTTTAGTTGGTAATGTCGATGTAGAAGCTGTGAAACCTCTGATTGAGTCTTACCTGGGTTCATTACCCTCCATCAACCGTAAAGAGACATTCAAGGACAACCATATCGCCATGCGTAAGGGTATCTACAAAAACGAGTTTATCCGCCAACAGGAAACTCCGAAAGTAAACAACTTCATCTGTTATAGCGGCACCTGCCAATATAATCTCCGCAACGACATCCTTATGAGCATGACCGACCAGCTTCTCAACTTAATCTATACGGAGAAAGTACGTGAAGACGAAGGCGGTACTTACGGTGTATATCCTATGGGGCAACTCGTTAAATACCCTGTCGAAAGAGCCGTTCTGCAAATCTTCTTCAACACAGCCCCCGCAAAGCAGGAAAAACTGATGAAGATTATCTATGCCGAAGCGGACGCTTTCGCCAAGAACGGTCCTGATGAAGCCAGCTTGAACAAAGTGAAAGAATATATGCTGAAGAAACATAACGAGGATTTGAAAGAAAACGGCTACTGGCTGAACAGCATAGACGAATATCTGTATACAGGCATCGACCCGGTGAAGGACTACGAGCAAATCGTCAACAGCATCACAGCAAAAGATGTCCGTCAATTTGCCAATGAGCTCCTGAAGCAGCAGAATCAAATCACTGTTTCAATGATCAGTCCCGAAAAGAAATAAAAAATAGAGCTTACCCAAAGGCTGCGTTGTTCGTGAAGCAGCGCAGCCTTTTTCATATACATTAACCCCCCATCCATTATGAGCCTCTTTATTGAATTACGTAAGCACGGAAAGTTGGCTGCCAAACGGAATCCGATGTATGAGAAGAACAAATTCGGAAAGTTCTGGATGTACTTCATGGCAGTATTCTGGGCCGGCTACCTGATATTCTTCGGAACGACTTTCGCTTTTGCATTCGGCGACGGGGCAACGGAAGCATATCATGTCTTGAACAGCGGACTGATATTCGTATTGTTCCTGGACTTTCTCATGCGCTTTCCATTTCAGAAAACACCCGCTCAGGAAGTAAAGCCTTATCTGCTATTACCGGTAAAGCGCAACCGTCTTATCGATTTCCTGCTGACACGCTCCGGATTGAACGGCTTCAACCTGATATGGCTGTTTTTCTTTGTTCCGTTCGCTATCATCAGCATTACTAAATTTTACGGAATAACAGGGGTACTGACCTACAGCATCGGAATCTGGCTATTGATGATACTCAACAATTATTGGTTCCTGCTATGCCGGACATTGATGAACGAGCGTGTATGGTGGATAATCCTGCCTATACTGGTATACGGGATTATCGCTGCCGGAATGTTCATACCGGATGACAGCCCGTTGTTCGACTGGTCTATCGACCTGGGAGAAGGATTTATCCTCGGACACTTTCTTACTTTCATCGGAACATTCGCGGCTATCGTGGCACTATGGCTCATCAACCGCGGACTGATGATAAAATTGATTTATAATGAAATCAATAAAGTGGAAGACACCAAAGTCAAACACGTATCCGAATACAAATTCCTGGACCGTTACGGAGAAATCGGCGAATACATGCGATTGGAACTGAAAATGTTACTGCGCAACAAAGTCTGCAAGACAGCTCTGCGCACGGTATTCCTGGTAGTCGTCGCTTTCACCTGTATCCTGAGTTTTACCGAAGCATACGATGGCCAGGGAATGAAAAACTTTATCATGGTCTACAACTTTGTGATTTTCGGTATTCTGTTTTTATCGAGCCTGATGAGTTACGAAGGCAACTACATCGATGGCCTGATGAGCCGTAAGGAATCCATCTACACATTGCTCCGCGCCAAATATATTCTATACAGCATCGCCATACTCATACCTCTAATCTTGATGATACCGGCTATGGCAACCGGTAAACTGTCCGTCCTGAGCTGTATCGCCTGGGCTATATTCGTTGCCGGCGGTGTGTATTTCTGCCTGTTCCAATTGGCCGTCTACAATAACAAGACCGTAGACCTGAATGCTAAAATGACCAATCGCCAGAATATGGGAACCGGATTGCAAAATCTGATTTCCGGAGCAGCATTCGGCGTACCTCTGCTTATGAACTTTGTGCTGACAACCTTTTTCGGCCCCACAGTCACAGCCTGGATATTGATTGTTATCGGCGCGGGCTTCATACTCACTTCCCGCTTTTGGCTGAAAAATGTATATCACCGCTTTATGAAGCGGCGCTACAAAAACATGGAAGGATTCAGAGACAGCAGACAGTAAGATTTACTATTTAAGATTTATGGTTATGATTCAGATAAATAATTTGCAAAAGAAATTCGGCGCAAAGACCGCTGTAAATATTGACAATTACATCATCAATCAAGGTGATATGTTGGGTTTGGTAGGTAATAACGGAGCCGGAAAGACCACCCTTTTCCGCCTGATACTGGATTTGTTGCAAGCTGACCGCGGAAATGTCACCATCAATGATATAGACGTATGCAAAAGTGAAGACTGGAAGAACTTTACCGGCGCTTTCATTGACGACGGCTTCCTGATAGACTATCTCACCCCGGAAGAATATTTCCATTTCATCGGCAAGATGTACGGCCTGAAAAAAGAAGAAGTAGATGAACGCATCGCTCCTTTCGAACGTTTTATGAACGGCGAGGTCATGGGACAGAAAAAGTTCATACGCAATTTCTCTGCGGGAAACAAACAAAAGATAGGCATTATCTCCGCCATGTTGCACCATCCGCAACTACTGATACTGGACGAACCTTTCAATTTCCTCGACCCCAGCTCGCAATCCATCATCAAGCAACTGCTGAAAAAGTACAACGAGGAGCACGGAGCGACCGTCATCATCTCCAGCCACAACCTTAACCATACGGTAGACGTATGCCCGCGTATCGCCTTGTTGGAGCACGGCGTCATTATCCGTGACATACAAAACGAAAACAATTCGGCTGAAAAAGAATTGGAAGCCTATTTCAATGTCAGCGTAGAAGAAGCCGTTGAAGTTGAAAATAATACGGACGAAGAAATATCGACAGAAGAATAAACATGAAGCAATCCTTTTCTTATATAATTGTCCTTCTCGGACTAATGTTCTGTTTAAGTTCCTGCCATACTTCCGCTCCCCGGCTCGATTATAAAGCTCTGGCGCAAGCCTCGGTACGTCTGGGTATGGATATCGAGCTGACGGACAACCATAAATTGTATGTCAACGCCGCCGAATGGATAGGCACTCCCTATCGTGCGGGTGGCGACAGTAGGCATGGGACGGATTGTTCGGGCTTGGTATCCCAGCTTTATAAAAAGACCTACCGTATGCGTCTGTCGCGCAGCACGGACGGACAATTAAAAGAAAGCAATAAAATAGCCCGCCGCAACTTGCGTGAAGGTGATTTGGTATTCTTCACCAGTCGCTCGTCCCGTAAAAAAGTAGCTCACGTAGGCATCTATCTGAAAGACGGAAAATTCATCCATGCCAGTACCAGCCAAGGAGTTATCGTGAGCAGTCTCAAGGAGAAATATTACACGCAACACTGGCTTTGCGGCGGAAGAGTAAAATGAAAAAGAGTAACAAACAAATATAAAATGCCAATTTATTCATAACTTTGCCGCAAAAAGGCATATGAATTATACAACCTACCTCTTCGACTTCGATTATACGCTTGCCGATTCCTCGCGCGGCATCGTTACCTGTTTCCGCAATGTACTGAACCGTCACGGCTACATTCACCCCACTGATGACGACATCAAGCGTACTATCGGCAAGACCTTGGAAGATTCTTTTTCCATTCTTTCCGGTGTAACCGACCCTCAGCAGCTTGCAGAATTCAAAAAGGAATATGTAAAAGAGGCAGATACACATATGACTGTCAATACGGTGCTTTTCCTCGAAACCAAATCCGTGCTGATGGCGTTAAAAGATTCCGGAGCCCGTATCGGAATCATCTCCACCAAATTTCGTTACCGCATCAAGGAATTACTGAATCAGCACTTTCCCGATGATTTTCTGGACATCATTATCGGCGGAGAAGATGTAAAAACCCCTAAGCCGTCTCCGGAAGGTTTGTTGCTTGCCATCAAGCAACTCCATGCTACCAAAGCCGAGACATTATACATCGGCGACAGTACGGTAGACGCAGAAACCGCACAAAAGGCAGGAGTGGATTTTGCAGGTATCACGCATGGCATGACTACCGCCGAAGAACTGCGGCAATACCCGCACAAGAAAATAATGAGCAGTCTGGAAGAATTATTGGAACGGGAACCATTACCCGCCGCATCGCCGAAGAATATAGGTGTACGCCGTATCGTACTTCTGTTAGTACTTTTCGCCGCATTCGCCGCCCTCATTTGCTTTCTCACTTTGGTATGACGTTCAAGGAATTTCCTTGCTATAATTAAATCGTTCCACTATGGAGAAAGTTTTGTTCCACCATGGTGGAACAAAACTTCCCTCACAGCGGAACAAAATGTTCACCATGATGGAACGAATAAACAGTCGTATCTCCGCCGCTTAGCGCCACGCTCCGAATGACAGATGCTCTTGATAGGAATCAATTCTTATGGCCTTACTTATAAAGTATTAATTGTCTTAAAAAAGAGAAAGAAAGATTTGTCCATTACAAATAAAAGAGGTACTTTTGTGCCCGATTATTCCGCACCGGGTTTAATTAAGTGCTTTCTAAGTGATTCTAACTTATACATTATATATAAGAAATGTACGCAATTGTAGAAATCAACGGTCAGCAATTCAAAGCAGAAGCTGGCAAAAAGCTGTTTGTACACCACATGCAAAATGCAGAAGCCGGTGCAACGGTAGAATTTGAGAAAGTTCTTTTGGTAGACAAAGACGGTAACATCACTGTAGGTGCTCCTACCGTAGAAGGCGCAAAAGTAGTTTGCGAAGTTGTTTCAGGTCTGGTAAAAGGCGACAAAGTTCTTGTTTTCCACAAGAAAAGAAGAAAAGGTTATCGCAAACTGAACGGTCACCGTCAACAATTCACAGAGTTAACAATTAAGGAAGTAGTAGCTTAATCAATTAAAAAAGTAAGAAGAAATGGCACATAAAAAAGGTGTCGGTAGTTCTAAGAACGGCCGCGAATCACAGAGTAAGAGATTAGGCGTTAAGATATTTGGTGGCGAAGCTTGCAAGGCAGGTAACATCATCGTTCGTCAAAGAGGTACTGAATTCCATCCGGGTGAAAACATCGGTATGGGTAAAGACCACACTCTTTTCGCTTTGGTAGACGGAACTGTACAGTTCAAAGTAGGTAGAGCAGACAGACGTTCTGTTTCTGTTATTCCCGCTGAAAGCGCAGAAGCATAAGTTTCCGGACAAAAAAATAAAGCGAAGGGATGCAATCCGATTGATTGCATCCCTTTCTTTTTATACTTAAAAATAAGCAAGTTTCTTTTTTGTATTACTTTTGATTTGCACTATCTTTGCCCTCGCAAATCCCGAGTATCATAAAAACAAGTATAAGATATGCTTACCATTAAACAAATTACAGACAACACCGACGCGGTAATCCGTGGACTGGAGAAAAAGCACTTCAAAAACGCCCAAGAAACCATCGGGCAAGTGCTGGAAACCAATGACAAACGACGCAATACCCAAACAATCTTAGATAAGAACCTGTCGGAAGTAAACTCCCTTTCCAAGTCTATCGGACTGTTAATGAAAGAGGGTAAGAAAGATGAAGCGGAAGCCGCAAAAAGCCGCGTAGCCGAATTGAAAGAAGCCAACAAAGCGTTGCAGGAAGAAATGGATCAGGCTGCAACCGATTTACAGAATTTACTGTATACAATCCCCAATATTCCTTACGACAGCGTACCCGAAGGCGTAGGCGCCGACGACAACGTGGTAGAGAAAATGGGCGGCATGGAGACCGAACTTCCCAAAGACGCGCTCCCCCATTGGGAATTGGCCAAGAAGTACGACCTGATAGACTTTGACCTGGGCGTTAAGATTACAGGCGCAGGTTTTCCCGTGTACAAAGGCAAAGGCGCACAACTTCAACGCGCGCTTATCAACTTCTTCCTGGACGAAGCACGCAAATCCGGCTATACCGAGATAATGCCTCCGACGGTGGTTAATGCCGCTTCCGGTTACGGTACAGGCCAGTTACCCGACAAAGAAGGTCAGATGTATCATTGCGAGGTAGACGATTTGTACTTGATTCCGACCGCCGAAGTTCCCGTAACGAATATTTATCGTGACGTTATCCTCGACGAGAAGCAGTTGCCTATCAAAAACTGCGCTTATACACAATGCTTCCGTCGCGAAGCAGGTTCATACGGTAAAGACGTACGCGGCCTGAACCGTCTGCACGAATTCTCCAAAGTAGAATTAGTACGCATCGACAAGCCGGAACATTCCAAAGAATCTCATCAGGAAATGCTGAACCATGTGGAAGGATTGCTTCAGAAATTGGAATTACCCTATCGTATCCTGCGTCTGTGCGGTGGCGACATGAGCTTTACCGCTGCCCTTTGCTTCGACTTCGAGGTATATTCCGAAGCACAGAAACGCTGGCTGGAAGTAAGTTCGGTATCCAACTTCGATACTTACCAGGCCAACCGACTGAAATGCCGTTACCGTACGGCAGAAAAGAAGACAGAGCTTTGCCACACCTTGAATGGTTCCGCACTGGCACTGCCGCGTATCGTAGCAGCTTTATTGGAAAATAACCAGACTCCGGAAGGTATCCGTATTCCGAAAGCATTGGTTCCGTATACAGGATTCGAAATGATTGACTGAAGAAGCGTCATTTCAAATTCAAAATAATAAAAGGTGCGTCAGAATATAGGAATTTCATATTCTGACGCACCTTTTTTCGAGAAAAACTAAGACAGGTAAAGCAATAAGGATAAAAGTCATGAAAATTAGAACAAAAAGCCATGACGTTAAAAGCTAAGAATACAAGACTGAAGGTTGAAACACAGAATTAAAGGTTGAGGTACAAAGCTGAAGACTGAAAATACTGGGCTGAAAGCTGAGATGCAGAACTGAACTGAAAATACTGAGCTGAAAGCTGAAATACAGAACTGAAGGCTGAGGTGCAGAACTGAAGACTGAAAACACTGAACTGAAAAGCTGAAATACAGAACTGAAGGCTGAAAGCCTTATATCTTACAGCCCAGGGTAACACCCTGGGGTAATTATCAAATCATCCCCCTATTTTCTATTACGCCCTGAAAGGGCAAAACCCCACATCATGTCACAATCCTTAAACAAAATCTACATACATATCATCTTCTCCACCAAAAATCGCGAAGACCTATTACCCGAAAAAAATCTGAATGAAATACACTCTTATATAGGAGGAATCATCAATCAAAACCTATGTAAAAGCATTATCATAGGCGGTACCGCCAACCACATACATATTCTTTGTGAATTGACAAGCACCGTTTCTACCGCCATACTGTTACAAGAAATCAAAAGAAGCTCCTCCAAATGGATAAAATGCGCCTACCCCCAACATCCCAACTTTGCATGGCAAAACGGTTATGCCGCATTTTCAGTCAGCCAATCAAAAGTGGATACCGTCACCAATTATATCCGAAACCAGAAAGAGCATCATACAAAGAAAAGTTTTAAAGAAGAATTTGTGGAGTTCCTAAAAAATTATAAAATTGAATATAAAGAAGAATATTTGTGGATTTGATTCTTATGCCCTTTCAGGGCGCAAAAGAGAAATATATACTTCCCCGGGGTGATACCCCGGGCTATAAGATAGAAGGCTTCCAGCCTTCCTGTATAAAAGTGATTCTTCAAGCAAATAAGGTTCTTTAGGCAAATAAAAGTTTTTAAGCAAATAAGATTATTCAAGCCAATAAAAATCTTTAAGCAAATAAAAATCTTCAAGTAAATAAAAGCTCTTAAGCAAATTAAGATTATTCAAGCTAATAATATTATTCAGGCCAATAAAAATCTTTAAGCAAATAAGTAACCTTATTTCAAAATAGCTATTCTCTCCCAAAACAACTTCCCCCCCCAAGCACCCCTCTCCCAGAAAACTATTCTCTATCTTCAAAATCGCCTTATCCACTCCCACCGCACTCTTTTTTCCCTATACATTCTTTGTTATTAACAAATAACCCGTATCTTTGCAAAATCTATCATTCTGAAAGAGATTACGTAATTATACCAACAAAATTATAAGATAATGAATAAAATCATTAGCAAAGAACATTTCTCAGAAAAGGTCTTCAAGTTAGTAATCGAAGCACCGTTAATTGCTAAATCACGCAAGGCAGGACACTTTGTAATAGTACGTGTAGGCGAAAAAGGCGAGCGTATGCCGCTGACCATCGCCTCCGCCGATCCTGTAAAAGGAACTATCACTTTGGTTGTACAAGAGGTAGGTCTCTCATCTACCCGTTTGTGCGAGCTGAACGAGGGTGATTATATAACCGATGTTGTTGGTCCGTTGGGACAAGCCACCCATATCGAGAACTTCGGAACTGTTGTTTGCGCCGGTGGCGGTGTGGGCGTAGCTCCGATGCTTCCTATCGTACAGGCATTGAAAGCTGCCGGTAACCGTGTGATTACAGTATTGGCAGGCCGTACCAAAGAGCTGATTATCCTCGAAAAAGAGATGCGGGAAAGTTCCGATGAAGTCATTATCATGACAGACGACGGCTCGTACGGCAATAAGGGGCTGGTTACGGAAGGCGTGGAAAGCGTCATCAACCGCGAGAAAGTAGACAAATGCTTCTGCATCGGTCCGGCCATTATGATGAAATTCGTTTGTTTGCTGACGAAGAAATACGAGATACCTACCGATGTATCCCTGAATACCATCATGGTAGACGGAACAGGAATGTGCGGCGCCTGTCGCATCACTATCGGCGGTAAAACCAAATTCGTATGCGTAGACGGACCGGAATTTGACGGCCATCAGGTAGATTTCGATGAAATGCTGAAGCGTATGGGCGCATTCAAAAACATCGAACGCGAAGAAATGCATAAGCTGGAAGAACCGCAAACTTGTCAGGCAACCGGAGAAAACACCCCGGAAGAGGACGAAAAAAGCCGTAATGCCGCTTGGCGTCAAGAGCTGCGCAAATCCATGAAAGCAAAAGAGCGTACCGCCATTCCCCGCGTGGAAATGAACGAGTTGGACGCCGAATACCGTTCACACAGCCGTAAGGAAGAAGTAAACCGGGGATTGACCGAGGAACAAGCCTTAACAGAAGCCAAACGTTGTCTGGACTGTGCCAATCCGGGCTGTACCGAGGGATGTCCCGTGGGTATAGATATCCCCCGTTTCATCAAGAATATAGAACGCGGCGAGTTTCTGGAAGCCGCCAAGACACTGAAAGAAACCAGCGCATTGCCCGCTGTTTGCGGTCGCGTATGTCCGCAGGAAAAGCAATGCGAGTCCAAATGTATCCACTTAAAGATGAACGAAAAGCCGGTTGCCATCGGCTATCTGGAACGCTTCGCCGCAGATTATGAACGTGAAAGCGGACAAATCTCCGTACCGGAAATCAAAGAAAAGAACGGCATCAAGATTGCCGTAATCGGTTCGGGTCCTGCCGGCCTGTCTTTTGCAGGGGATATGGCGAAATACGGCTACGATGTTACCGTATTCGAAGCACTGCACGAAATCGGCGGTGTACTGAAATACGGTATTCCCGAATTCCGTCTGCCCAACAAGGTCGTGGATGTCGAAATCGAGAACCTTGCCCAAATGGGTGTAAAGTTCGTCAAGGACTGCATCATCGGTAAGACATTAAGCGTGGAGCAACTGGAAGAAGAAGATTTCAAAGGCATATTCGTCGCTTCCGGCGCCGGACTGCCGAACTTCATGAATATCCCCGGTGAAAATTCCATCAACATTCTGTCGTCCAACGAATACCTGACACGTGTCAATCTTATGGACGCTGCCAGCGAGGATTCCGATACACCTGTGCCTTTCGGCAAATGCGTAGCCGTCATCGGCGGCGGCAACACGGCCATGGACTCCGTCCGCACGGCCCGTCGCCTGGGTGCCGAACGTGCCATGATTATCTACCGCCGTTCGGAAGAAGAGATGCCTGCACGTATTGAGGAAGTGAAACATGCCAAAGAAGAAGGAGTAGAATTCCTGACACTCCACAACCCGATAGAATACATTGCCGATGAACAAGGAAAAGTAAAACAGGTAGTTCTCCAAAAAATGGAATTGGGCGAACCCGACGCATCCGGACGCCGCAGTCCTGTGCCCATTCCGGGAGCCACCGAAACGATTGACATAGACCTTGCCATCGTCAGCGTAGGCGTATCCCCGAACCCTATCGTTCCCAGCTCTATCAAAGGGCTCGAATTGGGACGTAAAGGAACAATTGCCGTAAACGACAGTATGCAGTCGTCCATCCCGACCATTTATGCCGGCGGCGACATCGTTCGTGGTGGCGCTACCGTAATCCTCGCCATGGGTGACGGCCGAAAAGCCGCCGCAGCCATGAATGAGCAGTTGAAGCACTAAAGTTACTTCACCATAAAAAGAAAGTCCCGTTCGCCATTCGGCAAACGGGACTTTTTCTTTCTATCTGATAAAGGACTACTTCACCACCTTATTTGTCGCCGGATCGGGAAAAATCACCGTCGGCTTAAACGTCTTGGCTTCTTCAAAGTCCATCAATGCATACGACATGATAATAACAATGTCATCCGGTTGAACCCTACGGGCCGCCGCGCCGTTCAAACAGATTTTACCCGAACCGCGCTCGCCTTTAATGATATAAGTTTCAAAACGTTCACCGTTATTATTGTCGGCAATATAAACCTTTTCGCCGGCAATCATGTTAGCGGCATCCATCAAGTCCTCGTCAATCGTAATGCTTCCCATGTAGTTGAGATTAGCCTCCGTGACACGGGCGCAATGGATTTTCGACTTCAACACTTCAATCATCATAAGATTGGCTTTTTTATGTTTATTACTCCTTATACTTGATATTGTCAATCAGACGGACTTCTCCGCAGAATACCGTAATGCAGCCTACGGCATACGCAGTGTCTTCCCAATCGGCAATCTTCTGCAACGTATTGCCGTCCACCAGCTCAAAGTATTCCAAACGCAAGCCGGGAGCGGCCGCAATGGCATCTTCCACAAACTTCCGTGTCTCGGCAACCGTATGCGAGGCCGCAAAGGTACGACTTTCAAATAAAGTCTGCGAAATTTTCAAGGCATTTTTACGTTCTTCGGCGGACAGACGGGCGTTACGGCTGCTCAGAGCCAGGCCATCTTCCTCACGTACGATAGGACAGCCCACAATCTCCAGCGGATAACTCATCTGACGCACCATTTCACGGATTATAGCCAATTGCTGAAAATCCTTTTCACCGAAATAAGCGCGGTCCGGCTGCACCGCATCAAACAACTTGCTCACAATCTGGCATACACCGTTGAAGTGTCCCGGGCGGAAGGCTCCCTCCATTACCGTATCCAAAGGCGCGTAGCTGAACCTGCGGGTATCCGGTTCCGGATACATCTCTTCCACCGCCGGAGCAAAGACAAACGCCGCCCCGCATTCTTCCAGCAAACGACAATCGGCCTCCGGCGTACGGGGATATTTGATTAAATCATTCCGGTCATTAAACTGAGTAGGATTTACAAAAACACTTACCACAGCGGCATCATTCTCCGCCACACAACGTTTTACCAATGAAGCATGACCGGCATGCAAGGCTCCCATCGTAGGTACCAGACCCACCTTCTTACCTTGGGCTCTCATAGCCGAAAGTCCGGCCTGCAAGTCCTTGATAGTATGTACTATTTCCATTTTTTCGGTTATATAATAACTTGGTTGTTCGCAAAAACGGTGCAAAATAAGCTATTATTTACCATATAAAGAAGAAATATCGTAAATTAATGCAAAAGTTACCCTGTACCAAGAGATGTCAGTAGACGCATTTACCACTGATACACAACCGCTTAACAATTCATAAGGAATTATAGACGAGCTCGTCTTGCTTTATTGCCCGATTTTTTTTATATCTTTGCAGAATAATTGAGAACATTGTTATTATGACAAAGGCGAACAAGGTTTTATTTATAACACAAGAAATTACCCCTTACGTTTCAGAATCCGAGATGTCCCTTGTTGGCAGAAACCTGCCGCAAGCAATCCAAGAAAAAGGCAGAGAAATCAGAACGTTTATGCCCAAATGGGGAAACATCAATGAGCGCAGGAACCAGTTGCACGAAGTGATACGTCTCTCCGGTATGAACCTTATCATCGACGATACCGACCATCCGCTTATCATTAAAGTGGCTTCCATACAGTCTGCCCGCATGCAAGTTTACTTCATCGACAACGACGATTACTTCCAGAACCGCTTGCAAGTGGTTGATGAGAACGGCGTCGAATATGAAGACAACGACGCACGCGCTATTTTCTATGCCCGCGGCGTACTGGAAACGGTTAAGAAATTACGCTGGTGTCCGGACGTCATCCACTGTCATGGCTGGATGACCGCATTGGCGCCGCTATATATCAAAAAAGCGTATAAAGACGAACCATCGTTCAGAGATGCAAAAGTTGTCTTTTCACTGTATGACAATGACTTTAAAGAGCCGTTCCATCCCGATTTTGCCAGCAAGCTCCTATTGAAGGGCATCAGCAAGAAAGATATCGCCGATTTGAAAGAACCGATTGATTATACGGCTCTCTGCAAATTAGCGGTAGACTATTCCGACGGTGTTATCCAGCAAAGCGAACACGTGAATGAGGAAGTCATGGAGTATGCCCGTCAAATCGGTAAGCCTATCTTAGGCTATCAATCTCCCGAAAACTTCGCGGATGCCTGCAACGACTTCTACGACCGGGTTTGGGGAGTAGAACAAGAATAAAGTTGATTTCAAGACGAAGAATTATGAAAGTAAAATATTTAGGGATATTGTTTCTGGCACTCCTGGCTTTCTACGGATGCGATGATAATACCGGAACACTGGGTATGGGTATGCTGCCCGATTCGGATGGTATTTCCGCCCAAACCAAGACTTTCGAGGTTTCTACAAAATCCATTCTTGCAGGACCTGTTTATGCCAAGACGAGCACGGGATACGTCGGTACGTTCACCGACCCCGATCCGAACGGTTTCGGGAATTATAAAGCCAGTTTTCTGACAGAGTTGAACTGCGCCGATGACTTTAGATTTCCTGCGGAATACAACGACGAGACCCATACGGGAACGATGGCCGGCGATACCGTATCTTCCGCCCAACTGACAATATACTACGCTTCATGGTACGGAGATTCTTTGAATCCATGCAGAATGTCGGTATACGAATTGAACCGAAGATTAACGAACAACCACTATACCGATATTAATCCGGAAGATTATTTCAGCAAGGTAACAGCGAATAAGCCGAACTTTACAACCGGATATTTCCAACTGCACAAAGCGTATACGGCCTACGATACTTCCGTACCCGATTCGGTAAGAAACGCCACCGACTCCAATGGTAACAGTCTTTTCTATCCGAATGTAACCCTGCCTTTAAGCAAAGAGTTCGGTAACGAGCTGCTGCAGTTAAACAGAGCTTATCAGAGAGGAGAGAACGACTTCTTCAAGAACTCGGATAAGTTTATCGATAATGTATTGAAAGGCGTATATATTGAAACCGATTATGGCGATGGAACCATTTTATATGTCGACCGCGTGGACTTACAAATGCAATTCCGTTTCCATTATGTGGACAGCTTAGGGGTAAAACTCACTAAGAAAGACGGTACATTGAATGCGGAAGGCAAACCCGCCGACTCTTTATATTACAGTACGGCAACCGTATTTGCCTCTACGAAAGAAGTTGTCCAAGCCAACAGATTCGAGAACTCCCCGCAACTGGAAAAGAAAGTGACCAGCGACAGCGAGAAAGGCTGGAGTTATCTCAAATCGCCCGCCGGCATCTTCACAGAGGCTACTTTGCCCTACGATAAAATACATGAAGAGTTGACCAACGACACGCTGAATGCCGTTAAACTGACTTTCACGAATTATAATCAGGAGAATAACAACAAATATAAGTTCAGCATGAGTGCGCCGGAAACGGTTTTGCTATTGCGCAAGAAAGACATGGACACTTTCTTTGTCAATAACGAACTTACGGACAATGTTACCTCTTTTGTCGCCACTCACAACAGTGTGGAAACGAACCAATATACATTTAAGAATATCGCCCGTTTAGTCTCCGCTTGCATCAACGAGAAAAAGGC
The DNA here is from genome assembly GCF_001915465.1 of Bacteroides sp. 44_46. Classification (NCBI taxonomy): domain Bacteria; kingdom Pseudomonadati; phylum Bacteroidota; class Bacteroidia; order Bacteroidales; family Bacteroidaceae; genus Bacteroides; species Bacteroides sp. 44_46. The sequence goes on along the minus strand of NZ_MNQO01000002.1, from coordinate 280,814 downwards.
CGCCAAACAGAAAGCAAAAGAAGACGCAGGCGCAGCGTGGGATGAAGCGGCATGGGAAGCGGGATGGAGCCAGCCCGGCGGTGAAGGGGAGAACTGGGATAAGGTTGTATTAATCCCCGTAGTCGTGACGTATGATACGAACAGCACCACTCCTTCCATGATTGGCATTCAGCATGACCTGAAACCTACGTATGCCAAGCTAAAAGGTGGAGATCCGACCTATGGCGGAAGCAACTTGCAGATAGAAGTTACCTATACTTCTTTCAACAAATAAAGCGAAATACTTCATAGAAATAAATAAGCCCTTCAAAATGATTATTTTTGAAGGGCTTATTTATTTCTATGAAGTCAAGACTCTCAATCAACCAGCTCGATCTTCACTTTCCGGTCTTTCACCATGATGTAGTATTCGCCTGCTTCCAAAAACCGTTTTCCATTCTCATCTACGAAGCCGAAATCACGTTCCAAATCAACATCAAAACGGAAAACCTTTGTATCTCCGGCTTTGATAAGCTGTTTATCAAAAAATTTCAGTTCTTTTACCGGACGGGTTATCGAGCTGTACGGATCGGAGATAAACCAAAGTACAGTCTCTGCGCCGTCACGCTCTCCCACATTAGTGACAGGTACTTCCACCGTCAGCTTTTCACCACGTTTTACCACTGTGGCAGAAGGAGTGATTGCACCATACTCAAATTCCGTATAGCTCAAACCATGACCGAACGGATAAAGCGGCTTACTGGTTATATCCTGATAGAATCCCTGATGCGAGCGTCCACTCTTCCTCTGATTATAATAGATGGGAATCTGTCCGGTAGAGTACGGGAAGGTGATAGCCAACTTTCCGGAAGGATTGATTCGGCCGCTAAGAATACCGGCAATAGGTTTGCCCCCTGCAACACCCGGCTGCCATATTTCTACAATAGCTTTACTGACAGGTTCCAACCGATTTAACTCCAAAGGACGTCCGTTAGAAAGAAGCAATATAATAGGTTTGCCTGTTTTCTGTAACTCCATAGCCAGCTTTTCCTGAATTTGCGGCAATGCCAGTGTAGAACGCGAGGCATTCTCACCGCTCCAGGTCTTTTTCTCACCCAGACAAAGAAGAATAACGTCCGATTGCTTGGCAACAGCTACAGCTTCGGCAAATCCCGACTCATCTTCACCTTCAAAGTCACATCCTTTAGCATACAATAACCGGGACTTATCCTTAAACTCCGCTTCCAAACCCTCATATACACTTACCACATCACCGTCACGACCATGACCGGACCAAGAGCCCAGTAAGTTCCACTTATTCTTACCTATCGGACCAATCACTGCAATCTTGGCAGATGCAGAAAGCGGCAGTACATTATCTTCATTCTTCAATAACACGACTGATTCTTCCGCCAGCTTTCCGGCTATCTCCAAACTTGACGGAAGCAGAAACCGCTCTTCCTCCGTACTCTTCTTAGTATAAGGATTATCAAACAGCCCTAACCGGAATTTAACACGCAACACCCTACGAACCGCATCGTTCAGCCTTTCTTCCGAGATTTTCCCTTCTTTCAACAAGTCCGCCAGATATTTATCATAACCGTGAGACATCATATCCATTTCCATACCCGCCTGAAAGGCTTTCAGACTGGCCTCTTTCTTTGACGATGCCACACCCTGATTTACCAACTGTTCCACTGCTCCCCAGTCGGATACAACAAATCCGTCATGCTTCCAACGGTTTTTCAGTATTTCAGTCATCGTATAACGATTGGCAGATGCGGGAACTCCGCTAATATCATTGAATGCGCTCATCAAAGTAACAGCTCCGGCCTTAACTCCCATCTCATAAGGAAGCATATAGGTATCCCAAAGCGTCTGTTTGGAAATCTCCGTATAAACATAATCGCGTCCCGCTTCCGAAGCTCCATACCCCACATAGTGTTTCAGGCAGGCAGCCACTCTCCGTTCATCCGCCAAGGTATCACCCTGATAGCCTTTCACCGAAGCCACACAGAAAACCCCGTTGGTATACGGGTCTTCTCCGTACCCCTCGGCTACACGTCCCCAACGACCGTCATGCGCCACATCAATCATCGGAGAGAAAGTCCAGTCTACTCCCGACATACGCGCCTCTTGGGCGGCAACAGCGCAAGCCTGTTCCACCAATCCGGGATTCCAGGAACATGCCTGTCCTAAAGAGATAGGATAAACGGTACGGAAACCATGAATTACATCGTAACCGAACAAAACAGGAATGCCCAAGCGGGACTCTTCCATCGCCTTACGTTGCAAACCGTTACGCAGCTCAGCATCTGTATCGAAATAAATCACGGAACCGATTTCTGCCGGAAGCTTCTTCACTTCCTCTCCCACATTGTTTACATTATTATTACGCCCCAATGTGTATTGGTTCAGTTGGAGAACTTTTTCTTCCAATGTCATTCGTGCAACCAAATCATTGACACGTTCTTCAATCGGAGCTTTCGGGTCTTTGTACAAGGGATTCTTTTCACCGCCCAAATCGGTAATCCGATAAGGATGCAACACAGCTTCGTGAGCAGCCTGCTGCGCCACTTTACGGCGCGCGTCGTCCAAGCCCTCCGGCGCATAAGCATTACCAACGGCAGAATGTTTGAAGATACGTTCAAACCATGTACAGGCAGCCGTATACCGGCCTATTTTCAAATCCAGATGATAACCGTCACGGTTCATGTGGTCGCCGACAAAAGAAGTACGCGCATTTTGTATGGCGGTACCCGAAGGAATTATCATCTTTATACCTACCAGCTTACCAGCCTGCTTCACAGCATCCACAATAGAGTGATACATCGTCAGCTGATTGCGGTTATAGTTATTAAAACCCGTATGTTTGGCATCAGCCGCATAAGCCCAAGTTTGGTGCAACATCAGTTTAGTTTTCTTTGGCAACCGTTCGCGCACATACTGTACCAATTCGGGTAACCACACCTCGTACGTTTCATACATACCGGAAAACGGACTGGCCTGTTGAAGGCTGACATAATCCCATTCTTCATCCGCCAGAGCTGTTTCCAATGAAACTTTCTTTTTTTCAACTCTCTTTCCGTCAAGACCTATCTTACGGTAATAATAAGCGGAGTCATTAGCACGTGCATTTTTTACGTGGCGCTCCAAAGAGCACCCGCCGATATACATATTGCCGATAATAGTAGAAATACCGTCAGCCTCGGCCAGTTCGTGCAAATATTGTTCCACAGCATCCTGTGAGAAGCTATTGCCGATAGCAAGAATCTTAACGGCCTTCTGCCGGGCATAAGTCTCACCCGCGAAACAAAACAACAGGCAGACAAGTAACAGTTTTAATATTCGAGATTGTTTCATATTATAAAGTAATAGTTTGTTTTAAAGGCAAATCTTCGGAAGAAGCTCCTGCCAAGATTTCAAATTCTCCTTCTTCCACGATAAAGCTCCGGGTATTTATGTCGTAAAAAGCAAAAGCGTCCCTATCCAAAGATATACCGATACGCTTGGTCTCCCCTTTTTTCAAATAAACTTTATCATATCCTTTCAGTTCTTTCAGCGGACGTGGCACAGAAGACTTCACATCCCGCACATATACCTGCACCACTTCCGCAGCATCCATATTTCCGATGTTCTTCACATCGAAACTTACTGAGACACGGTTGTCGCCAAGCTTCTCTACGGTCATATCACTGTACTCAAAACGACTGTAGGAAAGTCCGTAACCGAAAGGATATAACGGTCGCTTTCCTGTCCGGTCGTATCCCCTGTAGCCTACAAAAACACCTTCCGCATATTGTACTCTTTTGTGAGGCACGTTACGGTTATCATAATAATTATCATATACCGGATTATCTTCCCACCTTTCTTCAATACTGACAGGCAACTTTCCGCTTGGCGAGAGTTTTCCCGTAATAATCTCAGCGATGGCTTTTCCCCCCTCTTGTCCCGGATACCAGGCCATCAGAACGGCTTGCACATTCTTTCCCCAGTTACGGAAGTCAATACCGCCACCGGCATTTACAACCACCGTTACATTCTTATGAAGCGATGCCACCTTATTTATAAGATATTCCTGCCCATGAGACAATGCAAACGGACGGTCGAACCCTTCTCCTTCGGTACTGCTATTGAACCCGGCGCATACAATCACATTTGCCGCACGCCTCAAAGAAGCCGACAAACGTTCTTCATCCAGCATGCCGGCCTGGAATTTTACAGTTGCTTCACCTGCATTATCGAAATATTCGATGCGTAATTTGTACAACTCCCCTGCTTTGACTTGCATAAATGCACTACGGGTACTGAACGAATGATTGCCCCAATCCCCGGTTACCATTTTATCGTTCACAAACAAGCGATAGCCATCATCTCCCGCCAACTGAAACTTAATCGTACCGTCTTTATCAGCCTGATAAAGACCGTTCCAGCAAACAGAAAACTTATCCGCCGGCATACCTTCAAAGGGTGCGCCATATTTCCAGGTATAATCTATATTCTGTTCTATCGACGTTTTAAAAAGTTTCCCGGTAAGATTAGGAGTATTATAGTATTCGCTCTTAAATCCGTTTCGGGTGAGGCTTTCGTCTGTGTAAATCCGCCCGGATATATCTTTATACAGAATATTGTCGGGCAGCAACTCTACTTGTTTTTCTCCTTTCAATTGAACCATACCGTCATAAAGTGATACGGTAGAATAAGGAGTGACAAACCCGCTTCCGCCACCTGTCGGGATAATATCAGCATTAGGACCGAGAATCAGTGTCCTGCCTTTCCGATAAGGCAAGGTCTGATTATCATTTTTCAACAAAACAACCCCTTCCCGGGCAAGATTGAGGGCTATCTCTTTAGACCGGACATTATCTTTGGCAATCGACTTATCCTCTCTTGGGGTGTCAAAGGCTCCAAAAGCTATTAATGTCTGAAGAATATGCTGTACTTTAAGGTCAATCGTTGTTTCGGTTACAATACCATTCGCTATTGCCGGAATCAGAATCTCCTTTGTCATAAATCGGCCGACAGGCATTTCCAAATCCAGCCCGCCATTGGCGGCTCCCACCCCGGAATATACAGAAGTCCAGTCCGACATCAGAATCCCTTTAAATCCCCATTGCTTACGCAGCACATCAATGTTAAGCCATCGGTTCTCGGTGGCATGTACTCCGTTGAGCGGATTATAACTATCCATCACCGCTCCTACCCGGGCTTCCTGTACCGCTTTACGAAAAGCTGGGAAATAAATTTCTTGCAAAGTACGTTCGTCTACGTCCGAGCTTGCATGATGCCTGCTCCATTCCTGGTTATTAGCGGCAAAATGTTTCACCGTAGCCATCACTCCCTCTTCCTGAACGCCCAATATATATTCTTTAGCAACTTCACCCGTCAGATAAGGGTCTTCACCGAAATACTCGTAATTACGTCCGCACAAGGGAGAACGGTAGATATTGACACCAGGACCTAACAGAATGCTAACTCCGCGAGCTCTTGCGTCTTGTCCCAAGCCATTACCCAAATCCCGGACTAGTCTCCGGTTCCATGTTGAAGCGGAGAGAATACCACAAGGGTACAAAGTGCTTTGGGTATTATTACGTATTCCTTGAGGTCCGTCAGCCATTCTTATTTCGGGAATCCCCAATCGGGGAACAGCACGAATATAAAATGACTTGGGACCGGAGATATAATCAATCTTCTCTTCCAAAGTCATTTGGGAAACTAAGGCTTTGGCACGCTGTTCCGCTTGGGGAGTGATGTATACTTGAGCGTCGGCAGCAAGCATATAACAATAAAGCAATAATATGTTCAAAAAAACTCTCTTACTGATATTCATTTGGTCTGTATTTAAAAAGGACAAACGCCCCGTCTATTCCTAACTCCTTCCACAAGGTAACTTTCGTACCAACCGTAGGTACGAGAGGTACCGACGATTGGTACAAGGAGTATCAGCCTTTGGTATTTGTCGTACCAAAACATGGTACTTCCAATACCAAAGGGTGATATAAAATTGGTACTTGTATAGCAATGGATATTAAGTGATTGTATTATTTAATCCAACTAGATTATAAACCTACCCTTACCTTACCCCTTTCAATCATTTAGAATAGGAGTAATAACCAAGGAATTAATACGTCCTTCAAACAATGTGCCACCTGCACCAATTTCTATTACAACAAGACCTTCCTCTGTTGGGGTTATACCTATAAATGTCGTTGTATTATCTACTGTTGGTCTATTAGGAGCAGTTGTAGAAACTGCTTGTTGCACTGTTCTAACATCCCCACCATTCAATGAAATTAAAGACTTACGAGCTTCCATGTTATTACTATTATAACGAGCCACTTGAATCATGAAATTATAGGAAGCTGCTGGGTCTAAATGAGAAATAGTCACAGTTCCTTTCGCATTTTCTTCTTTCACTAATAGGCCATCATTCCATACTGCTGTTGGGAATACAATCTCCTCTATAGTAGCTTCATTTTTTCCACCATGTCCTTCATAATTTTCAAAATCATTTGAAACGGTCAGTTTTAAGCCTGTATTATTTCCATTAGCGTCCACTAAAGTAACAGGAACGGTTGCTGCAGATATCGTCACATTATTCCACGGAGATGAGCTTTTTCCAGAGCCAAAGTCAACATATACTGGAGATTCAAAACTAATAGGCGGATCGTATCGACTCATATCTGTCACCTTATCCGGCTCCTGTATTGCTGCATAAGCCGATTGCCGTGCTATCTTTGCTTGATTATCATTTACAGTTTCCGGTTGGTAAGTATTGTGTCGCACGTCTCCCAGAAGAGCACCAAACCAGGTACATGCCGCTGTGTAGCGCCCATAAGTTGTTTCTAAGTGGTAGTACATGGTACCATCAGGACGATTGAACGTATCCCCCAAATAAGAAGTACGTCCGTTCTGAATAGCTGTTCCTGAAGGAACAATCATAGTGATTTCCGGATTATCAGATTTTGCCTTATTCACCGTCTCAACAATTGCAGTGTACATTGCGTTCTGATTTTGGTTATAGTTTTTAAAGTCACTATGAGTAGAATTAGATGCATACGCCCAAGTCTGATGTAAGACAATATTAGCATCCGGTCTTACTTTCTTCACGCCTGCAATCAAATTTGGAAGATTTGTGTATGTTTCATATAATCCAGATTTACCACTCACCTGCTGCAAACTGATATAATCCCACTTTTCATCAACTAATGCTTGGGACAGTTTATAATCTTTCGTTTCTTTCTTTTCTCCATTATCAACCCGCCTATCTATTTTCCGATAAAAATAGTCTGCATTATCATTCTGCATATTTGTCCAATGTTTGTCTAAGTCACAACCACCAATCACCATACTTCCAATTACCAAATCCTGTCCTGCTGCCTCGGCCAACTCATATAAATATTGTTCTACTGCATCTTGAGAGAAGCTATTACCTATTGTAAGCACACGAGTGAGACCATTCACAACTTTAATTTTTATATCTCCAGAAAGAGCCGCATTTTTTCTTCCATTCCTATTATACTCTACTTTAATAGTTGTTTCTCCGTCGACCTTCGCTTTTACCGCTAAAAACAATTTACCTTCCACCTCTTTCACTTCCGCAGTAGCAATAGCCTCATCAGAGGGTGTACAAATATAGTCCGATGCGATAATCGTTTCCTCTGTTCCGAATATCATCGGAATCTGCATTTCTTCAGATGGTTTCAATTTCATTTCCTCCTTGGCAAGTGTCATAGTAGCTCCTGCCAATCTATCCTTTACAGAAACCTCTATAGTATCGGACAAACAACGGATAATTCTTCTACCGCCACCTTCAAGAGGTTTCCAATACTGTATCTTGACTTTAGTGGTTCCAACCTTTACACCTTTTACATTGACAATCTTATTATTATCGGCATCCATTGAGAATCCTGTTGCAATGGCAACAGCCTCATCGAACGATTTACACTCATACTCCAACGCCTTCATTTCATCATCGCTGAAAGTAAGCGCCACCGGAGTTTCTTCATCTATATTTACTTCCGCTTTCTCAACAGCCGCTTTCATCCAGCGTCCATTGTCCGCATATTCGGCTTCATAATCACCGCTCGGTTTGCTTACTGTCACTGTGATTGTTGCCGTCAGATTATCAAGTGCACTGGAGGCATAAGCTATCTTGATGTCAGCAGTCCCCTCGGCAAGTCCTTCAATGGTAACTGTTTTATTACCCTTACTCAACGCTGCCGTGGCAACAGCCGCATCAGAAGAAGTACATGTATATTCTAATTTCTCGGCTACCGCATCCTTAAATAATAAATTCACCGGAGTACGAACACCTATTTCAAGTTCCACCTCGTCAGAAGCAGATTTCATCCATGTATTACTTAAATTCTGAGTAGTATCATCATCCTCCGAACATGCCGTCAACAGGGTTACCGAACCGGTCAATGTAACCATCAGTATGAACAAAACATTTAGCAATGTTTTGCTCTTTAATAGTAAATTCTTCATTATCATTAGTTTTTGGTTAATTATCTGTTAGTAAGTTTTTTCTTCTGATAGTAGTCACGCATAAGATACCAGGCCTTTTTTCTCATTCCCTGATCAGAGATTAATCCCTTGCGGTTCCAACCATCCTGATTAGTCGGATGGAAACGGAATGGGGAACGGAAATCAAACAATACCCATGGCGAAACTCCACGCAAATTAGGAATATTATCGAACATACGAATGTTGTCGCGATATAAACGCGCCTGATATTCTTCGCTCCAGGAACTGACTACATCTTCACTACCGGACTGCCCATACAAGGCCTCACCACCGAACTCTGAAATAATCAGCGGTTTGTCGGGAACAACATTCCAAATGGCATCCTTCGGCTCGACCGGCCAAGGGTGGTACCATCCCATATATTTATTGACAGCTACCACATCCAGCCGAGAGGTGAACGAATCATCCATCACAAAGCGTTGCTTCTCGGCATTGAAACGTACCAAATCAAAAGCGGCCACATACAAGCGTGTTGTATCCAACTGTTTACCGGTTTCAAGCAACGAAGACAGAAAAGCATTTCTCTCTTTGGAAGGTTGCGTCTCATTAGCAACACCCCAAAAGCCAACCGCACAACGGTTACGGTCACGCTTAATCATCTCAGACAACATATTCTGCGCTTTCCGGCGAGTTGTATCATCTGTAAAGTCTATACCTTGCCAAATAGGAATCTCCTGCCAAAGAATAAATCCCATCTTTTCCGCCAGACGAACAGTATATTCATTTTGCGGGTAATGCGCCAAACGAATCATATTTACTCCCAATGCTTTGGCTTCATTCAGCAGCATGGCAGCATCCGCTTCCGAGAAAGCGCGTCCCATTCGCTGAGGTATTTCTTCATGGAAAGAAATGCTACACATGAACATGGGTTTACCGTTCAGATAAATATCGGTACCCTTCACCGTAATATTACGAAAACCTATTTGTTCCGTTACGCAATCAGTAGCAGAAGTAACCCGGACTTCGTACAATTTCGGGGTATCGGGAGACCAACGCTGAAACTTCTTCACTGTTTTCACAGCTTCCGCCTTTCCTTCCGAATCGGTATACAACTCGAATGTGATTTTCAATTCGGGAATGGTTACCGAAACCTTCTCGCCGGCTTTTTGCTCGGAGAGCCGTACTTTAGTAATCAATCGATCCGGTTGTTCTTTATCCAATTGGACGACATATTCTTCAATATAAGTTTGCGGAGTAGTTACAAGCAATACATCGCGAGTGATACCGCCATAGTTCCACCAATCGAACGACAGTGCGGGAATAGCATCTTTGATACGGCGATTATTGACTTCTACTGTCAGGAAATTATCACCTTCTTTCAATAAGTCCGTTACTTCTACCTGAAAGGGAGTAAAGCCACCTTCATGGTCGGCAATTTCCACTCCATTCAAATAGACACGGCTACGATAGCTGACTGCGGCAAAGTACAGAAATTGTCGCTTACCCGGCTCACGACGAGCATCGAAATGACGGGCATACCAAATTGTTCCTTCATAATACTTCAACTCCGGCATCTGCGAATTCCAATCGCCGGGAACATTCAACCGCAATCCGTTTTCAAACGAATATTCATAGAAGTCCGTATTTCCTTGAGGAGACATGTTTTTATAAACTTCCATGCGATGTCCCTGGTCATATAAGTCTACAATAGCATTCCACTTACCATTTAACGAACGCACACTACGTCCATATACATTCGTGATAAGCTCCTGTGCCGCCAATTCACCGGTAAACAGCGCGAATAGCAAACATAGTATCAAATGTTTTTTCATCTTCTTCTTTTCTTGTGTGATTACTTACAGTTTTTCAAGAAGTTCATTACCCATCTCCACGCCGCATTTGTCTGTTCCGCATAAGCATAATGCCCGGTAGTCTCGGCCACAAATAATTCTTTCGGGGCATTGATTACGTTATAAGCGGAATAAGTAGTGGTAGGCGGACAAACCATATCGTTATAGCCAAAAGTGTAAAATCCGGGAACTTTTACTTGGCGGGCAAAATTCACTACATCATAATATCCGGCAGTTTTCAGCTTATCAGGAGTACGGTTAATTTCCGTTTTAAACATATGAGGCCAACCACCTGCACGCCCGTAAGCGTATCCTGCCATATCACACAGAGCCGGATAATAGGATACCAATCCCTTTACTCGGCTATCCAAACCGGCAACAATAATGGAAAGTGCCCCGCCCTGGCTGCCACCAAAGGTGGCCAAATTACCATTAAACTCAGGAAGAGTATAGATAAAGTCAATAGCCTTTACGCACCCCATATAAACGCGCTTATAATAATATTTATCGCGATTATCCAAATTGAATGAATGATAGCTTTTCAAGGCTCCCATAGACAGGTCATTATAAACACTTCCCGGCATATTTACCGGAATTCCATGAATGCCTATTTCCAAAATGATAGCCCCTTTCGCTGCACGTTCTGTCTCTCCTCTATAAGAACGGATACCTGCACCCGGCACTTTCAATATCGCCGGATATTTACCCGGCGCTTTCGGTATGCACAACATGCCATACATACGAGAAGCGTAATCATTATTCTGAAAAGAAATATGATAAACGTTCACCTTATCCGTACATCTTTCCGGAACCAATGTCATGGTAGGCTCCAAATCCCATTTAGCAGCGGCCTCTTTATTTGTTTTCCAAAAATCAAGGAAGTCATCGGGCATCTCCGTTACCGGCTGTAACTTTTCCGGACTGAAACCAACAGTGGCAAGCCCTTCATATTCCCGATTTTGATATTTGGCAAATACACGACAACGCAGAAATCCCGGTTTCTTCATGGTTCCGGCATTGATATCCGCCGTACCCGCCTTCAACAGCTGTGTTCCCGTCTTATGTGCTTTCATCATATCCTCAGATACTTCATAACGTATCTCCACATTTTGAACCGGAACGTTACATCTCAATACCATAACTTTAAAATTAACCTTTTCTCCCTCTTTATACAACCAATCGGCACGTTCGGGAGAAACAATCACTTGCACCATTCTCTCTGCCGGCTGGGCATATAACATTATGCTCAAGCCAACAAACAGTATCAAGAAAATAAAACGATAACTTTTCATGATATATACTTATTTTATTTCATACTTATACATTACAAAATCATTTATCGCAGGTAGTGAAATTTCCACTGTTCCCAGTCTACCCACAACCGTAGTCATAGCTTTGCCATTACCAAGCACCGGCATACATTTAATTTTCGCACCTGCAGGCAACCATGTTTCTATCCAGCTTTTATTCTGTCCGTTATTCTCTCTGTAAACAAGCAGATAGCCGCTTTTATCGTCGCTGATAGACTGAAATCCTGTCCAAGAGCGTCCGGACGGCTCCTCACCTATCGGCAGTATAACTCCTTGATGAAAGTCATATTGAACTTCTTTGTAACGGTCTATCAATGCTTTTACGGAGAAAGCCTCGTCCGGCAGATTGGAAGCTTCCATCCATGCCAATGGCTGCCCTGCCATAGCAGTTGCAAATAGATACTCAAACGAATAATGTTTCGGAGCAAACGGCTCATTACCATACTTTTCAGTATTTCTCCACTTATTCAGGAATTCTATCTGTAACTTTTCAGCCGGAACATATTTAGCAAGCATCCATAAATTGCGAAGCGTCCAATAAGGGTAATAATTTCCCCAGTCGGTATATCGGTTCTCAAGGAAGATATTTCCATATTCACCGAAAAAATGGTAACCGGCACGGCGGCTTGCCGTCGCATCCAAATTAAACATTACTTTATCGCCCGTTTCCGCCAATACCTTATCGAACAAATTGCGCAGATTAACTTCCGCTCTTTTTGTCGGAATAGTCAGCCCGTCAATTTTAAATACACGAATGCCATATTTACGATAAAGCCCTATCAAAGTTTCAGCATCCTTTTCCCAATCAGCAAAATCGTTCTGAACGCTCGGATTAAACCATAAACCGATTTCAATACCCAGCTCTTTTCCTTTCTCAACGATTGGAGTCAGTCCGTGAGGATACTTGACCGGGTCCGGAGTCCAATAGTCCTCGTTATCCCAAATATTTCGGAAAGAACCTTTGGCTACAGCAGAATTAGGACTTTTCCCAACTTGCCACCCATCATCTATCTGAAAATGAGTAATTCCTAACTTGGCAGCACGCTCCAATTCTTGCAGACAGAAACTCTCATTTACTTTAGTGTCCTGACTACGGTCGCCCCACGTATTCATCATAATCATTTCATCACGACTACGGAAATGACGACGAATATTCTTCTGATAATTACGGAGCGCTGTCAAAGCCTGCAATTCTCCTTCACCATAAACACCTGTTACACAACTGTAAGTTTGTATCCATCTATCTTGCTGAATATCTTTTTCCGTAATACCCAAACCGGTAACCATGAATTTGCCAAACTCTGCCATGAAGTCCACTCCGTTATAAGCTAACTGCACACCGGAGCATGGAGCTTCTTTCAAAAAAAAGAAACCGCAGTTGTCTTCACCGTTACGCGCAAAAAAAAGATTACCGCGATAGTTGTTTTTACGATAAGCTATGATATTCCGTTCAGTCACCAAATTATTGTTCCAGTCTGTTACATCCCAAAACTCAACGGTTTTGACATGCCAATGCTGTCCCTTAAAATGGAGCTGATCCAAAATAGCCGTAACCGACTTGGACTTCATATCTTCGGCAAACTCAATATTCTTACGATCGGCCATGTCAGTCTCTCTCCCGCCAAAAACACTGTTAGCAGTACCTCTCAGATACGTATCACAGGCTATTGCCGGACAATCATCATAGACACGATACACTCGTTTCACATCCAAGGTCCCTACGGAAAAGGTAACAATGGTCTGCTGATAGGCAGGATGAATATCCGTTGCCGCTATATCCTCAACCCGGCAATCTCCGCCAAGTCCTGTTTTATCACCTTTAGAAATAAAAAAATCAGGAGTGGCAGATGCCGATAATACGGTTTTTCCATTACACTTATCACTCAAACTATAAGTTATCAGATTACCTCCATTCCAAATAAATTTCCGTTCAATACGGTTATTGCCAATGATCAGCGTATCTCCTGTCCATTTACTATAGCAAGAATTGCCTGCGGAAACAGAGGGCTGTATGCAACATACGGCTAATAATATTAGTAATATTCTCATAGTATAACCTGTTTTATCGTTTGATTAAAGCACGGGGCACCGGTAACAGCTCATTGGCTTCGTTAAAACGTTGATTATCCGGTAAACCGCTCTCCTTACCGACTCCTCTTTGCATCCATTCTTTCAACTCTGCCAAATGATGTTGATATACTCCACGAGGAGAGTCCTGATACTTTTTACATAGAGAAGCTGCGATACCGACCACTTCCCCCATCATACCGGTAGTACGCATAACCCGCACTGTACCCAAAGCCACGTGGGTCACGCTGATATTACGTCCGGCCATAAACAGATTCTCCACATTCCGGGAGTACAAACAGCGATAAGGAACCGCGTAAGGGTGTATATAAATGTGCTTGGTTGCAGCCTTAAATTCTGCTCCGGGAAACTTTTTGGAATTCTCCGGATCAGGGAAATGTAAATCAAGACTCCAGGTAGTAGCAAATGAAGCATCCTCATGGAAAACGTTCTTATCAATGTCATCTTGCTTCAGGATATAATCTCCCAACAACCTGCGGGACTCTCTCTTACCGGAAACATACGCTACCCAAGCTAAAGAACGTTTTTTATAAACTCCGTTATCTTTTAAGTGGTTTTTCAAGAAACTCCAATTCGAATAAACTACCATAAGCCCGTAATCACGAATACGTTCCGCATCACTTATCTGGTCAAAATTCATTCCCGTTTCCCATTTCCACTCTCCCATCGTCACTTTTTCACAGTTAGTGTCATTAAAGTCCACACCATAAGAAAATTCCGGAAAAGAGGTTTTCTTATCTGTTTCTTCCGAGTACCATTGGGCAGAAGCTCCCATTGTCATTCTATCAGCAGTAGGGGGTGCCAGTTCTTCACCGAATTCCGAACGGGATTCACGTCCGATACGATAATCGGCACCGGCCAAATAACCAATAGTACCATCACCTGTACAATCGGAAAAGAGTGGAGCTTGCAAGCTTTGTTCTTCACCGGTCTCAACGTGTTTGATAATGACCGAACCAATACGCGTGCCGTCCATTGTAACGGAAACAGCCCTATAATTGGAAAATAAGGTAATGTTCTTTTCTCCGGCTATGAAAGCTGCTTTCTTTTCATCTTCATAGTACTCACCGGGTTGTGCATTTCCCTTACGTGAATGCCCGAACTCACGAATCATACGCCCCAGCCCTTTATTAGGCCCAATTTCAATATGTCCACCTAAATGTACACGTACTTCGGAACTGTTATTTCCTCCCAAAACCGGACGATCATTAACCAGCGCCACTTTACATCCTAAACGAGAAGCCGCTGCTGCTGCGCACATTCCGGCAATACCACCGCCAATCACAACCAAATCATAAGATTGATGCATTACGGGAGATACAGGCAAATCCAGCATCCTTCGCCGGAAAGCTTCCAATCCGACTTTATCAGCAGGAGGGACTTCTTTAGAATCCGTCGTAAGGTAAATGGCATCACAGCGGCCATTAAAACCGGTCATATCTGTCAATGAGATAGTGGTTTCCCCTTTCTTCAGACTTACTTTACCGGCATATTGCCACTTCCACTCATTACCTTCACATCCTAAAACGGTAGAGAACCTCTTATTACCAACTTTTAAACGGAACTTTCCCGGTCCTTCCCCCTGATGCCAGGGAGAAGTCCAATTGAAGGTACGGACATATACACAGTAGGCTCCACTTTCCGGAATTTGCACTTTTGCAGAAGCATCCTCTACCGGAACTCCCATACCGTGAGCCATCAAATAAGGAGATCCCATAAGATCCATAAACTGTTGGTCTACTACCCAACCACCCTTATTCGTGAAATTCTCCGCCTCTAACCATACGGATGCAGCTCTCGTTTGCAAACAAACAAAAAGCAAACAGAAGTATACTAATATATTTTTTACCATAGATTAAAGGCATTAATGAACTGTAACATCACATAATTTCAACCAGCCCTCGGTAGTCAATCTGTCTTTCTTGGCTGAAATTTGTATACCGATAGTATTGTCTTTGGTTGTATCCACCAATCCAACAGCCCAAAGATAATCACCGGCAGCAACATCTGTCAGCTTTAAATTGAAAGTATAAGTCTTCGGAGAACCCTCAATCCAATCGGACAGCGCCGGCTCTGAATCCAAGAAAGTATACTTCGGCTGAAGTGTGTTTTTATCCAATAATGCGAATGCCACCTGATATTTATCTTTCCATTGCGGAATATTAGTCGGACAGTATCCCCAACCCAAATTAGACCAACGATGAGTGATGCGTAATGTTGAGCCATTAGCTACTTCATAAGGTACCGAAATTTTATCTGGATACAGTCTGTAACCGCCTTCTGCAATAAATTCCTGCACCAGACCGTACGCATCGTTGAACCATGAGTACGTTTCACCGTTTATGATATCACTGCTGTAACGTAAGTCCATCATATTTACATAAGAACCTTTTCCTTCATCAAATTCTCCGTGACGAACATCAGCGAAATCGTTATAACCATCTCCCTTAATAGAGTTTCCATGAGTCTTTTTCACCCATCCGCCTTCCATTATGATAGGACGTTTATAACGCTGGCTGGTAGCAAACGCACGTTCCCAGGTTGAGTAATAACTCTTCATTCCAAAAGCATCATGACGAAGGCAATAGCCTTTATCTACTGCACTTTGCAATAAACGTTCCGTTTCTTCATCATAACCGGAATCCGTACCGCGTAATCCGATATAGCGATGATAATATACTACTACAGGAATTTTGTCAAAAGCATTCCGCATGAGATCGGTAGACCAATTGAATACAGCTTCACGTGGAGTATTGTCTCCTGTGGAATAGAATACAGTGTGAGATTCTCCCCATTTACCGAATCCCTGGCCACTGAAATATTGCACTACATCCGGATCATTATACTTTTTAGCGAAATCCATGATGAACTTCTCATAATACTGTTGGAAAACGGGATCATCCGGATAAGGAGACCATACTGTTTTAGAACCTGTTTGAGACGTATAACCGGCCGCACCGCCATTTTTCACATATGCAGGTGTGAAATCATAGCTCTTATCCTGACTATCTATAATCACCGCAAATGCCAACTTCAAGCCTCTTTCGGCAGCACCCTCGACCAGCATCTTGAAACGCTGAGCCGCCTTAGTATTTACATCTTCATCCCATGCATACTTACCTTCTTCCGGATTAAAATCTGTCCAAGAAGCACGAATAAACAGTGTGGTAGCATAATCGGAAACTCTCACAATTCCTGCGGAGGACTGCATATTGTCATAATCTTCCCAATAAGAATCAGCCAATCCATCACCAAGCCCCGCGTAGAGCACCCAACCCATCATGGGATTCTTAACTATTGCGGTACGTTCCGGAATAGTAGAAACAACAACATTACCGGGAGTTTCCCAAACATCAGTTCCTGTACTGTTGTCATCGGAGCAAGCTCCGATGACAATTAATAATATAGACATAATACCGGACAAGAAGCCGTATTTTTTATATTTCAACCTATCTATTGTATACATAGCTCTTATTATTTATGATCGAAAATGACTTTCAGATTCTCAACATCTACCATAACATAGTTGGTATTCTCAGGAATAATGAAGTAAGCGTAGCGATTATCATCCTGTCCTTCAACCAATTCCAAAGAAGTGCCAGCGGTTGCCGTAATATAACCACATCTTTTCTCATCTCTGTCAGCATCCGCAGTAGACCCAAAAGCATAAGCGTTATTATTAGTTCTCTCTACTCCATCATCTGTTTTAACTCCCACAAAGAACATTACCGAACCCGTTATTTGATTTTTTTCCCAATAATCCCCAGCCGTCTGACGAGGTAAATTGGCACCTTTATAAACAAATACATTAGGATTGGCTAAGCTTTGATTTAATGTATATTTGTCTTGGAAACCCGCCGGAACACCGTCATCATGTGTTTGCCGACCGTTAAACGTACCGTACATCCATAACTTTTCAATAGGTCCGCTATATGTTTTTAAAGTCTCATCCTGTGTATTGCCAAAAGCATTCTGTGCATTCCACGGACCCACCACTTTTGATTGTATATCTGTATCCTGTGAATAAATTCTAATATTCTGATTCTCGGCATCTACCACAATACGATAAATACCATCCTCCGGAATATTCCAATAAGCTCCCCTCATAGCCTTCTCCAGAGCAATCTGTTTAAGCGGCATATCTTGAGCATATTCAACATCTTGTACACCCTCTGTCTTTGGTGCAATAGCATATTGTTTTGTATCTGCAAATAATATTGGCAAATACAGTGAGCCTGCTTTCAGTTCACCTCTAAATGCATACAAGTTGTCATTTTCCAATGTACGGGCAACCTCTATATCTTCACCTGTTACAGCACTTCCTGCAAGATATAGCTTATCTATTTCTATTATTTCTCCTAATGCGATAATCTTCACAGTCTTAGCGTCAAAGTCTACTGTAATGCGATAATTACCTGTTTCCGGCAAAATCCATGCATTAGTTTCGGTACGGTCTACCACCGTCGCTTCCATAGATTCGGTAGTTATAGCCATATCTGGCGTTACAGGGCATATAGCATTCTCTTCATCACCATACAATACCGGGAAATAAATTCTTCCGGCAGGTAACTCACCACTATACACATATTGTTGAGGATTGCTGGCAGTCGGAACAAGTTCAATATCTTCTTGCCCTTCAACAGCCAAGAATACCTTGTCTGCCATAAATTGTTTCGCGCCATAAGTTTTTACCGTCACACTAACTGTAGCAATATCAGGTACAATCAGGCGAGGCCCTTCAGTAGAAGCCGTAACCGTAAATTTCATTACTCCTTTAGTGCTGGTCAATTGGTCAAACTTATCAACCAATAAATCCTGCAGTTCCTTATTCGTATAGTTACGGATAAACATTCCACCATCCTCATATTCTTTAATGGCATCAGCTTTGCTGCCGACCAATTCCATTTGATAATTATAGGTAACGATATAATCATTCCCATAGTCATGAGACGGTGTCCATTCTAATGTTAAGGCTACTTCATTCGGTTTACTTTCATCCAATATCACATTCTCGGAAGAAGCTGTCAAATTAACCTCATAGTTGTTCCGTGAATAATTATTATCTATATCGTCATTGCCGCAAGCTACAAAGAAGAAAGATAACACAGTCATACCCAGCAGCCTCAAACAACTTTTCTTTATTTCATATTTCTGTTTCATACTACGATTTTCTTAAGAAATTAATATCCATCGTTATTCCCCAGATTAGGACAAAGTTCCATATCATGAGTAGGTATCGGCCACAAATACTGACGGTCGGGAAAGACTCTTTTCGCACCAACAGCAATTTGCCCGGCATTGTACATAGTAGAAAAATCAGCCAGTCCGTCATCATCTATAAGTGGGGTTGACGGCCAAAACCATAAACCTTTAGCAACTATATTATTCTGTAAATCATCCGGCGCCAACATTATATAGTTATAACTATTCAAGGCTTTAGATGCCAATTTCCAACGAATCAAATCCATATAACGTAATCCTTCATTAGCTAACTCCATACGCCGTTCTATTCTTACTGTTTTTCTCAGTTCTGTTTGATCAGTAGTAGTAACAGCAGGATACATTGCTACATTAGCCGCATCTACTCCATAAGCACGTGCACGAACTGAATTGATAGCATTCAGTACAGAATTATCTATTTCATTCAACTCTATCTTTGCTTCTGCATACATCAATAATACATCCGCATATCTCATAAATATTTGATCAGATTCTACCTGTTGTCCGTTTTCTGTCCAAGAAGCATCAATACATTTCTTCCAAAGCAACCCATTATATGAAGCATATTGCTGAACTGCACGCGAATCTTGATTGGATTGCTTCTTACCTGTTGAGTAATTCATGACTTCTTTTGCATCCGGGCGAGGATTATATTCAAAACCACAATGAGCAGTTTCAAATTCTACAATAGTTTGGGCACAACGCGGGTCTCTGTTTTTAAAAGGATTACGAGGATCGAACAAAGGTGATTCATCAATGGGAAGCCCGTCAGTACAAAGAAAAGCCGCCAACAAATCCCATGACGGATTATCAGAACCATATCCGCCTGCGTTACGGGGTAACTCATTTTTTACAATCCACGGGGTCAATACTACTTCATTGGCAATAGAGCGAGGGATTACAAAAATCTTTTCCGGATTACTTTTAGTACTTTGCAGAAATAATTTACTAAAATCGGCTTCCAAGGAGTATATACCTAAATCCATACAGTCCTTAGCGGCTTTAGCTGCAATTTCCCAATCACTCATATACAGAGCAAAACGAGCTTTCATAGCATAGGCAGCTCCTTTAGTGAAATGTTCAGCCTCCGAACCATAAGAAACCGGAAGATACTCAATCGCTTTATCAAAATCCTCATATACTAATGGTATCAATTCTGCTTTTGGCTTACGCCCCATCCGCTCCGCTTCAGTAATAGTCATATACTTATCCAAATAAGGAACATCCCCCCAATAAAATATCAAATCGGCATATTTACAAGCTCTGGCAAAATAGGCCTCACCCTCGTACTGGTTGATAACCTCTTCAGACAAACCGGCATTTCTCGCTCGTTCAACGCCTTCAAGTAATGAATTGGCACGCGCTATCAGTTTATACGACTGTTGCCACAGGTGATAAACTTCATAAGTCTGTCCATTCAATGTACCGTCTAATAAAGTTTTACGGTTCGTATTACGATAAGTGAAGTTATCAGAATACTGCTCCATGCTCTCAGGAGAATCCATCTTCCAGTAACCAAGTATATAGAATTCATTAACAGCCATTTTTAACTCTGTTTCCGTGGTATACCATGATTCACTGTTTCCCTGTGACTTAGGCACCATATCCATGTCAACACAGGAGGTAAAGGCCAGGCTCAAGCCTGCCATAAATGTTATCAGTTGATTTTTCATAATATATTCATTTAAAAGTTTACTGAGAGTCCAAACAATAAAGAAGTCGTGATAGGATATGAGGATACTCCCATTTCAGGGTCCCAACCTTCCGGATAATTGCTTATGCAGAATAAATCGGAAGCGCTGACATACAGACGTACTTTCTTAATTCCCGCTTTTTGTGTCCAAACACTTGGCAAAGTATATCCTAAAGTAACATTCTTCAAACGGAAATAAGCGCCATTAAACAACCAAAAACTGGAAGTTGCGTAGTTGCTGTCCCTATTGACTTGGCTCAAACGAGGATATTTGGCTTTGGCATTTTCTTCGGCAGTATTAAACGGACTCCAATAATTACCATCAACAATAGAAGGAATATTGCCATAGTTATCACGCAATGGCTGCACCATTTCTTTCGTAAGATAAGCATTTTGCTTTCCAATACCCTGAAATGCAACAGACAAGTCAATTCCTTTATAACCTGCATGAATATTTCCACCATATTGGAAACGAGGCAAGGAGTTACCTAATGGTACACGATCATAGTCTGCAGAAATTTTTCCATCCGGAACTCCGTCAGGGCCGGATATATCTTTATATTTCAAATCACCTACTGTTATCTGGTTATTTAAGGTAGCAGAATTATCAACTTCTTCTTGTGTCTGATAAATACCCTCGCAAACATAACCATACCATTCATTAAACAGGACACCGGCACGTTTCACTTTACCATCACTGATAATATCGCTATTTCTAAGATAATCTATTTTCGACTTGAAATCTGACAGGTTTGCAGAAATACCATAACTAAAATCATTAATACGGTCATTCCAACTTATTTCAAGGTCAAAACCTGTGGTGGACATCTTACCGGCATTATTCTTCGGATTAGCATATCCCATTGAATAAGGGATTTCAATAGACAAAAGCATATCTTTCGTCTTTTTCCAATAATAATCCGCAGTTACACGTAAGCGATTATTCAGAAACCCCAAATCAACACCTATATCTGTCGAAGTGGTAGTCTCCCATGTAATATCTTCTACTGCCAGATTACGCTGAGCAGCTGTTTTTTCAGAGACAACAGCCCCATCTTTATAAAACAAAGCATTATTAAATGTCATCAATGCCATATATGGAAAATAGTTATCCCCAATGCGCTCATTACCAAGCATACCCCACGAGGTCCTTAGTTTCAAAAATGACAACCAATCAATATTGGCATTCTTCATAAACTTCTCCTCACTAACTACCCAACCGGCAGAGAATGAAGGAAATGTCCCCCATCTATATTGACTTGCAAAACGGGAAGAACCATCATAACGTATATTTGCCTGAAAAAGATAACGGTCGGCATAGCTGTAAATAGCACGCCCAAAAACAGAATTGGAAGTATATTCACTGCCTGTTCCACTATTAGCCATATAATCCTCGGGACCGATATTCAAATAAGGATATTGTGTAAGTTCATACTGGTCACGACCAGCCGTCAATTCCTCTTTTTTCATCACATAATTTTCATATCCAGCCATTAATGTAATATCATGTTTACCGAAGGATTTCATATAATTGGCTATCACCTGAGTAGTAACATGCCAATTGTCTTTACGTTCTTCTGTCAATTCGTTCGTACTATACGTCACTCCACCACCTTCTAGATTACCACCTATTGCATCCGGATTATCCATCAAAGTATAAGAAACTTGGTTTCTAAATTTTTTATTCTTTTGATAATTGATAAATGGAGCAACAATTGCCTGCAAACTAAGTCCATCGAAAGGCTTGAAATTAAGAGCAGCCTTTCCACCTATTTGTGTACTATGTGCAACTGTACGGCCACCATATAATAACAGACCATAAGGATTTGCGCCAGACTTACCCGATGCAAGACGTCCGTCATCCCAAGTTGCCGGATATACGGCCGGCATCTTACGCATATCGCCAAAAGGATCATAAATTGAATTTCTATTTTTGGCATGCCGTATATTAACATCCAACGTGGCACTTAATTTATCATTGATAGTAAAGTCATTGTTAACACGAAACATGTAACGTTGAAAACCTCGACCATCATATAATCCATCGACTTCATCATAAGAAAGAGAAGCTTGGGTTCTCACAGATTTATTACCCCCGGAAAGAGAAACTGTATGCGTTTGTCTTGGTGCCGAATTATTCAGCATCAAATCACGCCAGTTTACTATAGGATAATTATTGGGATCTGTTTTATTATACTTTACCCAGTTTTTTACTTGATCTGAAGTATAAAGTTGGAAAAGTCCGCCACCAGGATTATCATTATAAAGCAGTTCGTTATTCATCTCCAGATAACGAGTAACTCCCACCATACTTGGTTGTTTAGTCGGAATTTCCCAACCAAACTCCCCCGTATATGTCAAATTTAAATCCGATTGAGAGCCTCTTTTTGTAGTAATCAAAATAACACCAGCAGCAGCTTTGGCACCATAAATAGAAGCAGCCGCCGCATCTTTTAATACAGAGATATTCTCTACATCATTTGAATTTACGTAGTCGATATTATCACATTGAACTCCGTCAACAATAATCAACGGTTCGGAATTATCCATTGTCGTAATACCCCGTACATGAATACTACTAGCAGAAGCACCCGGAGCATTGTTATCACGACGGACCATCATACCAGAGACAGAGCCTTGTAATGCAGTAGAAAGAGTTGTCGTTTTTTTAGCAACCAAATCATCACCTTTCACTGCAGCAACAGCTCCTGTCAAATCTTTCTTCTTTACTGTTCCATAACCAATAACTACCACCTCTTCCAGTGTTTTAGAATCTTCTTTCAATACAATCTTAAAAGAAGTCCGATTATCTATAGACGTCTCCTGTGATGTATAGCCAATATAAGAAATAAGTAATGTCGCTCCTTTAAATGCATCTAGCGAAAAATTACCATCTATATCGGTTATAGTGCCCATAGTGCTACCTTTAACCATGACTGAAGCACCAATTAAAGCTTCTCCATTTTCATCGGCTACATTACCCGTAACCTTTACATTCTTCTTATTAATTTCCTGCTGAGTTTTATCAACCTGCGGCATGGAAATTATTACTTGACGTCCGGAGATTTTATATTCTAATTTTGTTTGTGTTGAAAGTTCTTTCAGAATCGTATCTATTTTCCTATTGACAACTGATATTGAAACTTTATTATTAAGTACCTTTTGTACATTTTCCGAATAGACAAAAACATAGTCACTATGTGTTTCTATATAATTCAAGATGTCCTTCACCGTTGAATTGGTAGCTTGTACTGTAAACAAATTTTCTTCTGCATTCCATTTTACTACAGTTTCGCCAAAAACCGAGCAAGGAATCATCAAGAAGATGCTCATTACACCAAGAAAGTTTATTCTCTTCTTTAAGTGTAAAAAAGTAGTTTTCTTAAACATATACTATTTATTTGGTTAACAATTTTGGATTTTATTAATTTGAGGTATATCAGATGAGTATACTTATAGTCATCTGGAATTTATTATAGTCGTTGTTAGTTCTTCATAGGCAATATATTTTACTTAAATTATTATTTATGATTGATACATTTTCAACGGATAGTTACCGGCAATAATTTTACCCAACCAGACTCCAGCAAACCTTCACTAACAGCCATCTGTAAACCAATATTATTCTTTTTAGTTACATCTACAAGCCCAACAGCCCATGAATAATTCCCTGTCGGTGCACCTTCCAACTTTAAATTGAACTTATAAGACGTCGGAGTACCTTTCAGCCATCTAGATAAATCAGTTTGTTTATCAACGTATATTCGCATTACACTGTTTTTACTATCTAATAAAGCAAATGCAACTTTATATTTCTGATTCCACTGCGGAATATTCGTTGGACAATACCCCCAACCTAAATTATTCCAGCGATGTTCTATCACGATTTCCTGTCCAGTATTAACTTTTACCGGTAAAGAAATCCTATCAGGATATAAACGATATCCACCTTCAGCAATAAAGCGCTTTACTAAAGAGAAACTTTTAGTAAACCAAGAGTTCGTTTCATCACCTATACGGAAATCCATCATGTTAACATGTGCCTCAGCAGATGCGTTAAACTCTCCTTGACGTACATCCTCTGGATGACCTTGTCTATATTCACCACTCGGATCTATCCAATAACGGTGTGTACCACCAGTTATCCAACCGCCCTCCATAATAATAGGACGTTTATAATTCCAACGTGCCGCATATTCTTTTTCCCAATCTTGGTAATAGCCATTCATACCAAATGCATCATGACGTAAACTATATCCTTTGTCAATAGCACTTTGCAACAAATAATCTGTATCAGGAGCAACTTCTCCCCAACCAGTAACATTGTTGGCAGCCACCAAACGATGATAGTTAATCAGCAAAGGTATCCGGTCAAAACAACGAGCATACAAACTCGTCACCCAATCAAAGACTTTTGCCTTATTACTATAATCTTCATAAACCATAGAGTGTGCCTCACCCCATTTACCTAATCCGTATCCATCAATAAAATCCACAATATCAGGATTATTAAACTGTTTAGCGAAGGCTTCTATAAAAGTTGTATATTTTTCCTGGAAAACAGGATCATCTGGATAAGGTGATTTCCGAACCGTCTCTTTACCGCTATTAGGGTCCGAATACCATTTTGCTCCGGCCTCAAATACATAAAGAGGAGTATTCTGTCCTTGATCACGTCCATCCACTACAATACGGAAAGCTAAACGCATATTTCTATTTAGTACACTTTGTATCAGTTTGGTTAATCGGGCGTTCGGATCATCCCAAATATAAACTCCTTCCGAAGGATTTAAAGAACTCCAACTGGTACGTATATAACAAGTATTCGCGTAATCAGATACCTTTACAGGTTTAGACATCCCGGGAACAACCATATGGTCATACCCTTCTTTCGTCCAAAAATTCTCATCCCAATTACGTCCTAAATAAAGAGTCCAACCAGTCAAAGGATTACGAATAACATTCTCCTTATCTGGATTTATTGTGACAACAATATTTCCTTGAAGTGTATTTTCCTCATTTCTTATATTATTATTTACAGAATTAGCTGCAATAATCGGACTGGACAATGAAAACATTGAAACTGCCCAAATCAAAGGAGAAGAAAAAAAAGTATAAAAAACAATATTTATTTTGCAAAAGGAATCAAGTTTCTTTCTTAATTTAAGAAAAATAGCTTTCTTTACCATAAAAATTTCTTTTTAGGTTAACAATTTTGGATCTAATTAATTTATTAAGGAATTATCATCGGATAAATACGCCAATATTTATCCGATTTTTTATCATAGTATTAGTCATTTATCATAGGCAATTTGTTTTAATTATTTATCTAAATATATTATAGCATCTTTATTTTCTATTGTAACAGGAAGAAGTTGTTGAATACATTCTAACACATCAGCCAGATTTTCTTTTAGCTCCAATTTTCCATATATTTTTTTATCTGCAACTACAGAAGAACAACAAATGGAAACACCATAATAAATACTCAACTTTTGAGTAATACTTTCCAAGTCCTTACCATTTAAAAAAAGTATTCCATTCATCCAACTAATATATTCATTTACATCTACTTTCTTCTGTCCGTTAACAGCGCCATTAGTTATATTCAATAAATCATTAGGTGAAAGTTTCGCTTTGTTTTCATTAGTATCAGTCACCTCTACCGAGCCTTCTACTAAAACAATAGTAGTTTCACCCATTTCTTTATAATTAGAAATATTAAATTTGGTTCCTAATACACGCAAGGAAAAATCATTGGATTCAACTATGAACGGATGTTTTTTATCATGAGCAACATCTAAAAACACTTCTCCTTGAGCATATATTTTACGAACGTTACCTGTAAAAGAGGTAGGATAAATCACTTTCGACAGAGAATTTACAGTAAGAATTGTTCCATCAGAAAGTTTTACTTTTGCTCGTTTACCTGCCGGAACCAATAACTGATTATAATTTATCTCATCTTTATTTTCTTCGACTGAGATCTCTTGAGAGTCAATAGCAACATTACCATCTTTTGAATATAGTACATAAGCATTATTATTTAGCTTTACTTGCTCGTTAGAAGTAATAAGAGTAACGTCTTCCAATCTTTTATTATCCAACTGCTCTGCAATCGTATT
Source organism: Bacteroides sp. 44_46 (assembly GCF_001915465.1). Classification (NCBI taxonomy): domain Bacteria; kingdom Pseudomonadati; phylum Bacteroidota; class Bacteroidia; order Bacteroidales; family Bacteroidaceae; genus Bacteroides; species Bacteroides sp. 44_46. Next base: position 254,080 of record NZ_MNQO01000002.1, on the reverse strand, counting down.
AAATTCAATTCTAATTCCTTTTTCACTTTTTTGATTTAAGAAATAAATTGTTGATATACATACTAAAACAGATGCAGCAATAGAAGCTGAAACAACCAAGAAATGACTTCTCTTACGCTTTATTGTATTGTATCTAATCTTTTGCCTTGTTTTCTCTATTATGGAAGCAGAATCCACCTCATCCTGTTTACATTCCTTCCAAAAGAAAAGAAGCTTTTCTCCTTTCGGTATTGAAACAAATTCTTCCTCAATATCTTGATGAGAATTCAGTTTATCAAATAGTTCTGGCAAATTATTATCGCGCGTTCCTATGTTCATATTTCTTTTCGAAAATTGTTGTTCTATTAATATAGACGCAATTTTCAAAAAGATATCTAGGTCAGAAATGAACTTTTTTCAAATTATTTCTTGCGAAAGTCTTTTTTTAGCTTTTTGGCAATACTATCTATAGCATAAGCTACATGATAGTTAATTGTTTTTACGGAAATATGAAGCATATCAGCAATTTCCAAATAAGGTAATCCTTCTATTTTAGCCAAAAAGAAAACATGTTTACATTTAGCCGGTAACTGTTCTATGGCATTATTAATCTCTTGAATTTCTTCCTTACTTATAATTTCCTCATCTGGTGATTGTACCGGCTCAAAAGTAAAATCCTCAATTTCATCGAAAGATAAATCATGCCTACCGTTTTCTTTTCTCAAAAAAGAGATTGCCTTTCGATAAGTTATTGTTTGCAACCAGGCACTCATACTATTAATCTCTGCTAATTGCCGTCTATTCTTCCACACCTCGAAAAAGACATCACTAACAATTTCCTCTGCTGCTTCCTTATTTCCCAATAACCCTAAAGAATAATGATATAAACGTGAAGAATAGTATTGCATAAAACGTTCAAATGCAAATTCATCTCCATTTATAATTCGGTATATATCGTCATTCTCCAATCTCATGTAAGTATCATATAGATTGCCCAATCAACAAGGCAGATGCAAATTTAATTGTATATAATTAAATGAAAAAATAAAAAGAAGTTAATTGTACGCAAAAAAAGTCCTCCATACTTAAAAGCATGGAGGACTTCTCACATTATTGTAAGTCAAACTTTACTCTTTGGCGACCTTCGCGGTGCTCTTCTTTGATGCGGCTTTTTTTGCAGTAGATTTGGCAACAGGTTTCGCAGCAGTCTTAGGAGCAGCTTTCGCTTCTTTCTTCTTCTCAGCGGCCTTTTCCTTCTCCAGCTTATTCTGCGCTTTTTCCAACTCTTTATGGAGTTCCTCTATTTCATCCCCCTGATTTTTGATTGTAGTCAGCAAGGCATTCAATTCCTCATTATCGATATCTACCGGGTATAAGGAATCGACACGCTTGATGAAATCTCCTAAAATATTCATGTAATTGGTGAAAGCGTCATAAGGTGATTCGTAAATACCACGATTCAGCCCCACCCCGCTATTCTTAGTCGTCATAAAGCGGAAGTTATTACTTGCCTGCAAATAATCCCAGTCTTGCTTGATGCGGCGGTCGTCACAGATGTGTACGCGTTCGGCAACACTATACAGTTTATTGAAAGCTTCGCGCTGCATTACATTACCCAGCCAACAGCTTGTGTCTCTTTCTTCATCAACCCATGACATAGGATATGGAACATCCAGTTGCGATACGGATTTCAGTTTGGTAACAATCTCCGTAGGAGTTGAGAAAGTAATGCCTTTTTCTTTAGCACATGCAGGCAACGCCTTCAGGAATTCCAGAATATTGGAAGACAGAGGTTGTGACATTCCCAACGAGCAAAGCTCCATAAATATATTGATAACTTGTTCTTCTTGCGGGAACGCGTCAATCCAATTGATATACTTATCCGCAAACAAAGGATATTCACTCCATTCCGAATTAGAGAAGCGCAGGCTGATATCATCAGATAATTTAAAATCGCGTAGCAACAATTTTAAATTCGGATTCATATTGCAATGATATACATAGTGCGGGCTCTTCCAACCAAGTACATGCTTAGCACCCTCAGTCAGCATACCTTTAAAGCCCATGCTGGCCACCACAGCGCCAATCTCGTCATTATAAATCAAGCTGGAATTACGGAACACTTTCGGAGCTTTGCCAAACATCTGTTTCATCTTAGCGCTCTGACGCATAACCTCTTCCTTGAAGCAATCCTCATTGGCCAAAGAAGAAAGTCCGTGAGAATACGGTTCGGCTAAAAACTCACAGCATCCTGTATCATTGAGCTGATGCAGCAAATCGATTACAGCAGGCGCATGGATTTCCAGTTGTTCCAATGCCACGCCGGAGATAGATAAAGCCACTTTAAACGCGCCGCCCGAATTCTTCGCCATTTCGATAAGCGTATTCAGTGCAGGAATATACGAGCGTTCGGCAACTTCATTTATACTTGTTTCATTAGCATAATCATCATAGTAATAATGATTTGTACCGATATCAAAGAAACGATAACGTTTCAGATGTATAATTTGATGTATCTCAAAATAAAGACAGATAGTTCTCATTAGTATTTATTGTTTTATTATTTACCATAGTTTCTTAACACATCCTCATAAAGAGCGCGAATTCGCAAGCCCACCTTTTCCCAAGTAATTCCGTCCACTTCTTTCTTTCCTTCTTCCTGAAGATAATGGAATAGAGACGGATTGATACAGATGGAATAGATAGCATCGGCCATAGCGTGAATATCCCAATAATCGGTTTTAATCACCTTATCAAGGATTTCACCGCATCCGGACTGCTTGGAGATAATAGATGGAGTTCCACACTGCATGGCTTCCAGCGGAGCGATACCGAAAGGCTCGGAAACAGAAGGCATAACGAACACATCACTGTTTTTATAAACCTCGTATACCTGTTTGCCTTTCATAAAACCGGGGAAATGGAAACGGTCGGCAATACCGCGTTCGGCAGCCAGGTTAATCATGGCATTCAACATATCACCCGAACCGGCCATTACAAAACGGATATTACGGGTACGTTGCAATACCAGCGCAGCAGCTTCCACAAAGTATTCCGGTCCTTTCTGCATGGTGATACGTCCGAGGAAAGTCACCACCTTCTCTTTAGAATGATCCGGACGCGGAATATCCTGAAGCTCCTGCGACAGCGGATACACAGCATTGTGCATGGCAAATACCTTTCTTGGGTCTTGATGATACTCATTGATAACTGTGCGACGGGTAAGCTCCGATACGCACATAATGCAATCGGCGTAATCCATTCCGTTCTTTTCCATAGAATAGACAGTAGGATTAACCTTTCCTCGCGAACGGTCAAAATCAGTGGCATGAACATGAATGCAGAGCGGCTTGCCGCTTACCATTTTCGCATGCACACCGGCCGGATAGGTCAACCAGTCGTGTGCGTGGATAATGTCAAACTCCTGTTGACGCGCCACCACTCCGGCTATAATCGAAAAGTTATTGATTTCTTCATGCAAATTTCCCGGATAACCGCCGGCAAAGTCCATACAGCCAAGGTCGTTGACGTGCATATAAGAGAAATCCGAATAGATATGGTCGCGCAGAGCGTAGTATTGTTCCGGACTCATTGTCGACAAACGCGACTTCAGATAATCATAATCGACGTCACGCCATACGATAGGCACTTGGTTCATGCCGATTATATTCAAGAATTGCTCTTCTTCACCTGTTGGCTTGGGCATGCAGAAAGTCGTTTCCACATCCCCCTGCAAGCTCAATCCTTTAGTTATTCCGTATGATGCAACTGCAAGACCGCCATATATTTTGGGAGGAAATTCCCAACCAAACATTAAAACTTTCATCTTCGTTCCTCCTCTTATAAATTATACTTAGACAATAATTTCAAAATGCGCAGAATTTCCGCTACATTCATGGCAAACGATATTGCGCCTCTTCCCTTAAACGGTGGGTTTCCATCGAACAATTCAGGCAGAGAACCTATACAATGGCTCGTCATCTCATCTTCAAAACCAATCAGATAACGTTCTACGAACGAAATGCCACTCATCTTATAGATACGTAAATACGCTTCCATGTAAAAGCCCATAAGCCACGGCCAGGCTGTACCCTGATGATAAGCGTAATCTCTCTGGGTCTGAGGACCGACATAATTCGGATTATACCCTCCGCTCTTAGGACTCAACGTACGCAGACCTTTCGGAGTCAGCAATTCTTTTGTCACAATATCAAGAACTTGCTTCTTTTGCGTGCGGTCTAACGGTGAGTAATCAAAAGCTACGGCAAATATCATGTTGGGACGAACACTCCAATCCATCATATAGCCGTCTACATAATCGAACAGATAACCGTACTCATTGCGGAAAACCTCCACAAAAGATTTACCCGTTATCTCCGCCTGAGTATCCAACTCATCCGCAAGAATGTCATTTCCTCCCTCACGTACAATATCCGAAACAAAACGCAGAGCATTGTACCACAACGCATTCACCTCAACGATATATCCGGTACGAGGAATTACGGGATGTCCGTTAGCCGTAGAGTTCATCCATGTAACGGCCTTTTCCTTGCCATTTGCATAAAGCAAGCCGTTTTCATGCAAAAAAAGATTGTCATGCTTACGGTCACGGATATATCTCATGATGTCTTCCAACAGCTTACCGTACTTCAAGCGGCATTGTTCGCGCGATGTATCCTTAGCATATTGTTGCAAAGTCCACACTGCCCATAAAAGCACGTCGGGATGTTCCATTTCATAGATTTTATAACCTACCGGTTTATCCTCTATGAAATTGCGGATAGCTTTTTCCGCCGTATTCATAACATCTTCGAATTCATCTTGTTCGTCCACTGCCAAAGTTAGTCCCGGTAAGGAAATAAACAAGTCGCGTGCACGACATTTGAACCAGGGATAACCTGCAAGTACATAATGTTCTTCTCCTTGCTTATTGTGGAATTGGTGAGCGGAATTCTTTAAACAGTGATAGAAACTGTCGCGCGGAGTGCGGTCTGCGGCTTCGGCCTCAAAGGCCTGTTTCAGTTTACGCGGTGAAATCTCTGAAATACCGGCAGAGAAAACAATGCTTTCACCTTTCTTTATATCTACTTCAAAATAACCGGGTACATACAAGTCTTCATTAAAATCATATCCGCGTTCCTGTTCTTTCGGATATTCAATGCCGCGATACCAATCCGGTTGATAATGAAATTCGTTCTTTTTGTTCAGCTGCATATAAAGTTCCGGATAACCGGGATACATACAGGTTTTAATGCCATTTTCCACCAACTGGTAGTCACGGCTTGCCTGCGCATTCTCGTGCGTGTATTCGCGTACGCTGCGGAATGCCAGGAAAGGACGGAACCGGAGCGTTGTTGCCGAATGGGCATCGACCAAGGTGTAACGAATCAGAATCCGGTTCTCGTGATGTACAAAAACATTCTCTTTACGGAGGATAACACCTCCCACACGGTAGGTAGTCGCCGGGATATGCTCGCAATCAAATTCACGGATATACTTATGTCCATTCGGACTAAAGTTATTTCCCTGATACTTATGCAACCCCAGATTAAACTCCGCACCGTGCTGAATTACCGTTTCATCCAAAGAAGACAGCAGCACATGGTTTTCATCATCCAGGTTGGGAACAGGAATCACCAACAAGCCGTGATATTTGCGTGTGTTACAATCTACAATCGTTGTACAATGATAGGCCCCCGATTTGTTAGTCCGAAGTATCTCCCTTGGCAAAGATTCTTGCAGATTAACCATCAAGGTCTTGTCAAATCGTAAATAACTCATAGTTGTGCATTATTTAAAGGTTAATTATTCAGGTATATGCGCTACAAAGCTTGTAGCGATGCCCAAAAATACGAATTAAAGCCTATACGCAAAATAAAAAGTCAGTTTTTTTTCGTTTTTCAAGTAAATAATTCGTAGCATTGTACGAAAATAACAAATCCCTGTACAATATATGAAGCGTGACGTGCAACGAATAGTTCTGGCTGCGATTATACCGCTATTTCTACTATTCATCCTGTATATACTGAAATTCTTGGAAACAGGCATGGATTGGGACTTTACAAAGCTGGGAGTTTATCCAATGGAAAAGCGAGGAGTATTCGGTATATTTGCACATCCGTTAGTACACAGTAGTTTTAAACATCTTTTTGCCAATACGATTCCTTTTTTCTTCTTGTCTTGGTGTTTGTTTTATTTCTATCGGGATATTGCGCCCTATATCTTTTTTACAATCTGGATAGGTTGCGGAGTATTCACCTTTCTTATAGGCAAACCGGGATGGCACATCGGCGCGAGCGGTATTATTTACGGCTTGGCATTCTTCCTGTTTTTTAGCGGATTATTACGAAAACACGTACCACTCATAGCAATTTCTCTATTAATAACTTTTCTGTATGGCGGATTGGTATGGAACATGTTTCCACAGTTCGCCAAAGAAACGACCTCTTGGGAAGGACATCTCAGCGGTGCCATAACAGGAACGCTCTGTTCCATCGCTTTTATGAAATACGGTCCTCAACGTCCGGAACCTTTCGCAGACGAGGAAGACATTGATGAGAAAGAGGAAGAAGCCTCCTCTGAAGAAGAAACAAAACAACCTTATTGATGGAAGCTCTCCAAAAGTAACGAGATGTTTGCCATGAACAGACGTACCGATATAGCTAACAGAATGATACCAAAGAATTTACGGATAATATAAATACCGCCTTTACCTAAGAATCGCTCAACCCGTCCTGTCATACTGACAACAAAATATACCCATATCATATTCAGCACTAACGCTATAATGATATTGACGCTGGCATATTCGGCACGCAAAGAAAGTAAAGTAGTAAAAGCCCCTGCTCCGGCCAATAGCGGAAAAACCAACGGAACCAGCGTTGCTTCTTTAATCGGTCCTTGGTTTTTAAAGATTTCAATATCGAGAATCATTTCCAATGACATCAGAAATATGACGAATGCACCGGCAACGGCAAATGATTCAATATCCACATGGAACAATTTCAGCATCATATCACCCGCATAGAAGAAGCCAATCAACAAGCCAAACGATATTAATGTGGCTTTCAATGCGTTTACATCTTTCCCTTTCTCCTTCAAGTTAATGATAATAGGAATAGAACCAATGATATCTATCACGGCAAACAGCACGATAAAAGCGCTGGTCATCTGTTGCCAATTAAATGCTGAAAACATACGTCCCTCCTTTTTTCTGCAAAGATAATCTATTTTTATGCATTTCGCAAAATTTCTTAAAAGCGAATGAATAGCACGTTTAAGAAATAATAAAAAAAACAAAAAGAGAGGGCAAGTGTTTACGGCAGACTTCGATTATATCTACTTTTGCTCGTAAACCAGAAGATGAGAATGATATGGAAACAATGTTTGATACGCTATTACAATTACCCCTCTTTCAAGGACTTGCCCAGGAAGACTTTACCCGTATTTTGGAAAAAGTCAAATTGCACTTCACAAAACATAAGCCGGGCGAACTTCTTTTAAAAGAAGGGACTTCCTGTCATGAACTGGTCTTCGTCCTAAAAGGAGAAGTCGCATCTTCCACCTCATCCGTCGATTCTTCTTACAGCTTTACAGAATACTTTCCGGCTCCCTACCTGATTGAGGCTTACTCGATGTTCGGTATGAAAACGCATTATGCCTCTACATATCGGGCAAAAACGGAAGCGCACACCGTCAGCATCAGCAAGGCGTTCGTCATGAAAGAACTCTTTAATTATGAGATATTCCGTTTGAACTATATGAATATAGTCAGTAACCGTACTCAAATGCTGCATAACCGTTTATGGGCTGTGTCCGGTGATAACCTCGAAGCCCGCATCGCCCACTTCATCCTCAGCCATGTAGAACGTTTATCGGGCGAGAAAGCACTGAAAATAAAAATGGAAAACTTGGCGCAAATCGTCAACGATACCCGGGCAGGAGTATCGAAAGCTCTCAATAGTATGCAAGCCAAGGGATTGGCGGAATTACATCGCGGAGAAATCGTAATACCCGATGCGGAGAAGCTGTCTGAAAACTTATATCTGCTATCTCTTTAACGCAGATGACGCGAATGACGCAGCCTAAGAAGAAAAGTCTGTGTCATCCGCGTCATCGCGCGTCTGAAAATAATCAGTCTATAATTTTATTCCCATTCAATGGTAGAATTGGGCTTCGGAGACATATCATAACAAACACGGTTGACATTCTTCACCTCCTTGAGAATACGGTCGGTAATCTTCATCAGGACAGACCAATCCACCGGTTCGATAGTGGCAGTCATGGCATCCACCGTATTGACGGCACGGATAATGACAGGCCAGTCAAAAGAACGGGCATTATCACGTACACCTACTGACTTGAAATCGGGTACAACAGTGAAATATTGCCATACCTTCTTATCCAGACCTGCCAACCGGAATTCTTCCTGCAAGATAGCGTCCGACTCACGGACTGCCTCCAAACGGTCACGTGTGATAGCTCCCAGGCAGCGTACACCCAGACCCGGTCCGGGGAAAGGCTGGCGATACACCATTTCATACGGTAAACCGAGTTCAAGACCGCAAGCGCGTACTTCGTCCTTGAACAACTGACGCAGCGGCTCTACCAATTCAAACTGCAAATCTTCAGGCAAACCGCCTACATTATGATGAGACTTCACCATCTTGGCAGTCTTGGTACCGCTCTCTACAATATCAGGATAAATAGTGCCTTGTCCCAAGAAGTCAATGCCGTCCAACTTACGGGCCTCTTCCTCAAAGACACGGATAAACTCGCCACCGATAATCTTACGCTTCTGCTCGGGGTCGGCTACGCCTGCCAGCTTATCCAAGAAACGATCTGTAGCATCCACATAAACAAGGTTAGCGTTCAGCTTATTCTTGAAAATTTCAATAACGGCTTCCGACTCACCCTTACGCATCAGTCCATGATTCACATGTACGCACACCAGATTGTCACCGATAGCTTTTAGCAACAGCGCAGCCACCACAGAACTATCCACACCGCCGGACAGCGCCAACAGTACCTTACGGTCACCTACCTGGCGACGTATCAGTTCTATCTGATCATTGACGAAATTTGTCATATTCCAGTTGGCTTCAGCCTTGCAAGTATCGAATACAAAAGACTTGACCGCGTTTTTAATAGCTTCCACATCATCTGTAAACCGGGGAAGTTTCACTTCGCACAAAGCCTTATCATGACCGGCAGCCATTACAGGGAATCCCGCTTCATAAATCTCGGGCAGTACGTCGATGGATACCCCGTCAATCACATTATTGGGACCACCGTTGATGATAACGCCTTTTACATTCGGCAAGGCCTTCAGTTCGGCTGCGGTAATGTCGTGCGGGTAGATTTCGCTATATACTCCCAACGCACGAATCGCTCTGGCAAGCACCGTGTTTTCGTGACTTCCCAAATCCAGAATCACAATCATATCCTGCTTCATTCTTCTATATTATTTTTTAAGTTAATAATTTCAGTCGGTCTTATTCCCACTCTATTGTGCTGGGTGGTTTTGAAGATATATCATAGGTTACGCGGTTCACGCCTTTCACCTTATTTATAATATCATTGGATACCTTGCCCAGAAATTCGTAGGGCAGATGCGCCCAGTCCGCCGTCATGGCATCGGTGGAAGTAACGGCACGCAAAGCCACCGCACGTTCATAGGTACGCTCGTCGCCCATCACACCCACACTCTGCACCGGCAGAAGAATGACGCCCGCCTGCCAAACCTGATTGTAGAGTGATGTCTCGTTTCCTGCGGTATCCTGAACCTTCCAGTCACGCAGGCCCTGAATGAAAATATCGTCGGCTTCCTGCAGGGTACGTACCTTCTCCGGCGTTATATCTCCCAGAATACGGACTGCCAATCCCGGACCGGGGAAAGGATGACGGGTAATCAAATGTTCGGGCATTCCCAATTCACGTCCCACGCGGCGAACCTCATCTTTGAACAGCCATTGTAACGGCTCGCACAGACGGAGATTCATCTCCTCGGGCAGACCACCCACATTGTGATGGCTTTTGATAGTCTTGCCCGTAATGTTCAAGCTCTCGATGCGGTCGGGATAAATGGTACCTTGCGCCAACCAGCGGGCATCGGTTATCTTGTGCGCTTCGGCATCGAATACTTCGATAAAATCACGACCGATGATTTTACGCTTCTGTTCGGGCTCGGTCACTCCCTCCAAATCCTTGAAAAACTTCGCGCTGGCATCTACACCAATTACGTTCAGTCCCAGACACTCGTAGTCGCGCATCACATTCCTGAATTCGTTCTTGCGGAGCAGACCATGATCTACAAAAATACAGGTCAGATTCTTGCCAATGGCACGATGCAGCAATACGGCGGCCACCGAAGAATCTACACCGCCACTCAGTCCCAGGATAACGCGGTCATTGCCAAGCTGCTCCTTCAGTTCGGCGACAGTGGTATCTACAAACGATGCGGCACTCCAACTCTGGCTGCAACCGCAAACGTCCACCACAAAGTTGCGCAACATCTGCGTACCATCCTCACTATGATACACTTCCGGATGGAACTGTACTCCCCAGATTTTCTCACCGGTCACTTGATAGGCGGCAATCGCCACCTTATCCGTAGAAGCTATAACCTTGAAGTTATCGGGAATGGCAGTAATCGTATCTCCATGACTCATCCATACCTGGGTATTTTTCCTTATCCCTTTGAAAAGGATGTTCTCCGAATCGAAGAAGCCAAGATGAGCACGTCCATACTCGCGGGTTCCTGCCGGCTCCACCCGTCCGCCGTTACTATAAGAGATAAACTGCGCACCGTAGCAGATACCCAAAATGGGGTATTTCCCGCGAATATCGCTCAAATCCACCTTGAATGCGCTCTTGTCATAAACAGAAAAGGGGCTACCCGAAAGGATAACTCCTTTTACACTCGCATCTCCCTGAGGAAATTTGTTGTAAGGCACAATCTCGCAATAGACATTTAGTTCGCGCAACCGGCGGCCGATGAGCTGCGTAGTTTGCGAACCGAAATCAAGAATGATAATCTTTTCTTGCATAGAAACAGAGGTGTTAATAATTTGGAGCACAAAGATACGATTATTTCTAAAACTGAAAGAAATATTGCGGGAGAATTCTTCGTATCGCCTTTCCCGCCTTCCCGGAAAGTATATCCACACTTCAGTATGGAAAGAATACACTTTACCTGCGAATGGAGTCTGTATTTACCTAAAATATAAAGAATTTATTGGATTTATAAAGTAAAGAATTTATATTTGCCCTCGAAATAACTAACCAAAGTAAATCTACTATCATGAAGAAAAGCATCCTATCTCTAACCTTTGCTGTTTGCTGTCTATTACCGGTAACAGCCCAAACGCTCTCCAAGGCAGATTCATTACAGAACGAAATCGCTTTATTGGAAAATGCATTGACAAATATACAAGCCGACTTACAAGAGAAAACTTTACAGTACAATTGGGAACTGACGGAAAAGTATATAGAGTATTGCAAGAAGCTCTCCAGAATCACAAACTTCAATCAGGAACCCCGGTTAGTACAACTTGCCACCACCATCAAACCGCAAGAACTGGAACCGTTGAGATTGGCTTACGAAGAAGCAAAAAAAGAATTTGACGCATTACTGGAATCCTATCCCGAATACATAACCCTTGATTCCTTATATAAAAGAGCTATCACCACAGAGCAGAAGAAAGACCGTAAAGTTGCTTTGGATGGTTTCTACCAGCGTATATACAAGGAGGATAAAGCTTACCGCCCCCTACTTGAAAAAAGACGCAAAGCCATCAAAGAACATTACATTGCCTGCGCTTACTATTTATTGAATGAATGTAAAAAGAATCGGGAAATCGTTCCGGAAATCTACAATTATAAGACAGAACGCATTCTTAAAGAAACCAATCCCGACCTTCAACAACTATCCATTGAAATCAGTACGCTTAGCGGCCTTCAACGGGAAACCACCCGCAAATATCAAAGACTGAAATACAACTTAAAGGAAGACTAAATAACAATCTTTTTATCCAATGAAGAAGATGTGTCAAAATGACGATTAATCATCATTTTGACACATCCCATGAACTGTCCTTACAAATAAAGGACCAATGATTATTTTTCTTTCAAGATATCGCGGATTTCAGTCAGCAACACTTCTTCCTTGCTCGGTGCGGGCGGTACAGGAGGAGCGGCAGGCGCTTCCGCTTTCTTCTTTTCCGTCAACTTGGTTATCAGCTTAATAAACATAAAGATGGAGAAAGCGATAATGAGGAAGTCGAAAGTAGCCTGCAGAAAGTTACCGTAATTCAGCGTTACGGCGGCAATCTCCTTACCGTCTACCACTTCGGCAGGCTTCATCACCCACTTTAAGTCGGTAAAATTTACGCCACCGATCAGCAAACCCAAAGGCGGCATAATCACATCGGCCACGACAGAAGACACGATTTTGCCAAACGCACCGCCGATGATGACACCGACAGCCATATCCACCACATTACCTTTCATGGCAAAAGCCTTAAATTCCTGTAAAAATGAACTTTTTCCCATCTTTTCAATTATTTAATTATGATTTTAAGTACGAATATAAAAACATTTTCTTACTTTTGCACCGCAATTCCAAAAGAATTGTAGGAAAAGTTTGAAATAAACATTATAAAACCCTTAAAAGTTTAAACAAAATGATTAAAGTAGGTATTAATGGATTCGGACGTATCGGACGTTTCGTATTCCGCGCTGCAATGAAAAGAAACGATATCCAAATCGTTGGTATTAACGACCTTTGCCCGGTAGATTACTTGGCTTACATGTTGAAGTACGATACAATGCACGGTCAATTCGACGGTACTATCGAAGCTGATGTTGAAAACAGCAAGCTGATCGTTAACGGTCAGGCTATCCGCATCACTGCTGAAAGAAACCCGGCTGACTTGAAATGGAACGAAGTAGGCGCTGAATACGTAGTTGAATCTACAGGTTTGTTCTTGAGCAAAGACAAAGCTCAGGCTCACATCGAAGCAGGTGCAAAATACGTTGTAATGTCTGCTCCTTCTAAGGATGACACTCCGATGTTCGTTTGCGGTGTTAACGAGAAGACTTACGTTAAGGGTACTCAATTCGTATCTAACGCTTCTTGTACTACTAACTGCTTGGCTCCTATCGCTAAAGTATTGAACGACAAATGGGGTATCACTGACGGTTTGATGACTACCGTTCACTCTACAACTGCTACTCAGAAAACAGTTGACGGTCCTTCTATGAAAGACTGGAGAGGTGGTCGTGCCGCTGCAGGTAACATCATCCCTTCTTCTACAGGTGCTGCTAAGGCTGTAGGTAAAGTTATCCCGGCTTTGAACGGTAAACTGACCGGTATGTCTATGCGTGTTCCGACTTTGGACGTTTCTGTAGTTGACTTGACAGTTAACTTGGCTAAACCGGCTACTTACGCTGAAATCTGCGCTGCCATGAAGGAAGCTGCTGAAGGCGAATTGAAGGGTGTTCTGGGTTACACTGAAGATGCAGTGGTTTCTTCTGACTTCTTGGGTGACACTCGTACTTCTATCTTCGACGCTAAGGCTGGTATCGCTTTGACTGACACTTTCGTTAAAGTTGTATCTTGGTACGACAACGAAATCGGTTATTCTAACAAGGTTCTTGACCTGATCGCTCACATGGCATCTGTTAACTGCTAATATACAGTTAGAAAATAATAAAAAATAGGCGGCTTCTTTTATGAAGTCGCCTATTTTTTTTGCACATTTGCAGTTAGAATATTCTTTACCTGATAAATTGGATAAATTACGGGTAAACATAGTCGAAACTAACATTTAATTTGCATTATTAATCATGAACAAGATACAAGCCTCAAACCCTTTCTTTGAAATTTATTCTACTCCGCACGGGACTGTTCCTTTCAACCTGATAAAGACCGAACATTATGCGCCTGCCATCCACGAAGGCATCCGCCGGCAAAATGGAGAGATAGACGCCATCATCAATAATCCCGACGCACCGACTTTTGAGAATACGATAGTACCCTATGAAAAGTCCGGTGAGTTACTGCATCGTGTCAATACCGTATTCGGTAATCTGCTCAGTGCTGAAACCGACGACGAATTACAGGAGCTCGCACGGGAAATCATGCCGCTGATGAGCGAGCATGAGAACAACATCAGCCTCAACGAAAAGCTGTTTGCCCGCATCAAAACCGTATATGAGCTGGCTGACAAGGCAAAACTTACCCCGGAACAATCCAAATTATTGGAAGATATTTATACCGGCTTCGTACGTAACGGGGCAAACTTGCAAGGAGACGCCAAAGAACAGTACCGCAACTTATGCAAGGAACTGAGCCTGCTGACACTTCAATTCAGTGAAAACACCCTGAAAGAAACGAACGATTACCGATTGGTGCTCACCGAGAAGTCCCAACTCTCCGGCTTACCTGAAAGCGCCATTGACGCCGCCGCAGAAACCGCACAGGAAAAAGGTGTAGAGGGTTGGGTATTTACCTTGCACGCCCCAAGCTACAGCCCCTTTATGACGTATGCCGACAATCGCGACCTACGCCGTGAGCTGTACATGGCATATAATACGAAGTGTACGCACGACAATGCCTGCAACAATCTGGAAATCGTAAAGAAGATTGCCAACATCCACATGGAGATAGCCCGGTTGCTAGGTTATGATAACTTTGCCGAATACAACCTGAAAGAGCGAATGGCTCAAAACAGCGATACCGTATACAAACTGTTAAATCAATTGTTGGAAGCCTATACGCCCACCGCACAAAAAGAATATGACGAAGTACAGGCATTGGCACGCAGTGAAGAAGGAGCCGACTTTATCCTGATGCCGTGGGACTGGAGTTATTACTCTCAAAAGCTGAAAGACCGGAAGTTCAGCATCAACGACGAAATGCTCCGCCCCTACTTTGAGCTGAGCAAAGTAAAAGAAGGTGTATTCGGACTGGCAAGCAAGCTATACGGCATCACCTTCAAGAAAAACGCAGATATTCCCGTCTATCACAAAGATGTGGAAGCCTACGAAGTATTCGACAAGGACGGCACATATCTTGCCGTGCTCTATACCGACTTCCATCCCAGAGCCGGAAAACGTTCGGGGGCATGGATGACGAGCTACAAAGGGCAGTGGATAGACGAAGCAAGCGGCGAAAACAGCCGCCCGCACGTATCTATCGTAATGAACTTCACCAAGCCCACGCAGAACACTCCCGCCCTGCTGACTTTCAATGAAGTGGAAACTTTCCTGCACGAGTTCGGGCACAGCCTGCACGAAATATTCGCCGACTCCACTTACGAAAGCCTGAGCGGCACAAACGTCTATTGGGATTTTGTGGAACTGCCTTCTCAGTTCATGGAGAACTTCGCCACCCAAAAAGAGTTCCTGCACACCTTTGCCCGCCACTACCAAACCGGAGAACTCATATCCGACGAATTGGTACAGCGCATCGTAGACTCATCGAATTTCAACGTAGCCTATGCCTGCCTGCGCCAAGTAAGTTTCGGATTGCTGGATATGGCATGGTACACGCGTAACACTCCATTCGAAGGAGACGTCAAAGCCTATGAGAAACAGGCTTGGAAAAAAGCTCAAATCCTTCCCGTTGTGGAGGAAACCTGTATGAGCACCCAGTTCTCACATATCTTTGCCGGCGGATATTCTGCCGGATATTACAGCTATAAATGGGCGGAAGTATTGGATGCAGACGCGTTCTCACTCTTTAAACAGCGTGGTATCTTCAATCCGGAAGTAGCCGGCTCTTTCCGCAAAAACATCCTATCGAAGGGCGGAACGGAACATCCGATGACACTCTATAAACGTTTTCGCGGACAAGAGCCGACCATAGACGCACTATTAATCAGAAACGGAATAAAGAAATGAAAGAGAAAATAAATATAAAGACGATAGGCTGCAGCCTGATGCTGCTGGCTATACTTCTCGGTTTCAGCGCCTGCAACAATGAGGATGACGTAATGGAAATCTTCAACAACAAAACCTGGAAGCTGAGCCGCATAGCCACCGAAAAAGGGAAAGAACAATTCTATCAAGGTTTGTGGAATAACGAAGCCGAAGAGAAAGCCAGTCGTGAACTGCTCAAAACAGATGGAAACTTCACTTTGAACTTCAACTGCGCCGAAGTAAACGGAGAAGTAACCGGTACCGTCAGCGCCCATGCCGTCAAATCAAGCATCGATGACGCTACCCTGAAAATAGACGGCAAGGAACATACCATAAACATCGGCGGAAAAGTTATCGGTACGGAAAGCGATAAACTGGCAAAGGTATTCATCAACGGCGTGCTGAACGTATTCAAGTACGAGGGGGATATACACAATCTGACCCTCTACTTTAAAGACGGAAATACAACGAAAGTCATGGGATTCACAGCCCGCTAAATACAACTGAAGATATGGACGAGACTACGAGAAGCAAACAAGAAGCGTTGGACAAGCGTTATATACGCATGGCAAGCATCTGGGCGGAAAACTCTTACTGCCAACGCCGCCAGGTAGGCGCACTCATCGTAAAAGATAAAATGATTATCTCGGACGGATACAACGGCACGCCATCCGGTTTTGAGAATGTATGCGAAGACGAAAACAATGTCACCAAACCGTATGTACTCCACGCCGAAGCCAATGCCATTACCAAGATAGCGCGCTCCAACAACAGCAGTAACGGAGCCACCATGTACGTCACGGCTTCCCCTTGCATAGAATGTGCCAAGCTCATCATCCAGGCAGGCATCAAGCGTGTCGTATACTCCGAAAAATATCGGCTGGAAGACGGTATCGAACTGCTGAAACGAGCAGGCATCGAGGTAATATTTGTTTCAGCGGAGCATTGAAAGCTGAAAGTCGACAGCCTCCAACCTCATGCGCAGCCAAAACAGTAAATAGTAAATTGTAAAATAGTACATATCATTATGGGTACAAAGAACTCTTCCCGTTTCACACCGCTTATTATTGCAATCAGTGTAGTAGCGGGTATCCTTATCGGAACGTTTTATGCCAAACACTTCGCAGGAAACCGTTTGGGTATTATCAACGGCTCGTCCAACAAGCTGAACGCCTTGCTGCGAGTGGTGGACGACCAGTATGTAGACAGTGTCGACATGACCGACTTGGTAGAAAAAGCCATGCCGCAGATATTGGCGGAGCTTGACCCCCACTCCACTTATATTCCCGCACAGAAGCTGGAAGAAGTCAACTCCGAGTTGGAAGGCAGTTTCAGCGGTATCGGTATCCAGTTTACGATACAGGAAGATACCATACACGTGAACAGCGTTATTCAGGGCGGCCCATCCGAAAAGGTAGGACTAATGGCGGGCGACCGTATCGTCATGGTCAACGACAGCTTGTTCGTCGGTAAAGGGCTGACTAATGAAAAAGCCATGCGCAACCTGAAAGGCCCTAAAGGCACACAAGTGAAATTAGGAGTAAAGCGCGCCACCGAAAAAGAGTTGCTGGACTTTACCATTACGCGCGGAGACATTCCTCAAAACACGATTGACGCCGCTTATATGCTCAACGATGATTTCGGCTACATACAAGTCAGCAAGTTCGGACGTACCTCACACGTGGAGTTGCTGAATGCCATAGCCCAACTGAGTCACCAAAAGTGCAAGGGTTTCATCATCGACCTGCGCGGCAATACCGGCGGTTACATGGAAGCCGCCACACGTATGGTAAACGAATTCCTTCCGGAAGGAAAGCTCATCGTATATACACAGGGACGTAAATATCCCCGTATGGAAGAGTATGCCAACGGTACGGGCAGTTGCCAAAAGACACCGCTCGTAGTATTGGTGGATGAAGGCTCGGCCTCTGCCAGCGAAATCTTTGCAGGCGCCATTCAGGATAACGACCGGGGAACCATCGTAGGCCGTCGCTCGTTCGGTAAGGGGTTGGTGCAACAACCTATCGACTTCAGTGACGGTTCGGCCATCCGCCTGACTATCGCCCGCTACTACACCCCGTCCGGACGTTGCATCCAACGCCCCTACGAAAGCGGAAAAGACTCCAAATACGAAATGGACTGGCTGACACGCTACGAACATGGAGAGTTCTTCTCTAAAGACAGTATCAAGCTCGACGAAAACCTGCGCTACTCCACCGGGCTGGGACGCCCCGTTTATGGCGGCGGCGGCATCATGCCCGACGTATTCGTACCGCAAGACACGACCGGAGTATCCTCCTATCTGATAGAGGTCGGCAACAAAGGGCTGATTATACAGTTCAGCTTCCAATATACCGACCGCAACCGTGCCAAGTTGAGTACGTTCGAGAATGAACAGGATTTACTGAAATACCTGCGTCACCAAGGTATCGTAGAGCAATTCATACGTTTTGCCGATTCCAAAGGAGTAAAAAGGCGCAATCTGCTGATACACCGTTCCTATAAACTGCTGGAACGAAACCTCTACGGCAATATCATCTACAATACATTGGGTAAAGAAGCCTATATCCGGTATGTCAACGAGAGCGACGCTACCGTAAAGAAAGCGTTGGAAATTCTGGAACGTGACGAGGCTTTCCCGAAAGCTCCGCTACAAGCCGGCCAAGAAGAGGAGAATGCTGATGGAAAAGAAAAAAGAACTGCGCAAGCGTATGGCTTTGTTGAAGACCCTTCACAAATCTACCATTACGCATCAGTCGCAGTCTGCTGAGATACTTGCCGCCCTCGAAACGCACCCGGCTTTCAGGGCGGCAAACATAATATTGCTGTACCACTCCTTACCGGATGAAGTAGATACGCACGACTTCATCCGAAAATGGAGTACAAAGAAACAGATACTTCTGCCCGTCGTCGTAGGTGACGATTTGGAACTTCGCGTCTATACAGGCCCCGCAGACCTCACCCCGGGAGCATACGGCATTGAGGAGCCTACCGGAGCATTGTTCACCGACTACGCCGCAATAGACTTTATCGCTGTTCCGGGCGTAGCGTTCGACCGCAACGGAAATCGTTTAGGACGCGGGAAGGGATATTACGACCGACTGCTTCCCCGCATACCCTCTGCATACAAAGCCGGCATCTGTTTCCCGTTTCAACTCGTAGAAGAAGTTCCTGCGGAGCCTTTCGACATCCGTATGGATGAAGTCATAACACAACAATGAAAACTAACTATCACACTCATACCACACGCTGCATGCATGCCGTCGGAAGCGATGAAGAGTACGTTCTCAGCGCTATCAAAGGCGGTTTTCAAATACTCGGTTTCTCAGACCACACTCCCTGGAAATACCGTACCGACTATGTAGCCGATATGCGTATGCTTCCCGAAGAACTGCCGGGCTATATCGAAAGCCTGCAACATCTGCGAGAGAAGTATCAAGAGCAAATCCGGATAAAGATAGGGTTGGAATGCGAATACTTCCCCGACTATATTCCCTGGCTGAAAGAACAGATTAAACAATATCGGCTGGACTATATCATTTTCGGTAACCACCATTTCCATACGGACGAGAAGTTCCCTTACTTCGGACACCACACAGACAGCCGGGATATGCTCGACCTGTACGAGGAGAGCGCCGTCGAAGGCATGGAAAGCGGCCTGTACAGTTGCCTTGCCCACCCCGACCTGTTCATGCGCTCTTATCCCCGGTTCGACCATCACTGCACCGCAATCAGCCGCCATATCTGCCGGGCTGCGGCGCGTCTCAATATTCCGCTGGAATACAATATAGGCTATGTGGCCTACAACGAAGCGCATGGATTGACCACTTATCCCTGTCCGGATTTCTGGCGCATTGCCGCCAACGAGGGATGTACAGCCATTATCGGAATGGATGCGCACAATAATAAAGATTTTGAAACTCCCGTTTATTACGGACGCGCCGTACAGGAACTGAAAGATTTGAAGATTAAAACAACAGACACGCTAAGAATGATACGCTAAAAGAAAGCTGCGTAAAGCGTACACATATCACCGGAATATGATATTGGTAATCACCTGCGCTCCTACGTGCCGGTTCAGATTCCGCACCAATAAGTCCCGTCCCATCATCAGTTCCTGACGGAGAGCGGCGGAAGTAAGATGCACGTACAGCACCTGGTTCTTAATATAAAGTTCGCGCGTGTAAGATGCGATGGTCGGTCCCAGCACCTCGGCCCATGAACTGATAAGCCGCCGCTCATTCAGCGGCGATTCCAAGCTTTCCTGCCGCAGGAAGCTCCGTATCAGTTTACCTATCTGTTCGGCATCATTCCGTTTCATGCTTCACTCTCCTCATCGATCAATGTTTGGTTTCCAGCCATTTCGGAAACGGCTCCTTTCTCTACGCGAAACATCTTATAATCGCTGCCTACCTTATGCAAAATGCGGTCTAAGTGTTCGCGGTTGGTATCCGTAATGAAAATCTGCCCGAAATTATCGCCTGCCACCAGTTTGATGATCTGCTCCACGCGCGAAGCATCCAGTTTATCAAAAATATCATCGAGCAACAACAACGGAACCGTAGTACCCGTCCGTTTCAAAAAGTCGAACTGCGCCAGCTTCAAAGCCACCAGATACGTTTTGTTCTGCCCTTGCGAACCCTCCCGCTTGATAGGGAAATCACCCAGCAACATATTCAGTTCGTCTTTATGTACGCCGCGCAGGGAAAATCCCATAATCTGATCGCGCGTACGGCTCTCTTTCAGCACTTCCAGCAGGGAAGCGTCACGGGCATGCGAATCATAAGTCAACCCGACTTTCTCCTTATCCTGCGAAATGAACGAATAGAAAGACTGGAAAATCGGAATGAACTCCCTGATAAACTCTTCCCGCTTACGGAACACCACTTCACCGGCTTGCGCCATCATCTCTTCCCACACCAGAAAAAGTTCTTCTTCTACCGGCGTTTCGCTTTTAAGCAATGTATTTCGCTGCGCCAATGCCTTGTTGTAACGAATCAGCGCATCCAGATATTCTTTGTCGTACTGTGAAATCACGACATCCATAAAGCGGCGGCGCTCGTCACTGCCTCCGTTTATCAATGCCGAATCGGCGGGAGATACCATTACCAGCGGCAAGAAACCGATATGGTCGGACAAACGCGTGTACTCCTTCTTGTTCCGCTTGAACTGCTTTTTCTGCCGTCGTTTCATGCCGCAGTAAATTTCTTCCGGCGTACCGTCGGCAGCTTCATAAAATCCCTGAATCACAAAGAAGTCCGCATCATGCCTTATATTCTGCGAGTCAATGGGGTTGCCCGCGCTCTTGCAGAAAGAAAGGAAATAAACGGCATCCAACAAGTTAGTCTTTCCCATTCCGTTCTGTCCGAAAAAGGTATTCAGCTTCGGAGAGAACGCGAGTTCCACTTGCTCCAGATTCTTATAATTGAGTATGGATATACGCTTCAGTATCATATGACGGCTTATCTTTGCTTTTCCACGCAAAGATAATGCAAAATTCCGATTAAGTGAGTCAAGAGGATACTTGTTTCCTCTTACAAGCGTGAAGAATTCATTTAAACCGAGGGCAGAATAAAACGAAGTCATTCATCTTATTCTGCCGAAGTGCGGCTTCTCTTCATTTTTAAATAAAGAGAATACAAAGCAAAATAATTCCGCGGTTTTGAGATGTAAAATAAAAAAAGATGCCGCTAAATTTCGTTGATAGCTATAAAAAACTTACTTTTGCGGGTCGAATCAGCTATTAATGAATAATAACAAAAAGAATATATAAAAAATGGCAGAACAAAAGAAGACGAACGAAGCCTTAAACGTGGAAGACGCACTTACACAATCAGAGGCATTTCTCATCAAGAACAAAAAGGCAATCATCGGTGCTATTTTGGCTATAATCATCATTATAGCAGGTATAGTAATGTACAAGAACCTCTATGCGGAACCTCGTGAGGAAAAAGCGCAGGCAGCTCTTTTCAAAGGACAGGAATACTTTGAAGCCGACGCTTTCGCAGAAGCCTTGAACGGTGACAGCATCGGTTACGTAGGTTTCATCAAGATAGCCGACCAATACAGCGGTACAGACGCAGCCAACCTTGCAAAAGCCTACGCAGGTCTTTGCTATGCACATCTCGGCAAATTCGACGAAGCCGTAAAAGCATTGGACAGCTTTGACGGAGACGACCAGATGGTAGCTCCCGCCATGAAAGGCGCCATGGGTAACTGCTACGCTCAGCTCGGTCAACTCGACAAGGCATCTTCCATGTTGCTGAAAGCCGCCGACGAAGCCGATAACAATACGCTCAGCCCCATCTACTTGAAGCAAGCCGGAGAAATCCTGGTTAAGCAGGGTAAGTACGACGATGCTATCAAGGCATATACTTCCATTAAGGATAAATACTTCCGTTCATATCAGGCTATGGACATTGATAAATACATCGAACAAGCCAAGCTCTTGAAGAAGTAATTTATACCTTATTATATATAAGATATTTCGAGCACGGATTACACGGATATACACGGAAGTCAAAACCGTGAGCGCCGTGTAATCCGTGCTCCTCTTTTATACTTTCCTATTATTTAATTCTTAATCTTTAATTCATCATGGCTACAGCTTATCACAACCTTTCGGATTATGATTTCAATTCAGTACCCAGTGCAGAGAATATGAAATTCGGCATCGTAGTATCCGAATGGAACTACAATATCACCGGCGCTCTTTTAAAAGGAGCGGTCGATACCTTAAAAAAACACGGAGCGAAAGACGAAAATATCATGATAAAAACCGTACCCGGCAGTTTCGAGTTGACTTTCGGCGCCAATCAAATTATAGAATACAGCGAAGTCGATGCTGTAATTGCGATTGGTTGCGTAGTTCGTGGAGATACACCGCATTTTGATTACGTTTGCATGGGCGCAACGCAAGGAATCACCCAATTAAACGCAAGTGGCGATGTTCCAGTAATTTACGGATTAATTACCACCGATACAATGGAGCAAGCAGAGGACCGTGCAGGCGGCAAGCTGGGTAACAAAGGCGATGAATGTGCAATTACTGCAATAAAAATGATAGATTTTGCTTGGAGTTTACAAAAATAGTCGTATCTTTGCACCGCAATTGAGAAACAAAGCTGCTTAAAGAGAGATTTAAGGAGTTCTCGGTAGCAAAAGGGCAAATACCAGAGTGGCCAAATGGGGCAGACTGTAAATCTGCTGGCTTACGCCTTCGGTGGTTCGAATCCATCTTTGCCCACTAAAATTGCGGAAGTCATTAGCCTTCCAAGCTGAGGGTCGCGGGTTTGAGCCCCGTCTTCCGCTCTTCTGAAAATCAGATAGTTATCGCAAGATTTCTATCTGATTTTTGTTTTGTAGCAATAGCGGTTGAACCCACAGTTGACCCTACGAGTTCAACCAAGAGTTCAACCAAAATCTAATGAACGCAACGATTAATGTAGTATGCTACAAGTGGAAAATTTTAGCCAATGGTGAATATCCATTAATGCTCCGTATTTGTAAAGACGGAAAGAAGAAATACCAAAGTTTAGGCATATCTGTCCTACCCCGTTATTGGGACTTCACACGAAATAAGCCGAAACCGAACTGTCCCAATAAAGAGTATATTCAGAAAATCATTCTTGATAAACAAACAGAGTTACAGCAACGAATGTTAGAGTTCAACTCTGAACAAAAAGAATATACTACCACTACTTTACTCAATGACGAAAACAAAAAGTTTGAACTGAAAACAGTCAGCCAATTCTACCAAGAATTGATTGAACAATGCAAGAGCAATGATAAATGTGGCAACAGGCTTATCTATAAAAGTTCTTACAACTCTTTGAAAGTATTCACAAAAAATCAATTAGATATACCGTTCAGCGCAATAGATGTATCGTGGCTTAACAAATATGAGAAATGGTTGCGTTCCAAAGGCAATAAAGAAACAACCATGAGCCTAATGTTCCGTACTCTCCGTAGTGCATACAATAAAGCCATAAAAGCTAAATGCGCCCGCAAATCTGATTATCCCTTTGACGAATATAAAATCAACAAGTTCGATACAAAAACACAGAAACGGGCAATAGCCAAAACAGAAGTATTGAAATTCACTAAAGAAGTGGATAACATTGGCAAACGGCAATACGTCCAGCTCAGTAAAGACATATTTATTTTCAGTTATCTATGTGGCGGTATTAATTTTACAGACATCGCAAATCTGACAAAAGCTAATATTACAAACGGCAGACTGCACTATATACGTCAGAAAACGGGTAAACTGATAAAATTAGGCATATCAGAGGAAGCCATGCAGATTATAAAAAAATATGAAAGCGAAAGCAAAGGCTATCTATTCCCCATTTTAAATACCAATATCCACAAAACACCACTTCAAAAGCAAAACAGAATACATAAAATGTTAGGCAAAATCAACAAGAACCTAAAACTAATTGCAACACAATTAAACGTTGATGCCAACATGACGACCTATGTTGCACGCCATTCATTTGCAAGTGTCCTAAAGAAATCGGGTGTAAGTATTGCATTAATAAGCGAAGCATTGGGACATTCAGACTTATCTACAACACAGGTCTATCTTGACAGCTTCGATAATGAACAGATAGATACTGCCATGCAAAACCTTCTCTAAAAGTAAAATGCCGCTTTGTCTCTTTATGATAAGGTGGCATTTTCCTATCTTTACAGGCAAAATCAATGACATGGAATATCAGACAATACCTATTGAAAGTATAAAGCGCATTGAAGCATGGCTAAAGGATGAAACAGGTTTTGACCGTTCAATGCTCCATAACGAACTGGACTACATTTCAGATGTGTATCTCCTGCCAAAGAAATTAGCAGAAGTGCAGGATTTGTACCTGTCAATAAGAAAAGAAGAACAGAATATACCATATCCAAACAAGGGAACAGACGAAGAAAGGTACGAGTTCAGCATGACCGTTGGAAAGAACCTTATACTTGAAAGCGGCAACTATCAGACTGAATACATTGAGAAGTTGTGGAATACCTATAATACAAATGAAGATGAGACCTACATACAGCAAGACCGAGACATATTCTACGGCATTCTTCTTATTGTCTGCATTTACCATAAATACAAACAGACATACGGCTATTTCGATTTTGAAGATTACATAGCAGACCCTGTGCAGGTGCAATATACCTATTCCGTCCGTCCCGATATGCTGCGCCTTTACAAGATGTTCCATGAAAAGAAAAAGACAAAGCACAATACCGTTACTATCGAATACAACAAACAGAAGATAGAACTCACCAATGATGACAACTGGTTTCTTCAGATGATAACTCCTTATCTTGACAAGTATTTGGGAGTTTCCTCTTTGGAAGAAGCGGATACAGAACTTGACAAGGACTATCCCAGCATTGGCAAAAGAGGCAGGAAACGGGAGAATGCGATACTTGACACAGTAACTCTAAGCGTTTATAACCTGTTACGCCATTCCTCTTTTGCCATTAAAGGCAAGGGACTGACAGACAATGAGGGCAACTTCATACTCGAATTGCTGAAATATCTCGGACTACTTGATGAAGACAGTCCCAAGAATGACATACTGAACCTGCGAGCCACTATCAGAAACCTGCAAAAATACGAAGTCCGTCCCAACTGGTGGAATATACCGATATGCAAGAGCTCTCCCAACAATCCCGTTGAACATCTGAAATCCTATTGGTAAAACACATAAAATAAAAAAAGAAATAGCTGTGTATTTAGTTACATGGCTATTTCTTTATATGCCTATCTTACTAAAGATAAGAGAGTTATAAACACAGTT
This sequence comes from Bacteroides sp. 44_46, assembly GCF_001915465.1. Classification (NCBI taxonomy): domain Bacteria; kingdom Pseudomonadati; phylum Bacteroidota; class Bacteroidia; order Bacteroidales; family Bacteroidaceae; genus Bacteroides; species Bacteroides sp. 44_46. The sequence continues at coordinate 228,371 of NZ_MNQO01000002.1, read as the reverse complement.
TCCACATAAAAAATAAAACATAAAAAAAGGGATTTCTTTATGTTTTTTTCTTCATTTCATACGCCAGTCCTACCATATACCTTTGCACTGTAATCAAAAACAAATAAGGCGCCAAGTTGATGATTACATAAACGATTTGTAAAACTTAAAAATTTAGAATTATGAACTCTATCAACAATGCAACAATGACAGTAAACAATCAAGAAACAGTATTCAACAACTCAATCGTAACAAATATGGAAGAACTGACTAAAAAACTCAAAAAGGAAGAAAAGGTATTGCAGCATCTTGCTAAGCGCAAGGCTGACGCATCGGTTATCACTGTACAAGAGCAAATTGTCAGCCGATTAAAAACGCAGCACGAAGAAGCCGTTGCAAAAGAAGTACAGGCTAAAGAGCATATCGGTGACAGCCTTATGACATTTTCCGTCGTGGATGATGAAACGGGAGCACGTAGCGAGATACAGAAAAAGATTGCTTTCGTAAAGCATAACCGTTCTGTCGATAACAAGAAAGTGGACGGCTTCATATCAATTATTGCCAATGGTAAATATGAGAAAGCCTATCCCATTATCGTTATCGAAGCTGAAAAGGCTTTTGCAAAAGGCTATGAGATGAAAAATCTGAAAGGCGAGGAACTGACACAGGAAGAAACAAAAGAGTATTTCTGTATTTTGGACGGACAACACAGAAGCAAGGCTTTCGCCACACTCAATATTACAAGCGGAAGCACTTATACAATACCTAATGTACACGTAAAAGAAGTGGAGAATATCGGTGCATATTTGGTGGATATAAACGGTATCGGTACAAGCTGGAACCAAAAGGACAGGGTTACGGTAGCCGCACTGACAACCAATGATGAACTGTTCACTAACGTGGCAGAGCTGTTGGACGAGGGTTTCAACCAGTCAACCGCAATGCTGATATTTACAGGCAAGAAATTATCAAACGGTCAGATAAACCGTGCCTTGAAAGGTGAAGAAGTCACGCTCCCCAAAGATGCCCAAATAAATATCGAAAGAGGGCACAGGTTTGTCACTCTCTGTAAAGCCGCCAGTATCGAAGTACAGTTTATCACCAAAAGATATTTCATAGACGGTTTCAACTCCTATGCGACCGCAACAAACGAAGAGACCGCATTTGAAGCGTTGGCTAAATTGAAAGACTTGAAACTGACGGAAGCAAGGCTGAAAGAGATTAAAGGCAATGACGATTTTATCTGTCTGTTGAAAAAAGCATTGCAAGCGGCATAATACTAACAGAGCCTGTGTGACAGACAGGCTCTACCAATTTACTTTATCCAATAATCTATAATAATTAAAACAATTGTTTTTATGAAGATAGTGCTACCGATAAAATGCCAGCAAGCGGCAACCGTTAATTACTCCATACTTACGCAATTCAAGCCAGCCAACATTTACAGGTTTTTCTGTCTGTCGCTTTGCAGGGATGAAAAGTATCATGTAAGAATTACTTTGGATGATTTAAAGGCAATGACAGGAGAAAAAAGCCTTAGTAAATTCAACAGTGATTTCAGAGAATATTTGGAGATAAAGATGTACAGCCTTGATAAAGGCTATGCCTATAAAACCAAAAGGAACATCTATCATGTTCCCGCAATGGAAAAGGAGTGCATCACAATATCCAAAGACTTTCTCATATATGAACTGGATACGGCAGTCAAAGGCTTTTTCATTCAGTTAATGCTATTATCTCAATTCAGTGGAATAGCTTTAAACAGGCAGAATATCGTTCCAGCTCTGAATATGAATAGAAAGACTTATGACAAATACCTGAATGACTTGCAGATTGCAGAATTGGTTACTAATGGCAGAGTATTGACATTACATACTGACGGTATCCTGTTGGAGAATGATTTCAGTATGCAGAAAAAGCAGTCGCCATACAGGTTGCTAAAGTATGAACTACTGAAAATAGATATGAAGTCCATAAAACCATAGTAACGGGGAAAACATTCTCTTTATCATATATATAATAAAGCACGCATTTTACCCTTTACCAGCCTGTTACTTACTAAAGAGTGAAATATCTTCCGATTTTCCCTGTAAGGCATGGGACATATCCTGTTTTTTAAACGGAATATGTATCTTAACTTTATAAAGATAAGGAAGCGGGTAAAATGTGCAGGTTATTATCATATATAATATGATGCACTTTTTACCCTCTGCCTGCCTGTTCTTTTATAAAGGTGGCAACCTACCTTGATTTTCCCATGTACGGTACAGAAAAGATGCCGTTTTGATACGGAATAAGCATCTTAACTTTATAAAGACAGGAGAATGGGAAAAGATGCTGTTTATTATTATATATAATATTATACTCTTTTTCCCCTGTCACCATTGATTTATCAATAAAGATGCACCATAAAGCTGTTTTTTACTTGTAAAAGTACAAGAAACAGCCTTTTAAAACAAAGAACTGCTATTTATATATTACAGGCTATATTCCGTATTGCAATTCAATTTTAATGATTACTTTTGTATAAAGTAAAAATAGAAATGGAAAAGGTCAGTAAAGAACAATACGAATTTGCATTGATACGAATTGAAGAACTTCTTCCATTGGTCAATGACAATACACCTGCGAACGACAAGAATGCAGTAGAACTCTCTGTAATATCCAATATAGTGATTGCATACGAAAAGGAACATTATCCCATAGAACAGCATCTATGATAATTATTATCTGCTGCTTCGTTTCGGCTTTAACTTAGGATATTTACAGTAATATGGCAACTGCAATTGCGCTATTTTCTCGTACAATTCCAAAAGTTTGTTTCTGTCTATCTTTATAGTGCGGGTATTGTAGATGATATGCTCCACCGTATTGTCCGTAATGGTTATATTGGCATCGGGTGCGGAAATATTTGTTTCTTTCATTGTTGATTATGATTTAGTGATTAAAAAATAAGATTATCTGATTTTTATTTGGATACAGGTTTTAGGCAAATGATAAAAAGCCGCATGAGAGTACACGTCTAATCATACTCAAATGCGGCTTTTTTCGTGTAAAGTCCATGATGCCCATTAGTACGTTGTATATAGCACCATTGATTTTTACACTGTTGACTGATTTTTTATCAACGGTGAAACGGACAGGTCAAACTACAAATAAAACTATCAATAATAAATAGGAAGATTATACCATGAATAGAAATATATCGTCCGTTTCATGGGGATATACAAAGATAGGCATCTTTAATAAGGTAAAAAAACGAATGGCGGTTATCCTTTAAAATCCGCATATACATAGAAACGGGATTTGCACAATATATCCGTTTCTTCCACAGTCTTGGAAATACAGGGAAACACGCACACTAAAGTACAGGTACTTATATAAATCACCCCCTACCCTCTTTTCTTGAAGCTGGAATATATATCAACTTGATTATCCACAGGTTTACCGATTGAAAGGTACGCATACGCATGAATAGTACCCTCTTAACACCCCCTTAGAGTACTTGAAGATAAACGAAATGTTTATCGCTTCATTCCATCAATTTATAAACCATTTAAAATTAATTCATTATGAACGATTTAGTAATTGGCGGTATGCCACAGGAAAGAAGAACGTTAAACTTGGGTGAGTATGCGGAAGAAGCCGTTTTAATAACGGAAGAACAGCCAGCAAAACAGAAAAGACCGTTATTCATTGAAGCCAATACGGTTGACGCTACTATGGAACATTTAAAGAACGATTGCATCATCCCCGTATTTGCAAAGGACAATGAAGCCACCTTGTCACACCCTGCATTTATAGAGACTGTACAGGATGCCGCAAGCACATTCTTTCAAGGTGAAAAGATTGGACTACCCGATATTAGGGTGTCCCATGTTATCAAGGGAAGAATACCCGAAGCCATACACAAGCCAGCCAACCAGTTGTTGGAAAGTGACAAGACCATTTATTACGAAAGATGCGCCTTTGCGATAGAAATACCAACCGTTTATGAGACGGTAAACGGTAACAAACTTACTTTGACCGTTGGCGGTGTTCGTGCCTATAATCATACCAACCTGTACAGCAAAAAAGGTATGGAACGCTTTAAGGTGTTTGTAGGCTTTACCTGCATGGTATGCACCAACCTGTGTGTTTCCACTGACGGCTATTTAAGCAATTTGGAAGTAACCAATACTAAAGACCTGTATAGGGGTGTATTGGAAATGCTTCATGGCTACAATCCCGCAAAGCACATACATCTGATGCGGAGTTTAGGCGATACCTGCATGAATGAACACCAGTTTGCCACATTATTGGGTAAGATGCGTTTGTATCAATGTTTGCCACAAGGCTATCAAAAGCGGTTGCCACGTATGCTACTTACCGATACACAGGTCAATGCGGTTGCCAAAGCATATATCAGTGATGCGAACTTTGGCGGCTTGGGTGGTGAACTATCCATGTGGAAATTCTATAATCTGTTGACAGGAAGCAACAAGAGCAGTTATATAGACAGCTTTTTAGACAGGGCTTATAACGCTACGGAACTTGCAACGGGGATAAATGCCGCCTTGCATGGTGACGAACGTTACAGGTGGTTTATTGATTGAGTGAACGGGAGAATATTCTTTTAAAGGGGTATTCTCCTTTTGTCTGACTGTTTAAAAATTGAAAATCATGTTTTATAAAAGATTGTTTGTTTGGCTGTTTGGGCTGATTGTCTCACTTTTTACAGGCTGTTTACCGCTTATCCTCTTAATTCTCTTTCTTCCGAAAATAATGCGGACGGAGAAACCTGCAAGAAGAAAAAGGGAAGATTACAGCAGACCTCAAAAAGCAAGGCATCCCGATGCCTTTGAAAAGAGCCACCGCAGGGAATGGATAGATAGCGATTTCTCTAAAATGTAATCAAAAGGAAGTTGTGTTCAAATAAATCTGCATAGGTGGTTTGAACACGCTTCTTTCTGTTATCAACCAATTCAAAGAATAATATGGAAACAAAAAAGAAAAAGGCGGTAATATACGCACGTGTTTCGTCTGTGAGTGATAGACAGGACACAACAAGGCAGATAGAAGATTTAAAGAGATATGCCGTATTGCAGGATATAGAAATAGTACGGATATTCCAAGAACATATCAGCGGAGCAAAGAAGATTGAGGAAAGGCAGGTACTTGCGGAATGTTTGGAATATTGCACGAAAGAGAGTGTTAACTACCTGTTGTTATCCGAACTTTCAAGGCTGGGGAGAAGTACGCTACAAGTGCTCCGCTCTTTGGAGATACTGCATGAAGCAAAGGTATCCGTTTACATACAAAATTTGGGGTTATACACATTGCAACCGAATGGAGAGGTAAATCCGATTGCTTCGATTATGGTTACTGTACTTGCTGAAATGGCTAACATAGAACGGACAAATATACAATACCGTTTGAACAGCGGCAGGGCAAACTACATTGCCAAAGGCGGCAGGTTGGGAAGAAAGCGGGGGAGCGTCAAGACAGAGGAGAAGAAAAGGGAAGAATACAGAGAAACGATAGCTTTACTAAAGAAAGGCTATTCGGTGAGGAACATTGCCAAATTGCAGGGTATCGGTGTTTCGACTGTTCAAAGGGTGAGAAACCAATTTGTAAAATAAACGATTGCCAATACAAACGCTTTTCGTATATTTGTGCCGTTCCAGCAATGGAATGACATATTTATTAACGAAAGGCGTTTTGCATTATCCTTGTTCCCTAAATTTCGCCAAAATTTGAACACTACGAGGATATGCACAACGCCCGCATCAATGTTATATACCTATCTTACTGATAGTCTGTATATTGTTTGGTGTGGGCAACTGTTGTGTATTTGTAGTGTGAGTGTTTGGCGACACTTGGGAACAGATATGCGAATAGTTCTCACACCTTTTTTTATTGTATAACGGTCAGTAGGGAACACTGACTACAATACATATCTACAAGAAACAGACAGTACTATCCTTTAATGTAGCCAATTATTAAAACGGTGTGCAGCTATCGCTGTGTTCCCCGCACTGTACATAACTATTTATTAACCGCTTTCTATGGGAGCGTGAAAGAAAAATTACCAAATACCAAAAGGCATAACATTATGACCTTGAATGAATTTAAACTAACCATTACAGAACTGAAGCATGAGTGGAATAATGAAGCACACTCATATATAGATGAAAACTACTTCATTTATATCAAAGAGAATTTGAGGAGTTCCTATGTAGAGAGAACTTTAGGCACAAAGCCATTGATAGGCATACGATACATTATTCCCGTAGGAGCATATCGTTATATGTTCAAGGCAAGTGAAAACACTTCTCTTAATACTATTGGCTTCTTCAACAATGAGTATGAACCTTGTGAAATCATATTAGGCAACTGGGAATTTTACAAACTAACGTTCTCGCATCGCTACTATGACGGAACAAACCACTACTTTCCTGAACTGCATATCAGGAAGACTGGGAAACCTACAAATAAGCAAGTATTTAGTACAGGGCACTCGATTGAAGAGTTTGACGAAATACTTGCCGAAGTTTGGGATTTTATAGAAGAAAATATGAAATAACTACCTAAAAACAAAACAATGAAAACTTTAAGATTAATTGGAATAGCAGTAATTGCCATAATTATGAATATGAGTTTTATCTCTTGTAGTGATGATGAAGAAATTCAATTCTCAATACCAATTGTTGCCAATACCAACATTCCTCAAGAAGTTTTGAATATGCCTGACGAAAACGGTAATATTATAACTGTACCGTATGCGAAAGTCACATTTTCTGCCATTACTATTAAGCTATATATTGAGGATGGTAAGACTTCGGATTATCCTATAAACTTTGAGGTTAATAGTTCGGTGGAGTGGAATGTAACGGAAGCAAATTCAGGTGGTATAAATCCAGTATATTTAATAATAAAACAGACAGTTGGGCAAATAGGTTATACGAATAATACCTTTTACTTATCACTTGAGAGCCTAAAAGAACTGGCAAAAAAATATAGTTCAGTAACAAACTGGATAGATTTTAAAGATAATAATGGGAGAATATTAGGGAGACTTAAATTTGAAATATTTGATTTAAAATATTTGAATTGATTTATTTGCGGTGAACTAACTTAAAAAATATTATTCATTAAAATAATTTCGTAAAATGAGAACTTTAAGATTAATCGGAATGGCAGTAATTGCCGTAATTATGAGTGTTAACTTTACAGCTTGTAGTGATGATGAGGAAGAAGACAACAGACCTCTTTCTGAAAAGATTATAGGACACTGGGTACTGACTTATGAGGAGGGATATATCAAAGACCCCGACTATCCCGAAGATGATGAAGCATGGAGCCATGCTCCTAAAGATGAATATGAGTATTTCGGTAATTTCACATTCAGAGAGGATGGGACATATAGTGAATATGAATTAGACGGAACAAGTAATCCGCAAAGTATTGAAAAGTGGACTATCAAGGATAATATCATAACTCTTATTGAAGATGAACACGAACAATATGAATTAAAAGTGCTTGAAATTACTTCTGACAAATTAGTTCTTGAATTTTATTACAAGCATGAGAATGACGGTGAAACGTATGCTAAAATGACATACAAGAGGGGATAACTCTTTCAGCACAATAAAGGACAGCATTTGAAGCAATTCATTTGCTGTCTTTTTTATAATGATTATACTGTAAGAAGATTGACAGAAAAAGATTAATTCATTATCTTTGTGGTGCAGTATTGTACTGTAAAAGAGATTATTAATATATTATTAACATTTTTGGTATCGAGGTCGAAGTTCAACTGATAGTTCAACCGTAAAAGAACTAAAGCAAATCAGCAAGAAAGATAACTATCGTAAAAGGAAGTAGTTCAGTTGGTTGCTGACGAAAGCGCAGCTTTTGGCAGCCGCAGAAGAGCATTAGCCTTCCAAGCTGAGGGTCGCGGGTTTGAGCCCCGTCTTCCGCTCTTAATGAAAACCTCGATAGCTAAGAAATTAGTAATCGGGGTTTTCTGTTTTCAGCAGCTTATGAGAATCTTTATATAAAGATTCCGTTTACACCTTCCCCCTTCACCGTTTCACATTGCTTTATTCATCGGCTTTACCGGGTGAAGGGACACCATGCGCCCCGGCCTCACGGATACCACACCTCAGTACCCGGAAGCGCAGGCCTCAGCTCTGTCAAGCCCGGGCGTTTGAGAGCCAAAGGCGCCTCATCAGAGGAGCCAAGATGCAAGCTTGCAGACGTCAAAGCACGGTATATGGAAATTACAACTCGCCCTGCGGGATGAATAAATCCGTCCTGCAAGACGGATTATTTCGTCTCATAAGATGAATGAATTCGTCCCGTGAGATAAATAAAAACATTCCGCGAGACAAATCGCTCCACCACTCATTTCCATACAGTGTCCAAGGAGCTCCCCTTCACCCGCTAAAGCCGATGAATAAAACGATGTGAAAGAGTGAAGGAAATACATGACAGAACTCTCTGTAAAAGATATTACAACATTCGCCCGTACATAAGCCACATTCTATTTCGATGTACATCAAAACAAGACGGGATATACATCAAACGGAATTATCACCATAGGCAAAATTTATTTCGTCCGAGCGGATATAAATACCCGCCGGCTTGCATTTTGAGATTGATAAAATATCTATCTTTGCCGCAAATTTAACTGCAAACTACAAATGAACGTGAACATTCCTTCCCGGCAGAACATATTTCGTGAAATGCGGGATTATTTAATGATTGCCTTAGGCATGATTATGTATGGTATCGGGTGGACGGTATTCCTGCTCCCCAACGACATAACCACAGGCGGAGTACCGGGTATCGCATCACTGGTATATTTCGCAACGGGACTACCGGTACAGTATGTTTATTTCGGCATCAACTTTCTGCTATTACTGCTTGCCATCCGCATTTTAGGCTGGAAATTCAGCATCAAGACAATCTTTGCCGTCTTTACCCTGACGTTCTTTCTTCCCGTCATCCAGCAACTGACAGACGGCGTTCGGTTATTGCACGACCAGCCTTTCATGGCCTGCGTCATCGGCGCATCCTTCTGCGGAGGCGGTATCGGCATTGCTTTCTCCTCAAACGGAAGCACGGGCGGAACGGATATTATCGCCGCTATCATCAATAAATACAGGGATATCACACTGGGACGGGTAATGCTGATTTGCGACCTTATCATCATCTCTTCCAGCTACTTTGTACTGAAAGACTGGGAGAAAGTGGTATACGGTTATGTCACCCTGTACATCTGCAGCTTCGTACTGGACCAAGTGGTGAACAGTGCGCGCCAGTCCGTACAATTCTTCATCATCAGCGAAAAGTACGAAGAAATAGCCAAGCATATCAACGTATATCCGCACAGAGGGGCGACAGTAATCAATGCGTCCGGATTCTACACCGGCAAAGAGATAAAGATGCTGTTTGTCCTTGCCAAGAAGCGGGAGTCGACCATTATCTTCCGGTTGATAAAAGATATAGACCCGAACGCCTTTGTATCGCAAAGCCAGGTAATCGGAGTGTACGGAGAGGGATTCGACAAGATTAAGGTAAAGTAACTTTCACGGGGATTATCGAATGAATTTTCCTTCTTTCCACGTATAACTTACAGGTCGGCGGAGAAACGGTTTCAGTTTTTCCGCCGCTTCTCTTTCCATGTAGTCGGGAGTAGTGAAAGTAAAGGTCAGTGTAGCGTCCTTACCCGAAAGGTCGGCTTTCATCAAGAGCATATCGGCTTGGAGACGCGCATCCTGATACCGATACACATCTATCGTATCGGAAGCGGGCATGATGAAATCGTCCATACCCGGTAGTGAAGCCAGATAAGGTGCGGACGGCAACTCTTTCCAATCGGTAGTGTAGAATTTGATATGACTGTCGCAAGCCGGAGCGCATACGGTGGAAACGGTACAGATAAGACGGGTACTGTCGTTCACGGACAAGAGCTTCATTTGCCAGGTGCTTTGGGGCGTTACCTGCACACAGATATAATCGGGAGTAAGCTCCGTCATTTCCGACTTGCCGCCAAAACGGTTGGTTATCTCGGCTTTCATCTTGCTCTCCAGGAAGTCGATAAAGTCGGCACGGTTCACAGCCGTAAGCAACGGGCTCAAAGAATCGGGCATATTGGTGAAACAAGTCTTTGCCGATTGCGCCGACAAAGAGCCAATCCCCATACATACTGCAAATAAAAAGACTACCAACTTCTTCACCATATCATTGTATTATTTATCGATACTAAAATTCCTGTTTTAAATAAATCACATTACAGATAAGAGCACAGCTCCCGCAGAAAACGCGCATCCGTCTCATCAAAGCCATTCAGGCTTTCGCTATCCACATCCAGCACGCCCCACACTTCTCCCTCCGCACGCAGCAGCGGAACCACGATTTCCGAACGTGACAAGGAACTGCACGCGATATGTCCCGGAAAAGCGTCCACATCCGGTACGACCAGCGTTTCAGCTTTCTCCCACGCTTTCCCGCAAACACCACGGCCTTTCTTTATCCGCGTACAAGCCACCGGGCCTTGGAAAGGGGCAAGCACCAACTCGTCGCCTTTCACCAGATAAAATCCCACCCAGAAGAAACGGAAAGTCTCTTTCAGTGCGGCCGCAACGTTAGCCAGATTGGCGACAAGGTCATCTTCTCCCTCAATCAGGCACTTGATTTGCGGAAGCAACATACGATATTTATCTTCCTTACTGCCGTTACTGACACATAAATCTTCCGCCATAAATTACTTAACGTTCTATTTACTCCCCAAATATAGGAAGAACATTCCAATCAACACCAAAATGAGGTCTGCCGCCTTGCTTTTTAAATTCTTTTCACGGAAGAAAAGAGCTCCGAACAGGAAGGAGACGACCACACTGCCGCGTCGCACCATAGATACGATAGAAATCATGGAATCTTCATAGCTCAAGGCGTAGAAGTACACGAAGTCCGCCGCGCAGAGAAAGACGGATATACCGATGATAGTCCAATCCCAGCGGAACGGCGTACTCTCCTTTCTCTTGGGATACCACAGTAACAGGATGATGGGGCACATGATAAATACCTGATAGATATTGTACCATGACTGTACCACCATAGGCGGCAGCTGTTTCATCAGATACTTATCGTACAGTCCGCTGACAGCGCCCGTCACGGCTGCCAGCACAATAAAGAGAATCCATTTGTTGTGCTTGAAGTCGATGCCTTCTTTCTTACCGGAACGGCTCAGCATAAAGAACGACAGCACCGCCAGCATCACACCTATCCATTGATAAAGATTGAGCCGCTCGCCGAATACAAGCATGGCTCCCACAAGCACCATCACCGGACGCGTAGCATTAATCGGCCCCACAATGGTAAGCGGCAGGTGTTTCATTCCGAAATATCCGAATATCCACGAGGAGAGGACGATGAACGACTTGATGATGATAAATTTATGTACATCCCATCCCACCACAGGAACATCGAACATCGTACCGCCCGATACCGCCGGAGCGAAAACCGATATCAGGATAAACGGAAGGAATATCAGACTGGAAAATACCGTATTCAGAAACAAGACCGGAAGTACGGCATTGTCTTTGAGCGCCTGTTTCTTGAAGGCATCATAAAATCCCAGCAAGGCTGCCGAGAGGAAGGCTAATAATAACCACATTGGTTTGAGTTATGAGTTATAAGTTATAAGTTATGAGTTATGAGTTGGCTGCGCTATAAGAAGGGGGAGAGTAAAAAGTAATCACTTATCACTAACCACTTATCACTAATCACTAACCGCTAACGAACGTGTCTTCGGGATAGGCAACATCTACCAGGAACAGGGCGTTGCCGGGTACGGAAGTTCCTGCACGGCAACGGTCTTTCTGTTCGATAACACGACGGAAACCCTCGATGGTGAGTTTGCCTCTACCGACTTCGAGTAAGGTACCGACTACGGCACGCACCATATTCCGCAGAAAACGGTCGGCCTGAATAGTGAATACCCAGGTCACTTCATCTACTTGCGTCCAGGCGGCATGCATTATCTTGCAATTATTGGTTTTGACATCGGTATGCAATTTGCTGAAACTGGTGAAGTCCGTATACTCAAACAAGGTCTGTGCGGCTTCGTTCATTCGTTCAAAATCCGGAGTTTGGAACAGACGGCAGCGATACCGGCGGTCGAAAGGCATTTTGGCGGTAGTGACATAGTACTTATATGTACGCGCCGTAGCATCAAAACGCGCATGGGCATCGGGGCGCACGGCACGCAGACGGTAGACGGAAATATCCGGGGGGAGCAGACGGTTCAGTTTGTCCGCCATAAACGTTACATCCAACGGAACTTCACTGTCAAAATGCGCCACCATTAAGGAAGCATGCACACCGGCATCGGTACGCCCTGCGCCCACCACTTCCACTTCACGCCGCAACAAGGTGGAGAGCGCTTTCATTAAACACTCCTGCACGCTTGCGCCGTTGGGCTGAATCTGCCAGCCGTGATAGGCTGTGCCGTCGTAAGCTAAATAGATAAAATATCGTTGCACGTTTCTTTTTACTTCCTGAATTTGGCTGCAAAGGTACAAAAAGACAGGAAAAAAGCAGCAAACTCTTCCGATTGTTCTGACAGATTACATTATCTTTGCAGAGGTTTCGCCACAAATTACACAGATTTACACAGATTCAGAATTAATTATGTATAGCAAAAGCCGTTTTATCTCTCTGTTTTTATTGGTAAGCATAGCGATGACCTGCTGTCTGGCAGGATGCAAGAAAAAAGATATGTCCCTCAAACTGAACGAGCCGCGCAACATACGGGGTGTTATCAGTTACAAACGTTCTTTCGGTGATTTGAATGAAAGACATCTGAAAGTAGCTCAGGCTATCGGTATTCGTCCGTTGGCATCGCGCGAGGAAGCGGAAAGGATGAAAGAAAAGCTGCAACATATCACGACGAATGATTTGTACGCAGTCGATTCATTGACGCATTCCATTCCGTACCTTATTCCGGGAGCGGCTGCCCTACTCGATACAATCGGTTATAACTTTCTTGACTCTCTGACTGCCAAAGGGCTGAACCCGAACAAGATTACGGTTACTTCCGTGCTGCGTACGAAAGACGATGTGAAACGTTTGTGCCGCCGCAATGTCAATGCATCCGAAAATTCCGCCCATTTCTACGGTACTACGTTTGACGTCAGTTGGAAACGCTTTCAAAAGGTAGAGGATGAGGACGGACGCCCGTTACAGGATGTCAGCTCGGATACGCTGAAACTGGTGCTGTCCGAAGTATTACGCGACTTGAAGAAAGCAGAGAAATGTTACATTAAATATGAACTGAAGCAAGGCTGTTTCCATATTACTACAAGAATGTAAAAATGCAAATCTGTTAGTATATAGTATATTAAGACTTTGATATAAACTAATTCGCAACATTTACTTATACTTACTTTAGAATATCGGGGCATTAAAATATCAATATTAACAGGCAGTTTACAAAAAGAAAAAACAACATACAAACAAAAGCCTGACTTCCTCCCCCTAAGGCTGAAAGCCTTTTATCTTATAGCCCGGGGTAACACCCCGGGTACAGATGGTCTATTATATTTGCGCCCTGTAAGGGCAAAAGATTCGTATGTGTATCTTTTGCCCTTACAGGGCGCGATATCAATTACCCGGACATTCCCGGGGTGTTACCCCGGGCTATAAGATAAAAGCCTTTCAGGCTTAGAAAAATCATCATAGATCGGCACTATCCACTATTGTGTGCGAATAGGAAACTCCGGAATTCAAACTTTATAGGGACTGTCTATAAATGAAACCATTATTTCTCCTCCAGCATCCGCCATGCCGGTGGCAAGCAAGTAACAATATCCCCTGCCGTCATCCCCATTACCCCGTGCTTCTTGCAAGCAATATCTCCAGCCAGACCATGAACATAAGCAGCCATACGTGCAGCAGTTTCCGCATCGTATCCCTGTGCCAACAAGGCCAGTACAACACCCGTAAGCACATCACCGCTACCTCCTGTTGCCATACCGGGATTTCCGGTAGGATTAAACCAGCACTTTCCCGACGGTGCGATAACAACGGAATAAGCTCCTTTTAATAGAATGTGTACTCCGGCACTCCTTGCCAGTTCGCGGGCTTTCGTCAGGCGTTCGTACGAGTTCTGGCATTTCCCGACCAATCGTTCCAGTTCTTTGGGGTGCGGAGTAAGAATACTGCCTTTGGGCAAACGGCCGATGTAACTGCGATGTTCTCCCAACAAGTTCAACGCATCGGCATCCACCACCATGGGCGTCTGACAAGATTCTATCTGTTCCAGCAAGGCGGCTTCGGTATCTCCCGCCTTTCCCAATCCGGGACCGATGCCCACTGCCTGATAATCGTCCGTATCGGTGGCGCATGAGAAGCGCACATCATTTATGTCTATTTCCGTCATGGCTTCCAGAACGGAAGTCTGCACGATAAAGTTATTACAGAAAGGAATATGAACCGTCAGCAACCCCACCCCGGAGCGCAGACAAGCACGTGCCGCAAGTACCGACGCTCCTGCCATTCCTTGTGAACCGGCTATCAGCAAGGCACGTCCGAAATTCCCTTTATGAGCGAACTTACCACGCGGTTTCAGCATTGACGCCACATCCTCATGTTCCGTCAATGCAAAATCCGTTTCCTTTTCCTCTATGGCTTCCTCGCTCAAACCGATATCCAACAACTGCCATTCACCCACAAACGGCGCGTTCTCGGCAAAGAGAAATGCCAGTTTCGGCAGTTGCAGGCTTAACGTCAGGTCTGCACGGATAATATTGGCCTGGATATTATAGGTATTATCCTCTCCCATCAAGCCGGAAGGCACATCAATGGCAACTACCGTAGCCGGAGACGTATTGATGTACTTCACTACCGCAGCGAAGCCCCCGCTCAAAGGCTTGTTCAGTCCGCTGCCGAACAATCCGTCTACCACCACGTGCTCTGCCGTCAGTACCGGCGGCACGAATTGCGTGGTTATCTCATGGAAATCTATTCCGGCAACTCCCGCCAGGCGTTCTTTATTCGTTTCGCAATCGGGCGACAACGTACCTTTGGTATTGAAAAGATATACCTCTACCCGACAGCCCCGTTCCGCCAGCAGACGTGAAACAGCCAGCGCGTCTCCGCCATTGTTGCCGGGTCCGGCAAATACCGTAAAAGGAGTTTCCGCACTCCAGCGTTCGGACATCGCCCGCGCCAATGCCCGCGAAGCGCGCTCCATAAGGTCTATGGACGAAACAGGCTCATTCTCTATCGTATAGGCGTCCAACTCTTTTAGTTGGATGGTAGGAAATATTTTTATCATCGCAGCTTATTCATTTAAGTTACGAGCAAAGGTACAAAAAATAATAACTACTTTTGCAGCCTGAAACATACAAAGAAACAAAGACAATAAACACACAACCAATGAGTACATCCAAACACCCTAAAGGACTTTATCTTATCTTCGCCACCAGCACCGCAGAACGTTTCAGCTACTATGGCATGCGGGCCATCTTCATTCTGTTCTTAACGCAAGCGCTGCTGTTCGACAAGGAGCACGCCGCTTCCATTTACGGCAGCTACACCGGGCTGGTTTACCTCACCCCGCTCATCGGCGGGTACATTGCCGACAAATACTGGGGTATCCGTCGTTCTGTTTTCTGGGGAGCCATGATGATGGCCGTAGGACAGTTCCTGATGTTCTTCAGCGCTTCCATGCTGGATACCGGTCAACTGTCGCACTGGTTGATGTATGGCGGCCTTACTTTCCTTATACTGGGCAACGGATGCTTCAAGCCGACAGTATCTTCCCTCGTGGGACAACTGTACGAACCGGGAGACAGACGGTTGGACTCCGCTTACACCATATTCTATATGGGCGTTAACGTCGGCTCCTTCCTTGCGCCGCTGGTTTGCGGCTATTTCGGCGAAACCGGTAATCCGCACGACTTCAGATGGGGCTTCCTGATTGCCGCGATTGTCACCGTGTTTACAGTCATACTTTTCGAGACACAAAAGAACAAATACCTTATCGGGCCCGACGGCAAACAGCTCGGCATCATTCCCGACGCTAAAAAGGAACAGCCGCAAGTGACGAAAACAGCCGCTCAATCCGCCATAGACAGCCACAAGAAGAAACGTAATTATCTCCTTCTGGGAGTATTGGCGATAGCGCTTGCCGCCTTCTTCTACCGGTGCTTCGGCAACGATTGGATCAGCATCGGTATTTTCACCGCTTGCATCGTCTTTCCCGTCAGCATCCTGCTGGAAGGCTCGCTTACGAAGATTGAACGCGACCGTATTTTCGTAATCTATATCATCGCTTTCTTCGTCATCTTCTTCTGGGCGGCCTACGAACAGGCAGGCGCCTCATTGACGCTCTTCGCTTCCGAGCAGACCGACCGCGTTATCCTCGGCTGGGAAATGCCGGCTTCCTGGATACAATCATTCAATCCTTTCTTTGTCGTGATACTGGCAGCCCTCATGCCGGGAGTATGGGGATTCCTCAACAAACGGGGAATGGAACCCGCCTCTCCTACCAAGCAGGCTATCGGCTTATTACTCCTGTCTTTGGGCTATCTCGTCATCTGTTTCGCCGTAAAGGACGTGCGGCCCGGGGTCAAGGTAAGCCTCATCTGGCTGACGGGACTTTACTTTATCCATACAATGGGTGAAATTGCGCTTTCCCCCATCGGCCTGTCCATGGTGAACAAACTCACTCCTATCCGCTTTGCCTCGCTGATGATGGGCATATGGTATCTCTCTACCGCCACGGCCAACAAGTTTGCGGGTACGCTGAGCGGCCTTTATCCCGAAGCCGGAAAAGTGAAAACATTGCTGGGCTACCGCATCGAAACGATGTATGACTTCTTCATGGTATTCGTTGTGATGTCCGCCACCGCATCGCTTATCCTCTTCCTGCTTTCAAAGAAATTACAGAAGATGATGCACGGAGTGGAATAAAATCACTATTTTTGCGCCAACTTTCTAAAAACTCCTATTTATGGATACCATACAAATAAAAGACAAGATGTTCACCGTTTCCATCAAGGAACAGGACATATTGAAAGAAGTAACCCGTGTAGCGAACGAAATCAACCGCGACCTGGCCGGTAAGAATCCGCTTTTCCTGAGTGTGCTGAACGGCTCGTTCATGTTTACCTCCGACCTGATGAAGCGCATCACCATCCCTTGCGAAATTTCTTTCGTGAAACTCGCCTCTTACCAAGGGGTATCTTCTACGGGAGTTATCAAAGAAGTTATCGGCATTAACGAGGATATTTCCGGCCGTACAATCGTTATCGTCGAAGACATCGTAGACACAGGCCTCACCATGCAACGCTTGCTGGATACCCTCGGTACACGCGGTCCTAAGGACATCCATATCGCCTCGCTGCTGGTGAAACCCGATAAGTTGAAAGTAGACCTGAACATCGAATACGTAGCCATGAACATCCCCAACGACTTTATCGTGGGCTATGGTCTGGACTATGACGGATTCGGACGCAACTATCCCGACATTTATACGGTAGTGGACTGAACCGGAGAAAAGGTATTGGAAGAAGGTATTAAATTGTAAATCATAAAATAATAGCTAAACAAATGTTGAACATTGTAATTTTCGGTGCTCCCGGTTCAGGAAAGGGAACACAAAGCGAGAGAATTGTAGAGAAGTACGGCATCAACCACATTTCTACGGGAGACGTGCTCCGTGCAGAAATCAAAAACGGTACCGAACTGGGCAAAACAGCCAAAGGCTACATCGACCAGGGACAACTGTTGCCGGACGAACTGATTATCGACATCCTGGCAAGCACGCTGGACAGCTTCAAAGAGAGCAAGGGTGTTATCTTCGACGGTTTCCCCCGTACCATCGCACAGGCGGAAGCATTGAAGAAAATGCTGGCCGAACGCGGACAGAGCGTAAACATCATGCTGGACCTCGACGTGCCCGAAGATGAACTGATGAAGCGCCTCATCAAACGCGGACAGGAATCAGGCCGTGCCGATGACAACGAAGAGACCATCAAGAAACGTCTTACCGTATATCATTCGCAAACAGCTCCGCTGATTGACTGGTACAAGAACGAAAAGCTGTATGCGCACATCAAAGGTATCGGCGAACTGGAAACGATTACGGCAGATGTTTGCAAAGCGATTGACGCTGCGAAATAATATTTGATATCAAAAGCAGATACATTCAACGCAAATTACGCGAACCGCTACGGATGATTATTTAGATGATTATTTATCCGTGCGGTTCGCGTAATTTATATTGTTTCCTGCATCAGCGGTCAGCCGTTCCACCATTTTACATAGATTCGCCTCGTTCTGTTCGTCCGAGACAGTGGGGTCTTTCACAAAATACCTGCAAGGCAAGTCCGGACAATCACCGCAATTCTTTTTCCTCCTGGTACGGCAGCAGTCGTAAATGCGGCAGACATCATCACCCGTATACCGTAACCAGAATACTTTTCCTTTTATTTTCCTGCATCCTCCGCACTCCAACGGGAAAGAAGCACACTCCACACAAACCGCACCGCAGGGAGAAGGTTCGACAAAGTCATCTTTCCAGAACCACCATTTACACTTCATCGGGTCGGGATGCTCGGTATTTACAAAGTATTCCACTGCACGATAAAGGTACAACTGGCAGCGGTCGAGAGTGCAACCGCGCAACCGGCACTCCCCGGCATAAAGTTCTTCGGCGCTCTTGCCACGCAACGAGGCGATAGTGGGATACCCCATCAGTATCAAGTCCTGTTCGGTGCAGGCGCCTACATTGGGAATCGTTCTCAGTTCACTCATTAAGATTATTATATCAGGATGTAAATCAATCGATGAACAAAAATAACGTTATCAGTCCATCCAACCAAACAAATCACAACCCAAATTTGAGCATATCGCCTGAAATCACTAATTTTGCGCCTGTTATCCCGATGGTAACAATAAAGAAACCTAAAAGAAAACAAGAATATGGCTGAATCGAATTTTGTTGACTACGTAAAAATCTATTGCCGTTCCGGTAAAGGCGGCCGAGGCTCCACGCACATGCGGCGTGAAAAATACATTCCTAATGGAGGCCCCGACGGAGGTGACGGAGGACGAGGCGGCCACGTAATTCTTCGCGGCAACCGTAACTACTGGACATTGCTGCATCTGCGCTACGACCGCCACATCATGGCCGGGCACGGAGAATCGGGTTCCAAGAACCGCAGTTTCGGCAAGGACGGAGAGGACAAGGTAATCGAAGTGCCCTGTGGAACAGTAGTGTACAATGCCGAAACCGGTGAATACATTTGCGATGTAACCGAGCATGGCCAGGAAGTCGTTCTGCTGAAAGGCGGACGCGGCGGATTGGGCAACTGGCACTTCAAGACCGCTACCCGTCAGGCTCCCCGTTTCGCACAGCCGGGCGAACCGATGCAGGAAATGACGGTTATCATGGAGTTGAAGCTGTTAGCGGATGTAGGTTTGGTAGGTTTTCCCAATGCAGGAAAGTCGACACTGCTCTCGGCCGTATCTTCGGCAAAGCCGAAAATCGCCAATTATCCCTTTACCACACTGGAACCCAACTTGGGGATTGTGTCTTATCGCGACGGCAAGTCATTCGTGATGGCGGATATCCCCGGCATTATCGAAGGCGCAAGTGCAGGCAAAGGTTTGGGACTTCGCTTCCTGCGCCACATCGAACGCAACTCGCTGCTGCTGTTCATGGTTCCGGCCGACAGTGACGACATCCGTAAGGAATATGAAATCCTGTTGAACGAATTGCGTACCTTCAACCCCGAAATGCTGGACAAGCAACGTGTGCTTGCCATTACAAAATGTGATATGCTGGATCAGGAACTGATGGATGAAATAGAGCCTACGCTGCCCGAAAGCATCCCGCACGTATTCATTTCAGCCATATCCGGCTTGGGTATCTCAGTCCTGAAAGATATTCTGTGGGAAGAGCTGAATAAGGAAAGCAACAAGATAGAAGGTAAGATTGAAAGCATAGCCCATCGTGCCAAAGACATGAGCCATCTGAAAGAAGAACTGAAAGATGAAGGTGAGGACGAAGACCTCGGCTACGAATATATCGACGACGAGGACATTGAAGACCTCGAAGATTTTGAATACGAAGAAGAGGACTGGGAGGATGACAAAAAATGATTTCTCTTACAGAAGATAAAAGAATGTTGGGATATGAGGCGCTTGCCCCGTATCCCGACATTTCTTGTTTTGTAACCACCCGGCATGGCGGATGCAGCGTCGGCAACTATGCTTCTTTCAACTGCACCCCTTACACCGGAGACGATACGGAGTGCGTACGCAAAAATCAGGAAGCGTTGCGTGCCGCATTGCCTGCATACCCGCAAGAACTCATTATTCCTTTTCAAACTCATAGTACCGACTCACTCGTCATCGACGAAACTTATCAGCATACGACATGCAGTGAACGGCACTCCATGCTGCAAGGTATCGATGCGCTTATTACCGACATGCCCGGTTACTGTATCTGTATCTCTACCGCCGATTGCATTCCCATATTATTATATGATAAGCAGCATCGCGTTGTCGCCGCAGTTCATGCCGGCTGGCGGGGTACGGTAAATCGCATTCTTGCGAAAACGCTCCACCGGATGCAGGCTGCTTACGGCACGGAAGGAAAAGACATCATAGCCTGTATAGGTCCGGGCATCTCCCTCGCATCTTTCGAGGTGGGCGATGAAGTATACGAGGCTTTCCGTACTGAGAGTTTTCCAATGGAATACATATCCGTATGGAAGCCCGAAACGCACAAACACCATATTGATTTATGGGCAGCCAACCGTCTTCAACTCTCCGATTTCGGAGTACCGCCCCGGCAAATAGAGAACGCGGGTATCTGTACTTACGAACAGCATGAGGATTTCTTTTCGGCACGACGGCTGGGCATCAAGTCGGGACGCATACTGTCGGGAATAATGATAAATCAATGATTAATGTTTAGTGATTAGCCATGTATAACATTACCGTATCAGAAGAAATTAAGAAAGCCTGCCCTGTCTTTAAAGGCGCAGCCGTATACGCAGAGGTTACCAATAGCGTATTCAGCCAAGGGCTTTGGGACGAGATAAACGCCTTTACAAAAGAGCTGACTACTACCACACAGCCTGACGACATTAAACAGCAACCCGCCATTGCCGCCACCCGTGAAGTCTACAAACGTTGCGGAAAAGACCCGAGCCGCTACCGCCCCTCGGCCGAAGCATTACGCCGCCGTCTTATGCGGGGATTGGAGTTGTATCGGATTGACACGCTGGTAGACCTCATCAACCTTGTTTCCCTTCGTACCGGATACTCCATAGGCGGTTTTGACGCAGACAAGATACAAGGAAACAACCTTGAACTCGGCGTCGGGCGTGCGGAAGAACCTTTCGAGGGCATCGGACGCGGAACGCTGAATATCGAAGGACTTCCCGTATACCGTGACCTGACAGGCGGCATAGGCACTCCCACCAGCGACAACGAACGTACCAAAATGGGACTGGAAACCCGTCATATCCTCGCTATTGTAAACGGTTACAGCGGATGCGACGGACTGGCGGAAGCTGCCGGAATGATACAGGAGCTCCTGCGGAAATATGCCGCTTCCGACGGTGGAACGGTGCACTACTTTGACTAAGTGGCAACTTCGGAAACGATGTCACTATCAAGCCCGGTACAAAAAAATAACATACAGAACTCTCCAAGTATTCAAACGTTTCACTACATTTGCAAAACGTTTCACTTGAAAAAAAGAATTGAACTTTAAAACATATCAATGATAGAAAAACTGATTGTTCTTGAGGATATCGATCCGGTAATCTTTTACGGCGTAAACAACGCCAATATGCAATTGATAAAAGCTTTGTATCCCAAACTCCGTATCGTTGCCCGCGGCAATGTCATCAAAGTCCTGGGAGACGAAGAGGAGATGTGCGCGTTTGAAGAAAACATCACCAAGCTTGAAAAGTATTGCGCCGAATATAATTCTCTGAAAGAGGAAGTTATCATTGATATTATCAAAGGAAACGCCCCGCAAGCGGAAAAGTCCGGCAACGTCATCGTGTTCAGCGTAACGGGAAAGCCCATCATACCGCGCAGCGAAAACCAGTTGAAGCTGGTCGAGGCTTTCGCCAAGAACGACATGGTGTTTGCCATCGGCCCGGCCGGTTCGGGCAAAACCTATACGGCTATCGCCCTTGCCGTACGTGCGCTGAAAAACAAGGAAATCAAGAAAATAATCCTCAGCCGCCCCGCCGTAGAGGCCGGAGAGAAGCTCGGATTCCTGCCCGGCGACATGAAGGATAAGATAGACCCCTACCTGCAACCGCTTTACGACGCATTGCAGGATATGATACCTGCCGCCAAACTGAAAGAATACATGGAGCTGAACATCATCCAGATCGCTCCCCTCGCTTTCATGCGCGGACGTACGCTGAACGACGCCGTAGTGATTCTGGACGAAGCGCAGAACACTACCACCCAACAGATAAAGATGTTCCTTACCCGCATGGGCATGAATACCAAAATGATTGTCACGGGAGACATGACGCAGATAGACCTTCCCCAATCGCAAACTTCCGGATTGGTGCAAGCGCTCCGCATCCTGAAAGGCGTGAAAGGTATCAGTTTCATCGAACTGAACAAGAAAGATATTGTACGCCACAAACTGGTTACTCAGATTGTGGAAGCCTACGAGAAGTTCGACAAAGAAGCGAAAGCGGAACGGGAGAAACGGAAAGCAGAAAAAGCAGAACAATAGCTCCCTGCATAAACAGAAAATATTCAACTTATAAATATCACAAAAATGAAAGCATTAACAGCAACAGATTTCAACTTTCCCGGACAGAAGAGCGTCTATCACGGAAAAGTGCGTGATGTGTACAACATCAACGGTGAAAAGTTAGTTATGGTCGCCACCGACCGTATTTCAGCCTTCGACGTAGTATTGCCGAAAGGTATTCCTTTCAAGGGACAAATGCTGAACCAGATTGCAGCCAAGTTCCTCGATGCCACTACCGACATCTGTCCCAACTGGAAGATGGCTACTCCCGACCCTATGGTGACAGTGGGTGTAATGTGCGAAGGTTTCCCGGTTGAAATGATTGTACGCGGCTATCTCTGCGGCAGCGCATGGCGTGCCTACAAGAGCGGTGTCCGCGAAATCTGCGGTGTGAAGCTGCCCGAAGGCATGAAAGAGAACCAGAAGTTCCCCGAACCTATCATCACCCCGACTACAAAAGCTGAAATAGGCGAGCATGACGCCGACATCTCCAAAGAAGAAATTCTTGCCAAAGGTCTTGCCACTCCCGAAGAATACGCGGTGTTGGAGAAGTACACAATGGCACTCTTTAAACGCGGAACGGAAATCGCCGCAGAGCGCGGTTTGATTCTTGTCGATACCAAATACGAATTCGGTAAGCACAACGGCACCATCTATCTGATGGACGAAATCCATACTCCTGACTCCAGCCGCTATTTCTACTCCGAAGGTTACGAAGAACGCTTTGCCAAAGGCGAGCCGCAAAAGCAGCTTTCAAAGGAATTCGTACGCGAATGGTTGATGGATAACGGCTTCCAGGGCAAAGAAGGACAACAGGTTCCGGAGATGACAGACGAAATCGTAACTTCCATCAGCGAACGCTACATCGAGTTGTACGAACACATCACCGGTGAAAAGTTCGTCAAAGAAGATACAAGCAATATCGCCGAACGTATCGAAAAGAATGTAACGGAATACTTAAAGAAATGAAGAATGAGGAGTGAAGAATGAAGAATTGCTATGCAGCATTATAGTACTATAATGCGCAGCCATGTTCTTCATTCTTCATCCTTACTTATTCATCCATAAATTCTTAATTCTTCATTAAAAACATGGCTTACCCGCAAGAACACATCAAGCCTTACGGTAATGATGGCAAGAAGAGCGAACAGGTCGAGGAAATGTTCGACAACATCGCGCCCGCTTACGACAAGCTGAATCATACCCTGTCGATGGGCATAGACCGCAGTTGGCGTAAGAAAGCGATTAATGCGCTCCGCCCTTTCAACCCCCGGCGTATCATGGATGTAGCGACCGGAACCGGTGATTTCGCCATACTTGCCTGCCGCGAACTGCAGCCCGATACGCTGATAGGAACCGACATATCCGAAGGCATGATGAATGTGGGACGCGAAAAAGTAAAACAGGCGCAACTCTCGGACAAGATTTCCTTCGCCCGGGAGGATTGCACCTCTCTCTCATTTGCCGATGAAAGTTTTGATGCCGTGACCGTAGCGTTTGGTATCCGCAATTTCGACGGACTGGATAAAGGACTGTCCGAAATGTGCCGTGTACTCGTGCCCGGCGGGCATCTCGTGATACTGGAACTTTCCACTCCGGACCGCTTCCCGATGAAGCAACTCTTTACCGTCTACTCCAAAGTCGTCATACCTCTACTCGGCAAATGCATCTCGAAAGACAACAGCGCTTATACCTATCTGCCCCAAAGTATCCGTGCCTTTCCGCAAGGTGAAATTATGCAAGGGGTAATCCGCAAGGCAGGATTCAGCGAGGTACGCTTCAAACGATTGACTTTCGGAATATGTACCTTATACATTGCTAAGAAATAGTCACTTAATTCCCCCTTTAACACACTTGGATATGCAGAAATACGGTCTAATCGGCTACCCGCTGAAACATTCGTTCTCCATCGGCTACTTCAATGAGAAATTCAAAGCCGAGAACATTGACGCAGAGTATGTAAACTTTGAGATTCCCCGCATCGAGGACTTCATGGAAGTGATTGAGGAAAATCCCAATCTCTGCGGACTGAATGTAACCATCCCTTACAAAGAACAAGTTATCCCCTACCTCGACGAGCTGGATAAGGATACTGCCAAAATAGGTGCGGTCAACGTTATCAAGATTGTCCGTCTCCCCAAAGGCAAAGTCAAACTGATAGGCTGTAACTCGGACATTATCGGATTTACGCAATCCATCGAGCCATTGTTGCAACCCCATCACAAGAAAGCATTGATTCTGGGTACGGGCGGTGCATCCAAAGCAGTATATCGCGGTCTGGAAAACTTAGGGATAGAAAGTACTTTCGTATCACGTACCAAAAAGGACGACAAATTCCTTACCTATGAGGAACTGACTCCGGAAATAATGGCTGAATATACAGTCATCGTCAACTGTACCCCCGTCGGCATGTTCCCCAAAGTGGATTTTTGCCCGAACATACCGTACGAACAACTTACACCCAACCATTTGCTCTACGATTTGTTATATAATCCAAATGAAACACTCTTCATGAAGAAAGGCAAAGCCCAAGGGGCCGTCACCAAAAACGGACTCGAGATGTTGCTGCTGCAAGCCTTTGCCGCATGGGAGATTTGGAATAGGTAACATGAAAAAAAAGATTAAATACAGTCTGATAGGATTATTGGCGGTAATAGTCGCCGCCATCGCCGGTGGAAGTTATTATATGCTCGGTTACTCGCTGACGCCCAAAGAGAACAAAGGTAAGGATATACCCGGCTCGTACGAATATATGCGCCGTACATATCCCTTCATCACGCCATGGCTGGATAGTCTGCAAACCGCAGGCGCCCTGCGTGACACCTTTATCATCAATCCGGAAGGACGACAACTGCACGCTATTTTTGCCGCGGCCGCCCAACCTACCGATAAAACGGCAGTCATTGTGCACGGTTATACCGACAACGCCATCCGCATGCTGATGATAGGGTACCTTTATAATAAAGATTTGAACTACAACATATTCCTTCCTGACTTACAGGACAACGGCCTGAGTGAAGGCCCCGCCATACAAATGGGGTGGAAAGACAGGCTGGATGTACTGAATTGGATGAATATAGCCGACAGTATCTTCGGAAACAATACTCAAATGGTAGTGCACGGCATCTCTATGGGAGCTGCCACTACCATGATGGTATCCGGAGAACCGCAACGGCCTTTTGTAAGATGCTTTGTGGAAGATTGCGGCTACACCAGTGTATGGGACGAATTCTCCTTCCAATTGAAGGACATGTTCGGGTTGCCCGAATTTCCGCTGATGTACACTACCGGATGGCTGTGCAACGCCAAATACGGCTGGAACTTCCGGGAAGCTTCTTCACTGGAGCAAGTCAGGAAATGCAGCCTTCCCATGTTATTCATACATGGAGATGCGGATACATACGTGCCCACTTGGATGGTCTATCCCTTGTACGAGGCCAAGAGCGAACCGAAAGAGTTGTGGATTGTACCCGGGGCGACACACGCCATGTCTTACAGGGATTATCCGCAGGAATATACGGAGCGCGTAAAGAAATTTGTAGGGAAATACATCCATTGATGTGATTTTTCCTATCTTCGCCCCTACAAATACAATAGTATGAAACGATTTATCTCCATAGCACTTTTCTTGTGCGTGCTCGTTTCCTTGCAGGCACAAGAAATTTACACTACCCAAAACATTCCTAAAGTACATCTTCAGGACAAGACACGTTACGTTTGCAACCCTGCCGGCATACTCTCCGCTTCGGCATGCGATGAAATAGACCGTATGCTTTATGCATTGGAGCAGCAAACCGGTATTGAAACCGTGGTAGCCGTCGTACCTTCCATCGGCAACGAGGACTGTTTTGACTTCTCGCACCGATTGCTCAACGAATGGGGTGTGGGCAAGCAAGGCAAAAATAACGGACTGGTTATCCTGTTGGTAACCGACCAACGCTGCATCCAATTTTATACCGGATACGGTTTGGAAGGAGACCTGCCCGATGCCATCTGCAAACGTATTCAAACACGAGACATGATTCCTTACCTGAAAGACGGCAACTGGGATGCGGGTATGGTGGCAGGCGTACGTGCCGTATGCACCCGCCTTGACGGCAGTATGGTAAACGATTCGGATGAGGATGGAGGTGACTCCCCGATAGGATTGATTCTGGCTGTTGTCGGTTTCTTTGCCATCGCCATCGCGGCGGGAATATTGAAGACACGTGCCGCAAGCAAATGCCCGCAATGCGGTCAGCATAAGCTGCAACGGAGTAATAGCGTACTCGTTTCACGCCATAACGGAGTACGGACGGAAGATGTCACTTATACATGCCGTAACTGCGGACATAAGGTAGTACGCCGTCAGCAATCCTACGATGAGAATTACCGGGGCGGCGGTGGCGGTGGTCCTGTCATTTTCGGCGGTGGCTTCGGAAGAGGCAGTTTCGGGGGTGGCGGCGGTTTTAGCGGCGGCAGTTTCGGCGGAGGTATGGGCGGTGGCGGCGGAGCCGGTTCACGGTTCTGACCGGTACGGCCGAATGTCCTTTTGTAATAAAAGAATTGAGATTATATCATTAATAATAAAAAAAGAAGTATGAAGAAATCAACCATTATCATCATTGTTGTTATAGCCCTTCTCGCCATTTGGGGTGTTACCGGTTATAACGGACTTGTCACTATGGACGAAAATGTCAGCGGACAATGGTCGAACGTCGAAACACAATATCAACGTCGTGCCGACCTGATTCCGAATCTTGTAAATACAGTCAAAGGATATGCCTCTCACGAGAAAGAAACACTGGAAAGTGTAGTAGAGGCCCGCAGCAAAGCTACCCAAATGACCGTAGACGCCAATGACCTGACACCGGAAAAGCTGGCTGAATATCAAAAAGCTCAGGGTGCGGTCACTTCCGCTCTCGGCAAGCTGCTTGCCATTACCGAAAATTATCCCGACCTGAAAGCCAACCAAAACTTTCTGGAACTGCAAGCCCAGCTGGAAGGCACGGAAAACCGCATCAACGTAGCACGTACCAACTTCAACAATGCGGCGAAAAACTTTAATACAGCCATTCGCCGTTTCCCGAAAAACATCCTTGCCGGTCTTTTCGGCTTTGAGAAACGCGCTTATTTTGAAGCGGCCGAAGGTAGTGACCAAGCTCCTAAAGTAGAGTTTTAACACTTTATATTTTTTATACAAAGCTAAGGCTATAAGCGAAATAATCACTACTTTTGCGCTCAATTGAACAAACTTATTATCTCATGAGTAATCAACGATATATGATGAGAGGCGTCAGCGCGTCCAAAGAAGATGTGCACAACGCCATCAAAAACATCGACAAAGGTATCTTCCCGCAGGCTTTCTGCAAAATCATCCCTGATATTCTGGGCGGTGATCCCGAGTACTGTAATATCATGCACGCCGACGGTGCAGGAACCAAATCCAGTCTGGCATACATGTACTGGAAAGAAACAGGCGATCTCTCCGTTTGGAAAGGCATCGCGCAGGATGCGCTGATAATGAATATCGACGACCTGCTTTGCGTAGGTGCAGTAGACAATATCCTGGTATCAAGTACTATCGGACGCAATAAGCTGCTTATCCCGGGGGAAGTGATTTCCGCCATCATCAACGGAACGGACGAATTGCTTGCCGAACTCCGAGAAATGGGTGTGGGCGTATATGCTACCGGCGGTGAGACTGCCGACGTCGGCGACCTGGTACGCACCATTATCGTAGACTCTACGGTAACTTGCCGCATGAAACGTTCGGATGTCATCGACAATGCCAATATCCGTCCGGGAGATGTGATTGTAGGTCTGTCCTCTTGCGGACAAGCCACTTATGAGAAAGAGTATAACGGCGGTATGGGCAGCAACGGGCTCACCAGTGCCCGCCACGATGTATTCTCCAAATACCTGGCAGAGAAATATCCGGAAAGCTACGACAAAGCCGTACCCGATGAACTGGTTTACAGCGGAAAGCTGAAGCTGACAGACAATGTGGAAGGCAGTCCGTTGGATGCCGGCAAACTGGTACTCTCTCCCACCCGTACGTACGCACCGGTAGTTAAGAAATTACTCGACGCGCTCCGTCCCGAAATTCACGGTATGGTACACTGCTCCGGCGGCGCTCAAACCAAAGTTCTGCACTTTGTAGGCGACAATTGCCGCGTTATCAAAGACAACCTTTTCCCTGTTCCGCCATTGTTCAGGACTATCAAGGAACAAAGCGATACGGACTGGAGCGAAATGTACAAGGTATTCAATATGGGACACCGTCTTGAGGTATATCTTTCTCCCGAACATGCGGAAGAAGTGATCGCCATCAGCAAAAGCTTCAATATTGATGCACAGATTGTAGGACGTATCGAAGAGAGCGATAAGAAAGAGTTGATTATCAAGAGTGAATTCGGAGAGTTCAAATACTAATCCCGGCTTATCATCTCATCACAACATTACCACTTGAATTAAATGGCAGATAACAATACCATACTTGAGAAACTGGAAGGCCTCGTTGCCCGCTTCGAAGAAGTATCCACACTGATAACCGACCCGGCAGTGATTGCCGACCAGAAGCGCTATGTCAAGCTTACCAAAGAATACAAAGAACTGGGTGACTTGATGAATGCCCGCAAGGAATACATGCAGGTGCTGAGCGGCATTGAGGAAGCGAAAGAAATCATCGCCAACGAAACCGATGTCGAGATGCGTGAAATGGCCCGTGAAGAACTTGATGCCTGCCAAACACGCCAACCGGAACTGGAAGAAGAGATAAAGCTGCTGCTTGTGCCTGCCGACCCGCAGGATAGCCGTAACGCAATACTTGAAATCCGTGGCGGCGCAGGTGGAGACGAAGCCGCCATCTTTGCCGGTGACCTCTTCCGTATGTACACCAAGTATTGCGAGACAAAAGGCTGGAAACTGGATATATCCAGCGCCAACGAAGGCGCTGCCGGCGGTTTCAAGGAAATCATCTGCTCCGTAACGGGTGATAATGTATATGGCACGCTGAAATATGAATCGGGCGTACATCGCGTACAGCGTGTGCCTGCCACCGAAACGCAAGGACGTGTGCACACATCCGCCGCATCCGTGGCCGTACTGCCCGAAGCCGAAGAATTCGATGTAGTCATCAACGAGGGAGAAATCAAATGGGATACCTTCCGAAGCGGTGGTGCGGGCGGTCAGAACGTGAATAAGGTGGAATCCGGCGTACGCTTACGCTACAACTGGAAAAATCCGAATACCGGCGTCGTAGAGGAAATCCTCATCGAATGTACCGAAACGCGCGACCAACCGAAGAACAAAGAACGAGCCCTATCCCGCCTGCGTACCTTTATATACGACAAGGAACACCAGAAATACATCGACGATATCGCATCCAAACGCAAAACCATGGTTTCCACCGGTGACCGTTCGGCAAAGATACGTACTTACAACTATCCGCAAGGACGTATCACCGACCACCGTATCAACTATACCATCTATAACCTCGCCGCTTTTATGGACGGTGATATTCAGGACTGCATCGATCATCTGATTGTTGCCGAAAATGCGGAAAGACTGAAAGAAAGCGAATTGTAGTTATGAAAGGGCTATCAGTAGAGAAAGCGTTTCACACGGCTACCGAGGCGTTTCAGAATTGTTTGAAACGCTTTCCGGTTACGGTAACCTTTATCTTTGTATTCACGGCCTACCTCATCTATCTGACGTACACAGACTGGAAAGGCGAAGACCGGTTACTGTTCATCATCGGCTACTATCTGTCGGTAGGTATCCTGCTTTCGCTCACGCTCCATCTGTGGAGCGAGGAAGTAAAAAGCCGCCTGTGGAAAACAGGCATAAACCTCGCCGCACACGCTTTACTTATAGCCGATGCTTTCCTGCTCTATCATTATCTCACCACAGAAAGCTCCTGGATTGAAATCGGCATCGCCCATGCGGCGGCCATTCTTACCGTAGGACTCTCCACTTTCTTCCTTTCGTTCCTGCGTGAGAAGAATGACATCGCCAGCTGGAACTTTGCGCTGAACACTGTTTCGGCATATATCGTTACACAGGTGATAGGTCTTATCTTGTGTGCAGGCATCAGCTTGCTGCTGTTCTCCTTGCACCAGCTGTTCGATATTCATATCAGCGGAAAGTGCTACGCTTATATCTACTACCTGTGTAATGTATCGCTCGGTTTAATGCTATTCCTCGGATTGTTGCCGCAGGGAAACGACAAGCATAACCGGGAGCCGCATTCATCGGAATTCCTGAACGGTATTCTGCACTATCTGTTCCTTCCTCTTACGGCCGGTTATCTGATAGTGCTATATATCTATGCCACCCGTATCCTTATCAGTTGGGAACTGCCCATAGGTTGGGTATCATGGCTTATCGTAGCACTGATGACGGTATGTATCGCCGTCCAATTCGGGCTATACCCCACACGTTTTAAAGAAGGCAAGCGATTTGACAACTGGATTGCACGCTGGATGCCTGTACTGATACTGCCATTGTTGCTGTTGATGACAATAGGCATCATACGCCGGTTCAACGATTACGGCATCACCATCAACCGGCTCTATCTCGCTACGCTTAACGGTTGGTTCTATATTGTCTGCATCGGATTGTTCGTCATAAAAGCGCGGCGTATCAACTGGATACCCATTTCGTTTGCCGGTATCTTTTTGCTGACATCGGCATTGCCCGTCAATTATGCCGGCATTACAAAGAATACGATTCTTAAAGAGATAAAGGCCGAGATGCAACGCAGTTGCCGGGCGGATACTCCCCTCTCATTAGAGCAATATAAGGAGTGGATTTACTCGTTACCAGAAAAGCAGGCGATACAGATAAACGGTAAATTCAGATATCTGAGCAACTGGTTCGGTACGGAGAGCGTTACCCACCTGATAGACAAGGATGTGACATATAACCTCTATTCTGTGACAGCGGATATTGATACAGATACGATAGCCACCGACACAGATAGCGACAGAGTTACTTATAGCGGCGAAATCGACAGCCAAACAATCATCAATATTCCCGCAGGCTATACCCGATTTATCGCCATTCCCGACGCCGGTCTGTCCGGCCACCGTTTCACCATTCCCCGCCAATACCTCGGGAACGGGACATTACCCGTTTCACTCGATACCCGGACGGGCAATCTGCACGATAGCGTATACATCGAACTCAGTACATTGGAAATGCTGGAAAAAAGCAGCAAGCACGGACATATACCGCCTACCTCTTTCCGGTGTAACTCTCCCAAAAACCTGTTCATGCTGACTGCATTCGATATTCATTATGAAAAAAGCAGTGACGAAGATGTAAGAATGAGCATCAAGGGATATTTATTTAAAAAGTAAAACCATTAAACCAACAATTTGCGATATGAACAAACAACAACTCTTTGAGAATATAAAACGCAAGAAATCATTTCTCTGCGTAGGTTTGGACACGGATGTTAAGAAAATCCCGGAACACCTGTTGAAAGAAGAAGACCCTATCTTCGCCTTCAACAAAGCAATTATCGATGCAACAGCCGACCTGTGTATCGCCTACAAACCGAATCTCGCCTTCTATGAGAGCATGGGAGTAAAAGGCTGGATTGCCTTTGAAAAGACCGTAAACTACATCAAGCAGAACTACCCGGACCAGTTCATCATAGCCGATGCCAAGCGCGGCGACATCGGCAATACCTCTGCCATGTACGCACGTACATTCTTTGAAGAACTGGACATAGACTCGGTAACCGTAGCTCCCTACATGGGTGAAGACAGTGTTACCCCGTTCCTCACCTACGAGAATAAATGGGTTATCCTGCTTGCATTGACCAGCAACAAAGGTTCGCACGACTTCCAGCTGACGGAAGACAAGAACGGAGAACGCCTCTTCGAGAAAGTTTTGCGCAAGTCACAGGAATGGGCAAGTGATGAGCAAATGATGTATGTAGTGGGCGCCACCCAAGGACGCGCTTTTGAGGATATCCGCAAGATTGTTCCCAATCACTTCCTCTTAGTGCCCGGCGTAGGCGCACAAGGCGGTTCATTGGAAGAAGTCTGCAAATACGGTATGAACAATACTTGCGGACTGATTGTAAATTCCAGCCGCGGTATCATCTACGTAGATAAGACTGAGAATTTTGCAACTGCTTCACGCAAAGCCGCACAGGAAGTACAGGCACAAATGGCAGAGCAGTTGAAAGCGATACTCTGATAGAAGAACAATCTGCATTATAGCAACATCAGGCAGAGCCGGACAGACAATTTTCACGCTGCCGGCTCTGCCTGTTTTGTTTCCGTCTTACAAAAGCGAACGTCACTAATAGCTGTTTCTCACAATAGACCGATACACCGAACCATCTATATACAAACTAATAACATACGATTGCCAAATAATCCCATTAACTGGCAAAAATGTCAACATAAACACTTTTATCAGTCAATTTACACTACTTATAAACTATCATTTTAGTTAAAATATAAAAACACATTCACTGATAAATCACAGCACCTGAAAACAATTAGACCCAATTCGACAAATACGCCTAAATATTGATATAAAACACTATTATACAGATAATAACAAAACAAATAGATAGTGCAAACCAGTTATATTCCACCATAACAAACAAACGAAGTTACTGTAATAAAAAAGAAAATAATTTGAATAAGACCCATAGGAATCAACTTTATTTACACTACACTCATTGCATATCCAAAGATTTACCATATCTTTGCAGCCGGAACCATTTAACAGCATAGCGCCATAAAACACAAAAGGCCGCAGAGTTCCATTCTACATCACCGTTTCCATTCCCTACATATTTCGCTAAAAGCCCATTCTTCAATCAGTCATCATATCACACTAAAAATAACTATAAATGAAAATCAAACAATTAGCGAAAAGCGCATCATTCTTGCTGGTGGCAGGTTTTATCAGTTTTACTATTCCGTCGTGTAGCAGTGAAGAAGAAATCATCATCCTTCAGGATGTAAAAGTAAACAGTGAAAGCTTCAATCTGGCCGAAGACGGCAGTACGACCATAGAAGTCAAGGTAGTACCCGAAAATACTCCAATAGCCAAAGCCGTACTCAGCACATCATTATTCAATGAAAGCGGTGTTTTCGAAGTAACCCGACTCACTCCCAAAGGTAACGGTGTATGGCAGATAGCTGCAAAAGTAAAGGACTTCTCACGCATTCAAAACGGTCAGGACGTAATACTTTCCGTCTATCAGGAAGATAATATGTATATCCAAACCACATTGAAAATAAACGACCCATATAGCATCGAGGGTAAGTATACACCGGTCCATCCGCAAGCCTTTACTTTCTACAGTGCCGAAGACGGCAAACTGATGGAGATTCCGTTCATCATCACAGCCGACAACGCAGCCGACCTTGCCGCCATCAGCTACGACAATATAAAGGTAGTCAATGGCACCGGAAGCTCTACACCCAGCATAAGTATCACACATTTCGCAATAGCTCCGATGACAGGTAAAACAGGCTTCTATCTGCAAGTGGATAACGCCCAACTCGAAACGGTAAAAAAAGCCATCACAACCATCGCCTTTTTGGACTGCCGGGTTATGATAACCGGCCCTAACGGCCGTGTTGCCTATACTCCTGTGCGCCTCATTGTTTCTTCTCCGAAGTGCATCATCAAGGACGACCAACTCAGCTTGCTGCATACAGAATTGTCCGCCCCGGAGTTTAATAGACAAATCACCATAGATATGACCCACGATTTTTATCGTTTGGGCAAACAGAATGATAAAACAACCTTTGAGGCGTTTGAAAACCGAGGCTTGTATAACTCACAAGGAGAAATGGCAGATGCAGACCCTCAGTTCATTTCGTTGGGTTATACCACTCAGGGCAAAAATACAACATGTAACGTAACTTTAAAACATGATGCCACAATTCCTGCAATCGGCACTTACCACATGGTAGAACGCCTAAAAGGATATTGGGAATATGACGGAAAGAAATATCCGACCGTTTGTACAGACCTGCAATTCCAAATCACGATTAAATAAGCCTGACTATTCATCCGATAACCATAAGAAGAGATGAAACAGCGTTTCCTTGACAAAGACTGGTGGAAGAATACCACAGGTGCTACGGCAGGCACTATCATAGGTATCATTCTGACTTTCGGTACAACTTTCTATATAGAAAACCGCAATAAAGCCGAAATGGCCAGAAAGACCGTCATGATTACCTTGCACAACTTAGATTCCGCCATCGACACTATGGAAATGCTCTTGCAGGAGTTACAGAGAAGGGACAGCCTGTTCACGCGGGTATGTTCCCTCATGCCCGATAAGTATGAGCAGATGGGAAACGACTCCTTGATACTGTTTGTCAACACTTTCGGTTCACACCGCATGAACATAACGGATAATACCGCCGAGAGCATTTTCTCCAACAGTTTTGAGGTATGGCAATACTTGGACGATGAAAAAGTGATAGGGCGCATAGGCAACTGTTACAGCATCCTGCATGCCTGCTACGAGCAATACGATAAGATACAAAATCTGCGGATGGACGCTTTCCGCGCCTATTGGCACCAATATCCGCCCACAGATTATCCTAATCCGAAAGAAGCGTTTCTGGCACTCATACAGAGAAACGATGTGCGTTATGTATTGAGCGTACATAACACCGTAGTGCGATTGCTGGAACGCACGTACGGTATAATGCACCGGCTGAATGAACGTAACAAACAAGTATTGGGTATTCCGCAAGAGGAATTGGATGAAATAGGAAATCTGCTGGAACAGAATTCCTATGATTTATCGGGAAAGGAAAGCAAGTAGCGACAAAGGGTACGACGCTATATGCCGGCACCTGCAAGTCTCCCGGCATCACATTTTGTCATCTCCCGAAAACAAACTACCTTTGTTGCCAAATACTTAGCCATGTCCTACGAACGTAAAATCATCAACGACCCGGTGTTCGGGTTCATCAATATACCAAAGGGGCTGCTGTACGACATTGTACGGCATCCCCTTTTACAACGTCTTACCCGTATCAAGCAACTGGGATTATCCTCTGTCGTATATCCCGGCGCGCAACACACCCGGTTCCAGCATTCACTCGGAGCCTTCTACCTGATGAGCGAGGCCATTCAGCAACTTACAGCCAAAGGCAATTTCATCTTCGACAGTGAAGCTGAAGCCGTACAGGCAGCCATCCTGATGCACGACATCGGGCATGGTCCGTTCTCGCACGTATTGGAGAATACCATTGTCCAAGGCGTATCGCACGAAGACATTTCCCTGATGCTCATGGAACGTATCAACAAAGAGATGAACGGGCAGCTCACACTCGCCATCCAGATATTCAAGGACGAATATCCCAAACGTTTCCTTCATCAGCTGGTCAGCGGGCAACTGGATATGGACCGCCTCGACTACCTTCGTCGCGACAGCTTCTATACAGGGGTCACGGAGGGAAATATAGGCTCGGCACGTATCATCAAGATGCTCGATGTAAAGGACGACCACCTGGTGGTAGAATCCAAAGGCATCTATTCCATTGAGAACTTTCTCACCGCGCGCCGTCTGATGTACTGGCAGGTATATCTGCATAAAACGTCGGTTGCTTACGAGAAGATGCTCATCAGTACCCTGTTACGCGCCAAGGAGCTGGCCGGCAAGGGTGTGGATTTGTTTGCCCCGCCCGCGCTGAAGTTCTTCCTGTATAATGACATCAGCCGGGAAACATTCTATAACAACCCGGGCTGTCTGGAAAACTATATCCAACTGGACGACAACGACCTTTGGACTGCCTTGAAGGTATGGAGCGCCCATTCGGACAAAGTGCTTTCCACACTAAGCCTGGGCATGATTAACCGCAACATATTCAAAGTGGAAATCTCCACCGAACCGTTCAGCGAAGAGCGTAAAAAAGAAATCACCCGGCAAATCAGCAAGCAACTGGACATCCCCCTTTCCGAAGCCGGTTATTTCATCTCCACCCCCGGCATCGAGAAAAATATGTACGACCCGGCCGACGACAGCATTGACATCCTGTACAACGACGGCTCTACTAAAAACATAGCCGAAGCATCGGATATGCTCAATATATCCTTGCTATCCAAGAAAGTAAAAAAATACTACTTATGCTACCAACGTTTGCATAGATAAGTATAAAATATTCATCACAGGACAAGGATATATAAAAAAAAAGTCCGTTATTTGTGTTTTGAAACCATCTAACAACAATAAGACATGGAGTTCTCTGCTAAACAAATTGCAACATTTATCCAAGGAGAAATCGTTGGAGACGAGAATGTAACCGTACACACCTTCGCCAAAATCGAAGAAGGAATACCCGGAGCAATCTCTTTCTTATCCAACCCTAAATACATACCTTATCTGTACGAAACCCAATCGAGTATTGTCTTGGTAAACAAGGATTTCGTTCCCGAACAGGAAGTAAAAGCTACAATGATTAAGGTAGACAATGCTTACGAAAGCCTCGCTAAATTATTAAACCTTTACGAACAAAGCAAACCAAAGCGTACCGGTATCGATTCGCGGGCATACGTTGCCGAAACCGCAAAAATAGGCAAAGATGTTTACATTGCACCTTTTGCCTGTATCGGAGAGTACGCAGAAGTGGGAGACAATACGGTGATTCATCCGCACGCCACCATCGGAAGCGGCGCCAAGGTAGGCAGTGACTGTATCATTTACGCAAATGTAACCATCTACCACGATTGCCGCGTAGGCAACCACTGTATATTGCACGCCGGTTGCGTAATCGGTGCGGACGGATTCGGTTTCGCCCCTACTCCCGAGGGTTATGAGAAGATTCCTCAAATCGGTATCACCATATTGGAAGACAACGTGGAAATCGGCGCTAATACTTGCGTAGACCGCGCAACAATGGGAGCCACCATCGTGCACAGCGGTGTAAAGCTGGATAACCTGATACAGGTGGCCCATAACGACGAAATCGGTTCGCATACGGTGATGGCAGCCCAAGTGGGTATCGCCGGTTCCACCAAGATAGGCGAATGGTGTATGTTCGGCGGCCAGGTCGGTATAGCCGGACATATTCATATCGGCAACAAAGTGAACCTTGGCGCGCAATCGGGTGTTCCCGGCAATATAAAGGAAGGCAGCCAATTGATAGGCACTCCGCCTATGGAAGTGAAACCTTACTTCAAGGCGCAGACCGTATTCCGCAAATTGCCGGATATGTACTTTGAAGTGAACGCGCTTCGCAAAGAACTCAATGAATTAAAAAAACAATTAAATAAGTAACCAATGTTGAAACAAAAGACTCTGAAAGACAGCTTTTCGCTCAGTGGAAAAGGTCTTCACACAGGACTTGATCTGACCGTTACTTTCAACCCTGCTCCCGACAATCACGGATATAAGATTCAGCGTACCGACCTGGAAGGTCAGCCCATCATTGACGCTGTCGCCGATAATGTGACCGAAACGACACGCGGTACCGTACTCTCCAAAAACGGAGTGAAGGTAAGTACCGTAGAGCATGGTATGGCTGCGCTTTATGCATTGGGCATAGACAACTGCCTTATTCAGGTGAACGGTCCGGAATTTCCCATTCTGGATGGAAGTGCCCAATATTATGTCAACGAAATAGAACGCGTAGGCACGGTAGAACAGAGTGCCGTAAAGGATTTCTATATCATCAAGTCCAAGATTGAATTCCGCGATGAGGCGACCGGCTCATCCATCATCGTATTACCCGATGAGAACTTCAGCCTGAACGTGCTGGTATCCTACGACTCTACTATCATCCCCAACCAATTTGCCACATTGGAAGACATGACAAAGTTCAAGGATGAAGTAGCCGCCAGCCGTACTTTCGTATTCGTACGCGAGATAGAACCGTTGTTGCAGGCCGGACTTATCAAAGGCGGCGACTTGGACAACGCCATCGTTATCTACGAGCGCGAAATGCCGCAGGATGCTTACGACAAGCTCGCCGACGTAATGGGCGTGCCGCACATGGATGCCAAACAGTTGGGTTACATCAACCACAAACCTCTGGTATGGCCCAACGAATGCGCCCGCCACAAACTGTTGGACGTAATCGGCGACCTGGCTCTGATCGGCAAGCCCATCAAGGGCCGTATCATCGCCACGCGTCCGGGACATACCATCAACAATAAGTTTGCCCGCCAGATGCGTAAGGAAATCCGCCTGCACGAGATACAGGCTCCTACATACGACTGCAACCGCGAACCGATTATGGATGTAAACCGCATCCGTGAACTGTTGCCGCACCGCTATCCGTTCCAACTGGTGGACAAAGTAATCGAGATAGGCGCCAACTACATCGTAGGCGTCAAGAACGTAACGGCCAACGAACCTTTCTTCCAGGGACACTTCCCGCAAGAGCCCGTAATGCCCGGCGTATTGCAAGTGGAAGCAATGGCGCAGACAGGCGGTTTACTTGTTCTGAACTCCGTAGACGAACCGGAACGCTATTCCACCTACTTCATGAAGATAGACGGCGTTAAGTTCCGCCAGAAAGTAGTGCCGGGAGACACCTTGATTTTCCGCGTTGAACTGCTGGCCCCCATCCGTCGGGGTATCTCTACTATGAAAGGCTATGTATTCGTAGGCGAAAAGGTAGTGTGCGAGGCTGAATTTATGGCTCAAATAGTAAAAAACAAGTAAATTAATTATGATAAGTCCCTTAGCGTATATTCATCCCGAGGCGAAAATCGGGGAAAACGTAGAGATTGCTCCTTTTGTTTTCATTGACAAGAATGTGGTAATCGGCGATAATAACAAGATTATGGCGAATGCCAACATTCTGTACGGGTCGCGTATCGGCAATGGGAATACCATTTTTCCCGGAGCTGTCATCGGTGCCATTCCTCAAGACCTGAAGTTCAGAGGAGAAGAGACTACCGCCGAGATAGGCGATAACAATACCATCCGCGAGAATGTAACAATCAACCGGGGTACAGCCGCCAAAGGAAAGACAATCGTAGGCAGCAACAACCTGCTGATGGAGAGCGTACATGTGGCGCACGATGCCATCATAGGCAACGGCTGCATCATCGGCAACTCCACCAAAATGGCCGGTGAGATTGTAATAGACGACAACTCCATTATCAGCGCCAATGTACTGATGCACCAGTTCTGCCGCGTAGGCGGATTCGGGATGATACAGGGCGGATGCCGTTTCAGCAAAGACATACCGCCTTACATCATAGCCGGCCGCGAGCCTATCTGCTATGCAGGGCTCAATATCGTGGGGCTGCGCCGCCGCGGTTTCTCCAACGAAACTATCGAGGCCATTCATGACGCCTACCGCATCATCTATCAAAGCGGGCTGAACAATACGGAAGCTTTGAAAAAGATTGAGAATGAAATGGAAATGACACCCGAAATCAGCTATATTGTAAACTTTATACGTGAATCGACTCGCGGCATTATCCCTGCAAGTAAATAAAAAGTTAGCACTATGATATATAGATTTACTCTCATCTCCGATGAAGTAGATGACTTCATCAGAGAAATACAAATCGACCCGGAAGCTACGTTCTATGACTTCCACGAAGCTATCCTGAAATCAGCGGGTTATACCAACGACCAGATGACCTCTTTCTTCATCTGCGACGACGATTGGGAAAAGGAAAAGGAAGTAACCCTCGAAGAGATGGATGACAATCCGGAAATAGACAGTTGGGTGATGAAAGAAACCCAGGTCAGCGAGTTGGTAGAAGACGAAAAGCAGAAACTTCTGTATGTATTCGACTACATGACGGAACGTTGTTTCTTCATCGAGCTCTCCGAAATCATCACCGGCAAGAATATGACCGGAGCGAAATGCACCAAGAAAGCCGGGGAAGCTCCCAAACAAACCATTGACTTTGAAGAAATGGCGGCTGCCGGCGGTTCGCTCGACCTGGACGAAAGCTTCTACGGCGACCAGGACTTCGACATGGAAGACTTCGACAAAGAAGGCTTCGGCGGCCTGGACGAAGGTTCCGCCGATATTCCTTACGAAGAAGACAAATTCTGATAAACCGGTTCGGGCGAATAACAATTTGCTCCAATGATACTGAAATATCCTATGAGGATACATTCGTATCAAAGGATGCAACTGTTCTTCGCCCGAATTATTTTATTGCGACCTCATGAAAACATTGATAGTACTTATAGGCCCTACGGGAGTAGGCAAGACAGAACTCAGCCTCCGACTGGCGGAGCATTTCCGGACGTGCATCGTTTCCGCCGATTCACGGCAACTTTACGCCGACCTGAAAATCGGTACGGCCGCCCCTACCCCGGAACAATTGCAACGGGTACGGCATTACTTCGTCGGCACCCTGCAACTGACCGACTATTACAGCGCCGCCCAATATGAAGCCGAAGTACTGCAACTTCTTGAGCAACTCTATACCCGGCACGAAGTCGTACTCCTGACCGGCGGTTCCATGATGTACGTGGATGCCGTATGCAAAGGCATTGACGACATCCCTACCGTAGATGCCGAAACCCGGCAATCGATGTTACACAAATACGAAACAGAAGGCTTGGAAAACCTTTGCGCCGAACTGAAACTGCTGGATCCGGAGTATTACAAAATAGTGGATTTAAAGAACCATAAACGAGTAATCCACGCCCTGGAAATCTGTTATATGACAGGAAAGACCTATACCTCTTTCCGCACGCGGCAAAAAAAGGAACGCCCCTTCCGTATCATTAAAATAGGGCTCACCCGTGACCGTGAAGAATTGTACAACCGTATCAACCGGCGCGTAGAGCAGATGATAACGGACGGACTTGTAGAGGAAGCCCGCAGCGTCTACCCTCACCGCACGCTCAACTCACTGAACACCGTAGGCTATAAGGAAATCTTCAACTACCTCGACGGAGAATGGACACTGCCTTTCGCCATTGAGAAAATTCAGCAGAACTCACGCATCTACTCCCGTAAGCAGATGACATGGTTCAAGCGGGACGAAGAAATACGCTGGTTTCATCCGGAACAAGAAACGGAGATACTTGCATATCTCCGTTCCCAACTGTCATAAGTCCGCCCGCCAATCGGCGCAGACTGTAAAATCTTTCCCGCGCCTTTACCATCCGGCTATCGTCAAGGCAAAGCCGTGATTGTCTTTTTCAGCCTTATATCCTGGCTGGATGCGCCTATCATAACCTCAAACTCGCCCGGCTCCACCGTCCAGTTCATATTGCGGTCCAATATCTGCAAGTCCTCCGGTTTCAAAGAGAAAGTTACCTGCCTGGTTTCACCCGGTTTCAAGGATATCCTCTCAAAGCCGCGCAGTTGCGAATCGTAAGTAATGACGCTGCTCACCTTATCGCGCACATACAGCTGCACCACCTCGTCGCCCGCACGCTTTCCCGTATTCGTAACGTTGACTTTAACCGTATATTCCCCTTGCGTACGCTGCCGCAACGGAGATACTTCCAAATCGGAATAGGCAAACGTCGTATAGCTCAGGCCGAAACCGAACGGGTATAGCTCGCCGATGACGCGTGTCGCGCCCGAACCGTTGGGACCGGATTTCGGCTGGCTGCCATGCGAACCGGGTTTGAAAGGGAAGTTCAGCTCTATCTGTCCCACACTCTTCGGGAAAGTCACCGTCAGCTTGCCGCCCGGATTATGCTCGCCAAACAAAGTCTCCGCAATCACCGTTCCTCCCTGACAACCGGGGAACCACGACTCCAAGATGGCGGGAATATAAGCATTCGCCCAATTGACGGTGAGCGGCTGGCCGTTTATCAACACCAGTATCACCGGCTTTCCCGTCGCATGCAATGCCTCAAGCAATTGCTGCTGGCGTCCCGGCAAGTCGAGCGAAGTACGCGAACGGCTTTCCCCCGTACGATACTCGTCCTCACCCAGCACGGCAATGACTACGTCGCTTTCACCGGCTTTCGCCACCGCCTCGGCGATGCCTCGCTTTTCCCGCTCATTCATGGGTACGGGCAATATCTCCGTGGCCGGCCAGCCAGCGTCCACAATATCACAACCTTTGGCATAATCCACTTCGGCAACGCCTTTCAGATAAGCGCGCAGGCCGGCAAGCACGGTAACCGTCTCCAGTCCATTAGGGCCGTAACGGCTGGTCATGAAATTATCCTCATCAGCCAACGGACCTGTCACCAGCACTTTCTTTATCCGCTGTTTATCCAGCGGAAGAATATTATTCTCATTTTTCAGAAGCACGAGAGCCTGTTGCTGCATCTCCTTCACAAAATCCATATTCCGGTCTGCCCCGCCTACGTTATCGGCGGCTTTCGTATCGGTC
Organism: Bacteroides sp. 44_46; assembly: GCF_001915465.1. Classification (NCBI taxonomy): domain Bacteria; kingdom Pseudomonadati; phylum Bacteroidota; class Bacteroidia; order Bacteroidales; family Bacteroidaceae; genus Bacteroides; species Bacteroides sp. 44_46. The sequence goes on along the minus strand of NZ_MNQO01000002.1, from coordinate 185,326 downwards.
ACATAAGGCCGGTCGAACAGTCCCAAACGGAATTTCACCCGCAGCACTTCCGACACACGCTTGTCTATCGTAGCCATTGAAATCTTCTTTTCTTCCAGCAACCGGCGGATGGGCAGAATAAAATCGGAAGGCGGAGTAAAGTGGGTGCGCACATTCAAACCAGCTTCCAGCACCTGACGTACCGCCTCATCATAAGTATCCGCCACATGATGCTTGGACTCTACAAACTCCACGGCCTGGCTGTCGCTCACCACATATCCGTCGAAACCGTATTCCTCGCGCAGCAACTCCGTCAGAAAATAATAGCTGGCGGACACGGGCACACCGTCCCAATCGTTATAGCTGCTCATCACTCCCATAGGATGCGAGTTCTGAATAACTTTTTTAAAGGGATACAGGAAAAGTTCGTGCAACTCACGCGGAGCAACGTGCGGGTCGGTACGGCAATGCCCGTCACGACCGCCTTTGGGGACGCTGTAAACCGCATAATGCTTCAAGGTGGCGGCTACCCCCTGCGACTGAATACCGTTCACCATTTCCGTTCCCAAAGCCGCTATCAGAAAAGGTTCTTCTCCATAACACTCCAATGTACGTCCCCAACGCGGGTCGCGTACGACATCCAGTATGGGAGCGTACACATTGGTGTATCCCAACGCTTTCGCCTCCTGCCCGGCGATGACGCCGGCACGACGTACAAGCTCTTTGTTCCAGGTACTTCCGATTGCGATAGGGGCCGGCAACGGAGTGGCTTTGGTGTGGTTCAGTCCGTGAATACCCTCATTCGTGAAGTCAACGGGAATCCCCAAACGGGTTTCCTCCACAAACCAGCGTTGCACGGTATTGACAGCCTCGGCATGGTTGCTGAAAGGATACAATAAATCGGGAACCAGCGCGGACTTCTTTCCCACGCCATTCAGCATCTCATCGATATTCGCGATGCCGTCTTTCCATATTTCATTTTTCCAGCCGGCAACGGGCAGGGAGTCCTTTAGTACGCGCCCGTAGCCGTAAAGGGTTGCCAACTGGCAGGTTTTCTCCTCCACAGACATTTGGGAGAGCAGGTCGGCCACCCGCTTTTCAACAGGTTGGGAAGGGTCTTCGTAAATATCCTTCACCCCGTTCTTGTTGAAATCGATCCAACCTTTCCGATACATTTTCTTGTTTTGCGCCTGCACATTGCCGACGAGTCCCAGACACAGGACGGAAATACCGATAATCAGTTTGTGTTTCATGTATAAAATCAATATAAATAATTAAAGTTCGAATAATTCCGCATACCGGGTTTCAACAAAGGCATCCAGCTCATTGTAGAGCGACCGCATCGCTTTCATATCCGCCCTGCCTCTCTTGCGCCATTCTTTCAACACCGTCCCGGCACGCCGGAACACCTCATCCTCCACCGGAGCCAGCAACTGCATATATCCGTTCTTATCGGCATTGTAAAGCCTTTCCCAATTCATATAGCGGTCGCTGCCCATACCTTGCCCGTAAGAGAAAACATCTCCCGCCAGTATCACCGACCAATTGCCCAAAGGAGATACTTTCTCCGCTTCGTCGCGGAGCAGAAGCCTCGGCAAAGCCTTATCCGCCCCTTTCACCCAGACGGGCATTGCCACTCCGGTGGGCGGATACCCCAGGACAGTCCACATCGTAGTGAGCTCGGGACGTTCACCCTTTTTCACTCCCTGCACCACAACCGAACTGGCCGTACTGCCGCGCGCAATGAAATCCTGGTCTACAAACCACCCTGTTGTCTTAGGACGGTTGAAATCCCCGCTTTTCAGGTCGATTCCCAAAAGCGGATTGGCGAAAGAGCGGGAAAGTTCCCTGAATATCCATTGCGGCGTAATCTGTCCCGTAGCCGAAGCCGGCATCAGCAGCTTATCCTCCTGCATGAAGCGGACATAGCCCGCCCCCTCGTTCACCTTGCCTGAGAAAGAGAAGTTGGTACGTGCAATATACCCGCAAGGCGCATCCTTAGGGTCGTTGGCATCGTACATCACATACTTATGATAATCCACCTCGAACATGGCGGCACCCCCTTCGGCATCAATTACACCGAAGTTAGCTTCTATCAGGCTGGGCTTGGACAGCGTATCGAGAAATTGACGGAAATCCTTCACCGTAGCGCACACTTCCAACGCACGCCGCATTACCCGTCCGTTGGCCTCTCCACGCTCCTCACCGGGTTTCACCTCGACCAAGTTATAAGACTGCGTATTCATAACGGAGAACCCCGCGGCGTTCGTACCTATCCACACATCCGTCGGATTATCTTCCACACTGTTGACAACGGCTACAAACGGATAGCGCCCGCCGGAGAAATATCTCACGCTGTTTTGCGGAAAGTCCGTATCGCGGTTCTTCCACAGCAAGGGGCGTCCGTCGGGAGTAACCTTGCCGGAGATTACGGCAGATGTACAGGCGGAAAGCGGTCCGGCGCTTCCCAAAGATATAACGACAGCAATCAGAGCGAATAAAGTCCGTTTCATAGCAAAGAAATTTTACCGTTAGTTTCGACAAAGATAAAAAATCAATCCGGATTAGTACGCCATACCGTTCAAAATACCTACAAATAGCGATTGCAGTTCTCGAAGAAAAGCCGTTACTTTGCGCCCGAAACATAGAGTAGAAAGGAATAACTTACAATGAATGAACAACATAAATACCGGGCAACGGACAAGATGAGCGACCTCATCTGCGATAACTACTCCTTATTAATGGTGATGAGCCGCTTCGGTTTGTCGCTTGGATTCGGAGACAAGAGCGTAAAGGACGTCTGTGAAGCCCAGAATGTAGACTACCGCACTTTCCTCGCCGTAGCCAATTTCATCAGCGAGGAGCAATACTCTTACAGCGCGGATGATGATTCATTCTCTATTCCGGCGCTTATGGATTATCTGAAACGCGCGCACGCCTATTTTCTCGACTTCAACCTGCCTGCCATGCGCCGCAAACTGATAGAGGCCATAGACTGCTCCAGAGATAATGACGTGGCCTACCTCATCCTCAAATTCTTTGACGAATACGCCAAAGAAGTGCGCCGCCACATGGAATACGAAAACGAGGCCGTCTTTACGTACGTAGAGCAATTGCTGCAAGGCAGGCTGTCCGACGAATACAACATCGCCACTTTTGCCAGCAAGCACAACCAGATAGACACCAAACTGAAAGAACTGAAAAATATCATCATCAAGTACTATCCGGAAAAAGAAAACAATAATCTTCTGAACGCCGTCCTGTTCGATATCTTCAACTGTGAACAAGACCTCGCGTCGCATTGCCAGGTAGAAGACTATATGTTTGTTCCCGCCGTAGCACAAATAGAAAAAAGACTGAAAGATGAACAATAATATTTCTTTGAAAATAGTTGTTGCGGAAACTTCGGTCATTGTACGAAGTGGTCTTGCGGCAGTACTCAAACGCATTCCCAACCTGAACGCGCACCCCATCGAGGTGTCGTCACCGGAAGCATTGCAGAACTATATCCATCTGCACACTCCCGACATTGTAATCGTAAATCCGACTTTCGGCGGCTGGTTCGACCTGCCTTCCTTCAAGGCAGACCATACCAGAAACAGCATCAAATACATCGCATTGGTATGTTCCGTCATCGACAACAACGCTCTGAAAGAGTATGACGAAAGCATCGCCATCTGTGACGATATCGAAGTAATCACCGCAAAAATCAACCGCCTTCTCCATACCGAAGAGGAAGATGAAAAAGACAGCGAACAGGAAACGCTCAGCCAACGCGAAAAGGAAATCATCACTTGCGTCGTAAAAGGAATGACCAACAAGGCGATTGCCGACAAACTGTATCTGTCCATCCATACCGTCATTACCCACCGCCGCAACATTGCGCGCAAACTGCAAATACACTCTCCCGCAGGCCTCACCATCTACGCCATTGTGAACAAGCTGGTGGAACTGAGCGATATTAAAGACACCTTATAAATTCCCTGTCAACCTTTCTTCCGTACAACCTGCCGCGAAAGAAGAACCCCGAGTCCCTTTCCAACCCCGTCTTCCCCCAGGAGAAAAGCATGCCGGCCTGCCGACCGAGCTTCATCTCCAGCCTAAAGATACATATCTTCAGCGTAGAGATACGCATCTTTACCCTGAAGATGTACATCTTTAAGCTGAAGATAAAGCTTATTCCGTACCTTAGCACCCTTTCCCGGGCAACTCCGGCCGTTTTGGCAAGCACCCCTGACGGCCTTCTCCCTATCTTCACTCCGGCAGGTATCTCCGCTTCGTCCGCCATAAAGCAAATCCCCGCTTCACGATATCACATCGGAAAGCGGGGATCCTTTTATCTTCATAAAAGTGGTTACGTAATTATGACTAACTAATTCATTCTTTAAATCTGATGTTGCAAAGATACGGCATCGCGCCCAATGCCGCAATCACCCGATATAGGTATAATAAAGAACGCCAGTCATTATAAATAGGTAACACTACCGTTTCAATCACGCGTTTGCATAGCTGTGCATGCCGCCCAGGATGTAATTCACTCCGAAATAGGTCATCAACACCGTAAGAAAGGCCGCAATCATATAGATGTGAAAGAACAACGGCCTGCGGAAAGCGGGCAGGCTCTTCGCATGAAACGCCATTCCGTACACAAGGAACGTAATCAGCGCCCAAACCTCTTTGGGGTCCCATGCCCAATACCGCCCCCACGACACGTTGGCCCAGACAGCCCCCATAAAGATACCCGCGCCCAGGAAGAAATTCGCCGGATAAAGCAGGAGACGGCTAAGGAGCATCAGCATCTTCCCGTGCCTGCGAATACACAAAGCAAGTATTCCGTTCAGCATCATAAAGGCGAACAGCGCATAGGACATCATTATCAGTGAAACGTGCATGCTGAGCCAGGGAGACACAAGTACAGGCATCAAAGGGGTAATCTGCGGATTCATCTGCCCCAAATGGGCGACGAGCAACGCAAATCCCGAAAGCAGAAAGCCGAAAGGAACCGTAAACGGAAACCTGCGGCGAAACAAGCACGCCAGCAGCAGCGTGCACAAGGCCATAAACTGCATCGTCTCATATCCGTTGCTCAACGGAATACGCCCGCCCACATACCAGCGCAGACCGTATCCGAAGAGCTGGAAAAGGAATGCCGCATAAAGTGCCGCCACAAACAAACGGTTTATCCGGCATGACAAAGCGCTCCGCTCCGAAGCATGGCGCAAGCCGCAATATACCAGATGGAAGAATGCCAGCAAACCGACCGTCAGATTGAACATGAACAGGCATTTGCTGAAAGGAATACGGTTGTAGATAAGCTCCGCGCGTACCTTCGGCGATGGCAGCGGCTTTACGCCGCCGTCTTTCGGCAGAGGGCGAATCAAGGTACCCTTTTGAAGCATCAGAATCAATCCCACCTTTTCGTCCGTTTCCACGATTGCCTTTTCCAGAGGAGACATTTTCCGGCCGGTTTCCCGCCCGCCCTGCCAGAAGTCCTGCAAGCGGTACCGCTGTCCGTCAAACAAGTCGGCCACAGAAGCGTAAGACGTTTTCAGGTTCAACAGGCGGCATAATTCCCGGTTCTTAATATAAATCATCGGTTCGTACTGCCACACTTCCGGACGCAGCAACCAGCCGCCGATAACCTGTTCGGGAGTTAACCCCGCATAAGACGGCCGTCCCGTCAGTTTCGTCACGAAATCACGGGCAAGCGTATTGAAGGGCACCACCCTGTCATGGTAAATAACCTGTTCGGAAGCCAGGCTGTCCGCCTGCCTGATGCTCAAGGCCGGAAGCGTCCGTCCCTGCACCTGCATGCTTCCCGCCAACAGCAGAAGGCAGAACACGCCTCCCTTTTTAAGCAACGGATGGTTCATCAGCCTGCGGAATTCTCCCCTGCGGCCGAAAAGCATCCCAATCATAGAGATGCCCAACAGGATGTATCCCGCATAGGTAATTCCTATGCCCCAAGGGTCATGGTTCACCGTCAGCCAACTGCCCTGCCTGTCTTCGTCGAAAGACGACTGATAGAAACGGAAACCCTGTTCGGACAAGATACGGTTCATGGAAACGGTGCGGCTGCAAGAGGAGCTGTCCGCCCCCTGCCCCGGCCGTAATACGCGGATATGGCTGATATAGTCCGCGGGAGCTTCCGTACCGGGATAGTATTCCACCCGAAAGCTGTCCAAAAGCAATGTAAAGGGCAAATCTATCTCCCGCCCGCTCTCCTGCTCCACAAAACGGCTTACCTTGTTCCCTGCAATAAGATGTACATATCCTTTCCGGCCGCCGGCAAACGTAATCATGGCTCCCGCCAAAATCACGAGGAAGGAGCCATGCAACAACAACGCAGGGAGAAATTTCCGCAACCGCTTTCCGGCTGATGCCATCATAGCCGCAACGGCCAGAATCCCCCAGACACAACAAAACCAAAAAGAATGATATATATGCTTTTCTATAAAATCCGTCCCGTACGCCTGCTCCAGAAATGTAGCTATGGCAAGCAAGCATACGAGACAGATATATACACTTACAAACAATCGTTTCAAATTACAAAACATCGGTCGCTCTTTTAGAAAGGGGCATACTCTGTATTCTCAAGCCTCTTCACGCCCATGCACTCCATTTCTATCAGCCAGCCCGGACGGCACACCGGCGCGTGGACAAACACTTTGGGGGTAGCGGGGAAACGCTTGTCGTACATCTCTTTCACTACGGCGTAGTCCGCCATATCGCGCAGGTATACAATCATCTGCCCCAGGTCGGCGAATGTGCAGCCGGCTTCCTTCAGGAGAGCCTCCACATTTTCCCACATACGTTCGGTTTGCCTGCGGATGTTTCCCGGATGCACCACCTCGCCTTTATTATTGATGCTTGCCGTACCGGAGATAAAGACCTGCCGGCGGTCGCCGTAATCCACATACGTGCCGCGCTCAAAACTGACGCCATACTCATAAGTGGGGTTCAGATGCGTAGGCGCATACAGGAAATGAACCTGTCCGGGCTTTATCCCGTCGACCGCATACGCGTCCATCTGCACCGACACTTTCGGATCGGCATGGCGGCCGCCGATACCGGTACTCGATATGTAATGCGTCTTCTCCGTCAGGTTTTGCGTAACAAACACTTCGTTGCGGGCCTTCACCACGCCGGCATAGTTCACGTCTACGTTCTGCACGAAGAACCAGGTACGGATACAGTTGTCCGCCAATTTGCATCCCTGTTCCATAAGCTGCATCACGTAGTCATTCAGCAACAGGCGGGTTTGATATTCGGAGTTGGCCGCACGATTGAAGGCATTGCCGCTCCAAAGATGGCGGTAAGCGCCATGTTTCACCTCAAACAGCCCGTTGTGAAGCACTCTTGTCTGTACTCCGGACTGCAGGTATGCCCACAAGGCTATTTTAGTACCGTTCAACGGCGGCTGCTCCACGATGGAAAGCGCGCAGTCCGAACTCTCGGTGGTAAGCGCCAGCAGCATATCCGACTGGTTGGCGGCATCGCTCAGGAAATAACGCTTGAAAACGGCAACGGCGCCATGAAGCTCCCCTTCGAGCAAGGTGAAGTAGGCATTCACGACCGCGTTCAGCTGCTGCTCGTATGTATCTTCCGGACAGCACGCATGAATCATCACATGATATTCCGAAACACCGTTTTCCACATTATATTTAAAGATTTCAGTTGAGGTCTTTTCTGTTTGCTTTTGTTGTTTATTGTTCATGACAATATCTTTTTTCGTTGTTGTTGATAGAAGTTATTCTTTGGCGCCGGAGTCTATCCAGTCTTTAAGCATATCCAGCGTTATAGACGATTCTATTTCCTGCGAATGATCGTGTCCCCACTCCTTGCTGACAGGGGAAGAAAGTATCTGATACAACATGCTTTCACCGGAATTGCCCGGATTGACACGCATCCATTCGGGCATTATGACGGACGGACGGTTCACCAGGTCGTTATAACTGACACCCTCTTTCAAATCCAAATCGGCGGCCGCGGTCGTACTGGTTCCATGACAACCCACACACGACTTACCAATAAAAATACCCTGCTGAATGGCATTGAACATGCCGGCATCGATTGTTCCGGCATCCACCCGGGTGGTATCGGCATCTACTGTCGAGAAGTCCTGTGTGTAAAAGGAATAGACACGTTCACGGATACGGTTCGTCACGCAAAGCTCGATGGAAGTGACGTCTTCGCCTATACCCGCCATTACCATGTCCACATCCCCGTTGTTCGGGATGGACTTTGCTATCAGCGAATACTCCTTGTCGTCATTGAAACCCGCAAGAACCACCGTATAGCCGTCCGGCCATGTATCCACTCCGCTCATATTCACGTGCAGCTTCACCACACGCCCTTCTTCCGGCACGATGAGCCTGTCCTGATAGAGCCTGCCATCGTCGCAAGAGGCGAAAACGAACATGAACAGCGATAAGAAAAGAATATAGTTCTTCATAGATAAATCCTTTCTTCAATCTGTTAGAATGTGTATTGCAGCAAAACGGTAGCGGAATGCGTAGCCAGACCCAGGTTATCATTATCGCGGTCGAGCTGCGTGTCATGTCCCCAACGGGCTATATACTGATACATAGCCTGTAGCTTCAGGTTGCAACCCTTGAAGAAGTAATTCATGCCCACGGCCGGCATATTCAGGAAGCCGTCGTCACCGGTACCGTTACGGTTGAAGAAGTCGTAGCGCGCGGCCACCTGAACACGGGGAGCCACAAAATAACCGCCCTGCACATAACCGCCCAAATAATGATACGTCTCGTCAATCTTCTGCCGCTTGGTGAATCCCACATTCATATAGTACGCCTCGGCAGCCAGATAGAGCTTGTTCTTCAACATGGCAAACTCCAAACCGACGCGCGTATCGTTCGTACTCTCATTCTCGCTCTCCACATTGATAGAACCGGACAGGCCGAAAAGCATCTTGTCTTCATTCAGGCGGTTCGGGTTGCCTTGCGTGGAAGGCATCACTCCCTTAGGCATATAAGTCAGACGGCCCGCATAAAGCAAAGAAGGTATGTGCCAGTCGTCACTGATAGTTTTTGAAGCCGTATTCACGGAGATTCCCGTACCGTTGAACAAGCCGACCTCATAGCCGAACTTCTCGCCTACCAATCCGTGCAGCTCCACGCCCAGGTCAAAGCCGGTAGCCATGTTCGGAGTAACGGCGTTCAGCGAATAAGGCATGATGACGGAAGAGGTCAGCGAGACAGGCAACTGCGGCAGCAATGTCTCGCCCAACGTAGTCAGGTAGGCATGCGAGAAAGGCGTCTTGAACTTACCTACACGCAATGCCAGCTGCTTCTTGAACTGCACGTCGAACCAAGCCTGCTGCAACAAAGCGCCGCCGCTGGCCGCCGCATTGATGGAAAGGTTGAAAGATACCTTCCCGAAAGCCTTACCCGTAAAACCCAACACCGCATAAGGCACTGAGAAACCGGAATTGGCGAAGTTATCCTGATTGTAGGCCTTGTCCAAGCCTTCATCATCATACCAGTTCAGATTGGCGCTCGTCTGTACCAGCAAATAGGGTTTGAAAACAAAGTCGCCTTTCTTGCTGGAAATAGTAAAGCCTTCCCTTCCGGCCAACGACACCACGCCATTCTCCGTATCTTCTTCGTGCTGTGCCATTGCCATCAACGGCATAGCGGCAAGCGAAGCCAATAATATTAATTTCTTCATACGATTATATCGTTTCTTATTTAAATACTGTGTAACTTGTTATTATAGTGAATTGATAAATGCAATCAGCGCGTCACGGTCTTCCTTATTCATATTCTTAAACAGATTCTTGGAAGCCTCCGCCTCGCCGCCGTGCCACATAATGGCCTCAACCAGATTGCGGGCGCGGCCGTCGTGCAGGAAATAGGTATGTCCGTTGACAATCTCCTGCAAGCCGATACCCCACAACGGGGTGGTACGCCATTCGTTGCCGCGCGCCAGACCGCTGACATAGTTGTCGTTCAATCCCACACCCATAATTTCCGAACCCATATCGTGGAGCAGGAAATCCGAATACGGATGAATGGTCTGGCCGCCCAGCCACGGGAGCTGCGTCCCTATCAACAAAGAACTGCCGCGCGGCTTGGTATGCAAGGTGGTGACATGGCAAAGGTGGCATTTGGCTTCATAGAACTTCTGCTCTCCTTTGATAACCTGTTCGTCATCCACATTGCGGCGGGCCGGCACACCCAGACATTGCATATAGAGGTCTACGTCCTCCATATCCTCCGCCGATACATCCAATTGGTCGTAGGACAGCCCCATCATGCTGCCCTGCTCCATTTGCAATTGCCCTTCACAGATTTCCTCCGGATAACGGCTGTTGGTCACTCCCAAATCGCTGGAGAAGCCCAGTTCCACGGTCAGGTCTGCATGCTGGGCCTTGTTGCCCGACAGTCCCAAACTTTTCACGCCTTTCTCCGTAATGTAATTACAGCGTCCGCTAATGCCGTATTCGGGGTAATTGCTTTTGGCGGCAAGCGCCTCAATCTCTTTCGGGTCGAGCGCCATCATCTGTCCCATTCCCACATGCCGCAGGGGGATACGAACCGTACAGAACAAATCTTCCGGTTTTATTTCTTCCGCATACCAGTCCGTTATCGTATAAGTGGGCTTGGCAAGCTGATAAGGAGTACCGTCGGGAAACTTAAAATCCTCATAAGTATATTCCACTTTCAGCTTTCCTTCCGCCTTTACGCCATAAATGGACTGGTCGTGAAGCACACGCCCGTAATTGGGAAAGAAAGCGCCGTTCTTGCGGGTGATGTATATCAGCATGGAAGAGAAACCGCTACTGCCCGATCCTCCCTCGCTCCACAACGTAGGACGTGTACGGCCTGCGTTATGATGGCAACTGCCGCAGGAATATCCGGCATAGACAGGGCCCAAACCGCCGCCCGTTCCGTTAGTGCTGGTACGGACATCGTCGTAAAGTCCGTCTCCGTTATTGAAACGTGAGTTATAGGCTCCCGTCACCCAGTTGGCCGGAGTGTCATAAGCCTTGGAAGAACGCATAAATACAGTGGCGGTACCGGCGGACAATTCATAACCGCCCGGCACTTCTATATCCAATATATCATAAGTATCGCCCTCACAAGCACAGCAAAGCAACGAACCAAGCAACAACGGAAACAAACGCTTTTCTAAATATCTCATAAGCAACAGAGTTTATTTTACACAAAATATCAGAACACAACAAATAAGTAAAGGAGACGGCAAGGCACTCCTTTACTTATTTGCCCACACGGTCATATCCGGGACTTATTCAGCCGGTGCCGTACGAGGATCGCCATCCTTGAAAAGAAGGAATTCCAATGTATGGAAACCACGAACATTCTGAGCGGACGCAATGCTCTCTACCGGGTCACCGTTCTCATCGGTAATGAACTCACCGTTCCATTGCAATTTGGTGAAGTCTCCCGAATTCAGGATGTTGACAATCGCATCCGCATCCAACGGCCAGCTATCCATATTGGGGTCCAAACCTTTATCGGCTACGGGGCCGAACAGGAACGCCTCACTTGTTTCCCACGGCTTGCGGGCTACAATCCATTGGGCTGCGGCAGCCTTAAAGTTCGCATCGGTCGGGTTCTTCTGCAACGCGCTTACTTTCTCCAACAATACGGCCACTTCGTCTTTCAAATCCAGGTAAGTAGGAAGTACCACGTCATTTACATAGGTTTTTACGACTTCATTCAGAACGGCATCATTATATACGTCTTCCTTTTGCGCGATTTCAGGGTGTAACCTCTTATCCAAAAGGTCTGCCAAATCCGCGCAAGCCTGTTGGGCTGCCAATGCTTCCGCACTGTTGATATGGCTACGGAAAGGAGCGGGAATAGCCAGAATGGCATCATGGGCTTTCTTGATGGCCTCACGGGTATCGTTCGCCAGCTTTTCATCGCTGGCTTTAATTACATTATAAAGGGAATTCGCGGCAATTGCAGAGTTCGCCAAATCCATCACATCGTTATTCACCTTTACATCTCGCGTACCGCAAATCGCGCTGTAAATGGAGATGATATTGTTGGAATAGTCCTCACGGGAATGCCAGCTGAACCAAGATTCCACCGCATACAAAGCGTCTTGTGTCTTTCCGTCCACATACAAATCGTAAGGGTCGCCGATTTTCGCATCGCCTACCTCATTGGCAATATCCCAGCAACCTTCGATAATCTGCTGGACACAGTTATTGGCAGTACCAAAGTAAGCCGAATTATTATGATTGATAAAAATCGAAGCATAGGATTCTCCTCCGTTATAGCTGGTTTTCCAGTCATTGTAAAGCGTTGTGGCGTCTTCTTTCAACAGATTAGCCACGTTAATCATGTAGCTGTACCAGTTGGAAGCGTTATCTTTGGTAATGTCGATTTCTTCCACAGCGCCATTACCATTTCCATTAGAAGGATCATCGTCATCACTACATGCGGACATCATTCCGCCCAAAGACAGCATGCAAGCTGCAACATACAAAAAATACTTTTTCATTTTCATCGTTATTATTTGAGATTAATATATTATTTCTTTATAAACCAACCGACATAGGCGATACCGATGGAAAATTCGTTTTCGCTATTGTATTTGCCTTTGCCGAATACCTTGCCTGTACCTATTTGGCGGGTCATGTAATCGGCCTTTACCACCAGATTGGGCAATGCGTACCAGTTCAGGCCGGCAGTCCACATGCTCACCTGATTTCTCTTGTCCATGGGAAGCTGGCCTTTTTCTCCCGCTTCCTGAGGATTGTAGTATTCATAACGGGCAAACGGATAGATGACAGGCACTTTCTTATTGCCGTTGCAAATAGAACGGAGATTGACACCGACCTCACCGGCATAGCTCACGGCTTTCTTGGCCACTTGTACCACACGGGTATAAGGAGAGGAATTGGACAAACCTTTATTCTTATTGCTGATAGCGGTAGCTCCCGTCAGGTTGCCAAACACAAAGTTCGTACGGGCCGTCACATACTTGTTCTTATACTGACCGTCGACGGTATAAATGCGCAACGGTGCTTTTACTCCCGCATACGTGGCTACTTTATCGGAATTGGACGCCGTATTGACGCAGTAATAGAAAGAGCCGCCTATACGCAGACCCGGTACTCCCCTATAATCCAGACGGGCGACATAAGCGGGAGAGGTAAAGTTGTCGACCTCGAAGAAGCCCTGCTTTCCACCTGCAACCCAGTTATTGCGGTCGAAACCGTTCGCATTCAGACCGGTTACAATCAACGCCTGATAATCGAATGTAGCATATCCCTTACCGAAAGTACCGAAGAACTCGATACCCGTTTCGTGCCAGGTGGAAGGAAGAATGGTGGTTTCGCCTTCCGGACGGTAGGTTCCGAAAAAGTTAATGGGCTCGTGATGCGCATTGGTAAGTCCGACGGGCACAATCATATGTCCGGCACGGACATTAAAAGCAGGATGTATCAGGCGTGTAATATGGAATTGCTCCAAAGCGACCTCGCCGCCTTTCTCTATTTCCGTTTCGTACTCTCCATTCTCGGAGTTCTCCAGCTCTACGGCCGTACCTGTACCTCCGGATTCAAATTCTATTTCAGCCCCCAGTATCCACTTGGAATTGAACTTATAATCGAATGCCAATACGAAACGCGGGATGGCGATCGTATTACGGTGGTCGTCCGAATTTCCTCTATTGCCGCCAAAGAAACGGTTGATGCCGTAATCCTTAAAACTGGCTACCATTTCTCCATATCCGCCGAAACGGAATTTCTTGTAGCTGTCATCATCCGAAGTGCTTGTCTTTTCTTTCTTCAGCATACTCTCGGCAGTCTCGCTTTTCGCGCTCGCTTCATCGGGCTCCCCTGCCCATAAAGCATTGGCCGATACTAAAAAACACAATGCTAATAAGCTCGTTAATTTTCTCATCTTTTATCTTAATTTTTGTTGGGACAAAGGTAGGGGTAGTTAAAAATGGTAACAATACCTAAAACAGAGTATTACTTAAAGACGGGATAGCAACAATTAGGTAGGTCTTATCCAAACAAAAAAAATCCCTATCGCATTCGGCAATAGGGATTAACTATCAAGATAACCATTTAATCTTCACATTCTTGTGTTTCCAAATCGAGATGGGGAGCGGACTTACTCTTTTTGACCCGTCCGTTTTTACGAAGAGCCTCGGCTATAATCCACTGAAGCTGTCCATTGGTACTACGGAACTCATCGGCTGCCCATTTCTCGATAGCATCCATTGTCACAGCATCCACACGTAAGACAAAGCTTTTCGTTAAAGTCTCTTTTTTAGTCACTTATATACTTTATTAATGATTCATATCCTGCGTATGTTCACAGGATTTACAGCTTTATCGGTACAAAGTACTCCCGGTAGATTACCGAACGCCGTCTCTTCTCTTCCGTATAAATTAACAATAACTTCTTCGGAAAGTTTAGGGGACTGTCTTTTTTGCCGCGCTTCTTACTTCCTTAACCGCCACGGCCAACTGCTGCAAGGCTCTTTCCAGAACAGAACGGGGGCAACCGATATTCAATCGCATAAACCCTTCTCCCGGCTTACCGAACATTGTGCCGTCATTCAATGCCAAACGGGCTTTTTCCACAAAAAACTTTACCAGTTCCTCTTGCGGCAGGCCTAATGCGCGACAATCCAAGAAAATCAGGTAAGAGGCCTGGGGACGTATCATACCGATACCCGGGATATGCTCCTTCAGATAATTCTCCGTAAAGTCTATATTGCCTTGTACGTATCCGAGCATCTGCTTCAGCCATTCTTCTCCATGCGTATAGGCTGCCGCAGCGCCGATATAGGCCAGCAAATGTCCTTCGCAGAACTCGCCCGCCTCCATAAAGTCCCGGAAACGGCGGCGAATATCTTCGTTTACCGCTATGGCGTAGGAACTGCCCAAACCCGGCATATTAAAAGCTTTGCTGGGAGCCATAAAGGTAAGGGAATTCTGTGCGGCCGCCTCGGATACGGTGGCAAAAGGATGATGCTTATGGGGAGGCAAAGTGAGGTCGGCATGTATCTCGTCGGAAATTACCATAGTCCCGTTCTCTTGACAGATATCCGCTATCCGGCGCAACTCCCCGGTTGTCCAGACACGCCCGCCGGGATTATGAGGATTACAAAGAATAAGCGCCCTGCACCCTTGAATGTCCTTAGCGAAACGCTCGAAATTAATGTGATAATGCCCGTTATGCAAATCAAGCGGAGAGTAAACGACTTCACGTCCCATACGTTCGGTCACCAAAAAGAAAGGATGGTATACCGGAGTCATTACCATCACCTTATCGCCCGGCTTGGTAAAGCATTGTAAGGCAAAGGCTTGTCCACGCACAATACCGGGCACAAACGTCAGCATATCACGCGTGATATCCCATTGGTGACGCCTGCGCAACCAATGGCAAATAGAGGTATACCACTCTTCACAGGCGAAAGTATATCCCAAAACCGCATGGTCGAGACGTCTGCGCAAAGCGTCCATTACAAAAGGCGGCGTACGGAAATCCATATCGGCCACCCACATGGGAAGCAAATCGCTACGCCCCCATACATTCTCCACGCCGTCCCACTTTACGGAGTCCGTACCGCGGCGTTCGATCACTTCATCAAAATTATACTTCATAAGGTTCAAGTTGTTTTAAATAGGGAAAAAGATAAAAACAGCCACATCCCACAAAGAATGCGACAGGATAATGGCGGCAAACCGATTCGGGAAGAAACGGTAAAGCGCTCCCCAAACCACACCTGCCACCAATGCCGCCATGATAAGCATGAAATTGCAAGAGCCGGCATGTACCAGCGCGTACAAGGCCGTAGCCGCCGCAAACCCCGTATCGGGATTCTTCCAACGTTCGGAAAGCGTGCGTTGCACGTATCCCCGCCAGAAGATTTCTTCCGCAGGCCCTATCAAGACCAGCATCAAGGCAGCCAGCAACCAGGGAGACTCGCCTTCTTTCATACCGTAAATGGAATCTACCTGCGGACGGGCAAAGTCGAACATCCAAGTGGAAACCTTATCTCCCACCCAGAAAATCATCCATAAAGCAACGGCGATACCGACGCCCAGCAAGACATTGGAAATACTCCATTTCACCTCACGCCACCATCCGGGGCTGAACAGGGTGGCAAATACGGATAAGGTCAGTGCGGAACCGGTCATCATCCACCAGAAATTAACGGCAGGAGCCGTCCACGGCGAAAACATGACGGTCCACAAAACAGCGGCCAATATAATAGTAAAAACTAATTTCTTCATACGAATAAACCGGCTATGACAAATGATAAAGCGAATACCAAACTAAACAATAACTGGAGCTTTGCCGTCATCTCATCCAGATTGGCGATGGCGGCAACACCCTTTCCCGAAAACCGGGACATGACCCGGACATTGCCGACGGCAGGAACCAGCACAAGCAAGACTAACAACGTCCATAAAGGAAAAGTTCCGGCTGCTACGCAACCGGCAATCCAACCGAAAGGAAACAGTATCTCCGCACAATAGAGAATCACGGATGTCCTTCCACCCAATTCCATTGCCAAAGTCTTGATGCTCGCCCGGGCGTCGGTCTGCATATCGCGGGTATTGTTGGCGTGCAGGATGGCCACCGTAATCAACCCTACGGGAATCGCTATCCAAAGAACGTCCCACAGAAATGCTCCGGTAGAGACATAGGCAGTCCCCAAAGTGGGCAAGAAAGCGTAAGCCATGAAGATAACGACGTCTCCCAACGCGTTGTACTTCAGCGGCGGATACAGAAGCGCGCACGCCGCACCGCCCAAACCGATATACAGCAGAGGAAAGCCTGTACGCCACAATAATCCGAGACCTCCGGCAAGAGCCGCCAAAAGCAGGACTAACGACAAACAATATATTTCCTTAGGAGTAAACATCTTATCCGTCAACGTTTTCGCGCCGAACGTATCTTTCATATCAACCCCTTGCTTATAATCGAAATAATCGCTCCAAGTGTTTCCGGCCGCATGGAAAACGACGATGTTCAACAAAGCCCATATACCGTTCGCCCAATTTATATCTTCCTTCATCCAAAACAGATAGGCCAGCGTCACCACCACCGGCATGGCCGAAGCGGGGAACGACCACGGACGCACGGCTATCATCCAGTCTTTAAAAGAATGTGTCTTCATTATATATTCGAGTTTTTGATTTTAAATGCGCTGAACAAAATTGTGTGCAAAAGTACGAAATATCTTCGCTTTTGAGTAAATTTGCCAACCAATTTAAAAGAGACCCATATGATTAAAGCTCTGTTTTTTGACATTGACGGTACGCTGGTGAGCTTCAAGACTCACCAAATTCCCGTTTCCACCATTGAAGCGCTGGAAGCCGCTAAAGCCAAAGGCATACAGATATTCATTTCCACCGGACGTCCGCGT
Source organism: Bacteroides sp. 44_46 (assembly GCF_001915465.1). Taxonomy (NCBI): domain Bacteria; kingdom Pseudomonadati; phylum Bacteroidota; class Bacteroidia; order Bacteroidales; family Bacteroidaceae; genus Bacteroides; species Bacteroides sp. 44_46. The sequence goes on along the minus strand of NZ_MNQO01000002.1, from coordinate 167,953 downwards.
GTCATCATCAACAACCTCGCCGCCCTGCAGGAACGGAAACTGATAGACGGCTACATCACCATGAACGGCGCCTATTGTTTTGTGGACGATACCGTCATCTACAAAAGCCCCGTTCCGGCAGCCGAAGTGGATGCGCTGGCAAGTTTCTGCCACGAACGCAATATCCCCTGCATACTGGTAGGCGAACACGATATTTGCGTAAACCAGCCCGACGAGATCGTAACGGAGATATTCAACCATCAACTCAAAACGGACCCTATCGCGTCAAAGCCTTATACAAGCGATCATTCAGACAAGGAATATTACCAGCTGACACCCTTTATCACCATCGAAGAGGAACAAACCGTATTACCCTCCATTCCCAACTGCGAAATGGGACGCTGGCATCCGGCATTTGTAGACGTTACCGCCAAAGGAAATACCAAACAACACGGCATCGATGAGATAATCCGGCATTTCAACATTCGCCTGGAAGAAACAATGACTTTCGGCGATGGTGGAAACGACATCAGCATGTTGCGCCATGCAGGTATCGGAGTGGCTATGGGCAATGCCAAAGACGACGTAAAAGCCGTGGCCGATTATGTCACCACGAGCGTTGATGACAATGGCATAGCCAATGCGCTAAAGCGGTACGGGATAATCGAGAGTTGAATCATGCCGTTCGTACCCGATACCCAAAACAAGGAGTTTCAAGATGCTTTGAATCTCATACAGTACACCCGCCAGTCCGTTTTTCTGACGGGGAAAGCGGGTACGGGCAAATCCACCTTTCTCCGGTATATCTGCGGGCATACCAAGAAAAAGCATGTAGTGTTGGCTCCTACGGGAATTGCCGCCATCAATGCGGGCGGGAGTACATTGCACAGTTTCTTCAAGCTGCCTTTTTATCCTCTGCTGCCCGATGATCCCAATTTCAGCCTGCAGCGGGGACGCATCCACGAATTCTTTAAATATACCAAACCGCATCGCAAGCTGCTTGAGGAGCTGGAGCTGGTTATCATTGACGAGATTTCTATGGTGCGGGCGGACATCATCGATGCCGTCGACCGTATTTTACGTGTCTATTCACGTAATCTGCGGGAACCTTTCGGCGGGAAACAACTTCTATTGGTAGGTGACGTCTTTCAGCTGGAGCCGGTAGTGAAAGGAGACGAACGGGAAATACTGAACCGTTTCTATCCCACCCCCTATTTTTTCTCCGCAAGGGTCTTCAACCAGATAGACCTCGTCTCCATTGAATTGCAGACCGTCTATCGCCAAACCGACAAAGTTTTTGTCAGCGTACTGGACCACATACGAAACAATACGGTGGGCGCTGCCGACCTGCAACTGCTCAACACCCGTTACGGCACACAGATAGAGCAGTCTGAAGCCGATATGTACATCACCCTCGCCACCCGCCGCGACAACGTGGACTATATCAACGATAAGAAACTCGCCGAACTGCCGGGAGACCCTGTAACATTTCATGGAGAAATCATGGGTGATTTCCCTGAAAGCAGTCTTCCCACTTCACAGGAACTGGTACTCAAACCGGGCGCGCAAATCATTTTCATCAAAAATGATTTCGACCGCCGGTGGGTAAACGGCACCATCGGGATTGTCAGCGGTTTTGACCCCATTGAAGAGACGCTCTACGTCATTACGGACGATGGCAAGGAATGTGACGTGAAACGGGAATCATGGCGGAATATCCGCTATAAATACAATGAAGAAAAGAAACAGATTGAAGAAGAGGAATTAGGAACTTTCACCCAGTATCCCGTACGATTGGCATGGGCCATCACTGTTCATAAAAGTCAGGGGCTGACGTTCAGCCGGGTAGTTATCGACTTCACCGGAGGAGTGTTTGCCGGAGGACAAGCGTACGTAGCACTCAGCCGATGTACGTCTCTGGAAGGAATACAACTGAGGAAGCCTATCAGTCGCGCCGACGTATTCGTACGCCCCGAAATTGCAGGATTTGCCGAACGTTTCAACAACCGTCAGGCCATCGACCGCGCCCTAAAACAAGCGCAGGCGGACGTTCAATATGCAGCTGCTGCCAAAGCGTTCGACAAAGGGGATTTTGAGACTTTCCTCAACGAGTTCTTTAAAGCCATCCATTCCCGCTACGACATTGAAAAGCCCGTTGTGCAGCGTCTTATCCGCAAGAAATTGAATATCATCAATCAATTGCGTGAAGAGAACCGCGCGCTGAAACAGGCTGCCGTAGAGAAAGAAAAGTCGCTGGTGAAGTATGCCCGTGAATACATCATCATGGGTGACGAATGCCTTAAACTGGATATGAAGGAAGCCGCCATGAAGAATTATGAAAAGGCCGTTGCTCTCTGCCCCAAGTTCAAAGAGGCATGGAAGAAGATTAAAAAATTAGAGAAAGAGATGCTAAAAAGATGATTCTCTTGCTTTTGAGAATATTAACGAGTACTTTTACATCCAACTTATAATCCCATAGCCCTATGCTTCTGAAACTTTATGAAAGAAACAACAATCCGGCGGATTTGCAACAGGTAATCGATATTCTGAACGACGGCGGAATCATTATCTATCCTACCGATACCATGTATGCCATCGGCTGCCACGGATTAAAAGAACGTGCAATAGAACGTATCTGCCAGCTCAAGAACATTGACCCGAAGAAGAACAATCTGTCCATTATCTGCTACGATTTGAGCAGTATCAGCGAATATGCCAAATTCGATAACAATACGTTCAAATTAATGAAACGCAACCTGCCGGGCGCTTTCACTTTTATCTTGAACGGCACCGTCCGCCTGCCGAAGATATTTCGTAACCGCAAGGAAGTAGGAATCCGCATGCCCGACAACCCGATTATCCAGGAACTGGCACGCCTGCTGGACGCTCCCATCATGACTACCACACTCCCTTACGATGAAAATGAAGACATTGAATATTGTACCGACCCCGAACTGATTGACGAGAAATTCGGTAATATCGTAGACTTGGTCATCGACGGCGGTATAGGTGGCATAGAGGGTTCTACAATAGTAAACTGCACTAATGGCGAGGCGGAAATCGTACGCCAGGGAAAAGGCCGGCTGGATGAAGGATAAAATGCAGTCTCCCGTATACTTTGCAAAACTTTTCCGGCTCTTATGATGTTTCTTTTCCAAAGAAACAATACACTTTATGAGTACAAAAGAGCAATACTGGAAATATTCGCTGATTACCATTATCATCGGACTGGGAATTATCCTCTTCAGACAAATCACGCCTTTCTTGGGAGGTTTATTAGGAGCGTTGACTATTTATATACTGGTCAGACGCCAGATGATTTATCTGTCCGAAAAACGAAAGATGAAACGCAGCATAGCCGCCACCATCATTACGGCAGAAGCTATTTTATGCTTCCTCGTTCCTTTGGCGTTGGTAGTATGGCTGGCTGTAATAAACCTGCAAAACATCAATCTCGATCCGCAAGCCATCATCGCCCCGTTTGAAGAAGCCGCCGCCGTTATCAAGGCCAAGACCGGATATAACGTATTAGGCGGAGACAGCCTTTCATTCATCATTTCATCCCTGCCACGCATCGGGCAAACGCTGATGGGCGGTATCAGCAGCTTTGCCGTCAATATGTTCGTATTGGTTTTTGTTCTCTACTTCATGTTGATGGGTGGAAAGAAAATGGAGCGATATGTCAACGAGCTTCTTCCCTTCAATGAGGCCAACACGCAGGATGTAGTACATGAAATCAATATGATTGTCCGTTCCAATGCCATCGGCATACCTTTGCTCGCCATTATACAAGGTGGAGTGGCCATGATCGGTTATTGGATATTCGGCGCCCCCAATATTTTATTCTCGGGATTTCTGACAGGTTTTGCCAGCGTCGTTCCCATGGTAGGTACGGCACTGATATGGGTTCCCATAGCCATATACATGGCACTGATCGGCAATTGGTTCCAAGCGATCGGATTGGCAATCTTCGGCGCCCTCGTTATCTCCCAGCTCGATAACCTGATACGTTTTATCATTCAGAAGAAGATGGCGGATATCCATCCGCTTATCACCATTTTCGGAGTAGTCATCGGTCTCTCTCTTTTTGGATTTATGGGTGTCATTTTCGGTCCGTTACTACTTTCCTTATTCTTCCTCTTTGTCAATATGTTCAAAAAAGGATATCTGGACGGAGAAAGGTAAAGCGGTCATAATAAGATATACGCATCAAAAACTGTAAAACTCCAGAATCCGTTGAAGCAGCATATCCTGCTCAACTTTATCCCGGGTAAGTTCCATTTGCTTGAAGTCGTACAGCAATTTCAATAAAGCGGCCGCCTGCTTTTCACAAAGGCAGGAACCATGAACCACCTCTACCCAATAAACAGTTTCTCCCCATACATCCGCCGAGAAATCAGGCAGAGTATTCATTAAGGCCGGCTTCTTCCTGACCTTACGGAAAGTCTCCGTCAGATACGATAATATATCGGACATCACCCGCTTACAACGCCCGCGAGAGTTTGAAGCCCCGTTCCTGAAACGCAATAAAAAATAATACCCCAACCACAAATAAACGGCGAACGTTTCCACACGGGACGCTTCTATTCTCTTCCAGAAAGAAGCCAAGGCGGTATCTATCTCTTCCAAAACCCCATCCGTATCACCATTTATATAATATTTCTGGGCGAGACATTCGAAAGTACATCCCCATTTGGCCATATCAACACAGCTTTGGGTGTCCCGCATTACCAGCCGCGCTTGTTCCAGCAGCTGAAACGCCTCTGTTTCAGACTCACGGCACGTATCGTAAAACCGCGACTGATGAAAGAGCAAGATAGACTGACACAATAATCCATCCAAAGTGTATTCTGTACTTTCCATATATAATTATTCATTAAGGCGCACGAAAATACAAATAAAGAAAGATATATCAAATAAGATAATCAAAACAACCCCTGTTTCACTATCCATTTTATACCCTCGAGAACAAGTTTCGTTCGTCTCTTAAAAGCAATAAAGAAAGTGTGTCAAAATACACTTGATGATTTTTTAGGCACGGATTACAGTCAGCCTATGACAGGCTTCCCTTCCTGCAATCTCTTCAAACGTAACAATGCCTCTATATAATAGTAATCCGCATAAATGATGGAAGCATCTATTTCCGAATTGGCCGGCCGGTGTCCTGTGGAATGGAGCAAGAATGCCGGACTTGCTTCACCGCACTGATAGTTATCCGTACTCAGGCTCGTCAGCATTTTTATCGCCGCATCTCTATACCGTTCTCCCTTATCACCGGGCAAGTAGGTGGAAAGTTCCAGCAATGCGGAAGCCACTACACAGGCGGCAGAAGCGTCACGGGGAGCATCGGGTATGGCGGGGTCATTGAAATCCCAGTAGGGAACATAGTCTTCGGGCAGATTCTTCAAATACACATCGGTCACCTTCTGCACAAAATCCAGATAACGGCAGTCTTTGGTTTCACGATACACTACCGTATATCCATAGACAGCCCAAGCCTGGCCGCGTGCCCACATGCTGTTATCGGCATATCCCTGATGGGTAACTCCCTTGATAAAATCGCCGGTCAGCGTATCGTAAACAGCTACATGATAAGAAGTATAATCAGGCCGGAAATGATACTTCATCGTTTTATCGGCATGAGAAATGGCAATATCCGCCAGATAAGGATTTCCGCCATTCTTTGCCGCCCAAAACAGCATTTCCAGATTTATCATATTATCCATGATTGTGTTGTGTCCGCCAAACAGCTCTATATTGCGGGGCCATGACAGCATTGTGCCTACCTGCGGTTTGAACAGTGTGGCCAATGTATCCGCCGTATCCAGAATCACTTGTTTGTAAGCCGGATTTTGCGTCAGGCGATAGCCGTTGCCGTAACTGCAAAAAATAAGGAAACCCAAGTCATGGTCGAATGCGGGAGTTCTGGAAAGGAACTCCAATGAAGAGGTAAATTTCTCCGCTTCCTCTTTTATCCGCTTGTCACCGCTATATTCGTAATCATACCACAGCACACCGGGCCAAAAACCGGCGCACCACTCTTCTTTCGTTGCCTTACGGCAGTTCCAATCACTTTGACCGTTCAGTATATTGCGGGGCATCATAGTGTAATCCGCCACACCATTCGTATCATGCAACCGATTTAATGTACGCTCCACCTGACGATTGCAATAATCCAGTGCCTCGCCAACATGAAACTTATTTTCCGTAGTAGTACAGGCAGATAACAGGCAGACGCCCAGAGCTGCCAACAGAGCTTTTGTCTTCATATCCGATTTTATTCTTTTATTTCTCAACATGGAACCAGTCGGCATCCACCCAACCGCGTTCTTTACCGTAAGGAGCCGTACTGAACAGTCCGACCTTAGCCCCTATCCATTTTCCCTGACGGGCAGTAAAAGGACTCCCGGCAACTGTATACAGCTTGCCGTCCAAACTATAAGAGAAGCGGCAAACACCGCCTTTCTCCACTTTCACCCTCAGGTAGATTTCCCTTTCATAATTGGGATACAGGCCGGCTTCATAAATTCGGCTTGCCGGAATTTCCGCCAGACGGACAATCGTTTCCGGCGCATTCTGCTCGGCATCTTTACAAACGGCTTGTTTCAATACAAACAGTTCATCTACCTTTTCCACACCGATATAGCTGTAATCCCAGCCCATTACGATAAGTCCCGATTGCTGTCCGTCCATTTTGGCGGATACTTTCAGTTTGGCGGTAGCCGTGAATCTTTCCGCCGGAAACTTCTGCAACAACAGATTAGGCACTTCCCAGAAATTCACGAAATTCTCCGAAAGCACATGCCCGTAGATACGGACAAAGCCTAAATCCGAGGTAAAGCCGAAAGTATCCTGATAATTAGCGTGCCATTCCCATTGCAATCCCAGTCGGCGGGTATTAAACTCGTCGCTTTCCGCAGGAGTTTCCACGGGATAAGTCCCGCCTACATCCGGTTTCCTGTAAACGGTGACCGGTTCACCGCAACCGTCACCGTCTTTATCCGCACCGATTACCGGCCAGTCATTCACCCAAGCCATCGGGTTCAGGTGAATCACACGTCCGTACATCGCTTTATCTTGAAAATGAACAAACCACGATTCCCCTTTACCGGTATCTACCCACGCTCCCTGGTGGGGGCCGTTAATATTCGTCTTGCCCTGTGCCATCACGATTTTCGACTCGTACGGCCCGTATATGTTACGCGAGCGCAACACCAACTGCCAACCCGTAGCCACACCGCCTGCAGGAGCGAAAATATAATAATAACCGTTGCGTTTATAGAGCTTCGGTCCTTCTACCGTATGGTTCACTCCGTCGTTCCCGTCATAAACGAGTACCGGATTACCGATAACCTGTGTACCTTCCGCATTCATCCCGCATACCACCACAATACTGTTCATCTTCGAGCGGCTGCCGGCCCAGGCATGTACCAAATAAACCTGTCCGTCCTCATCCCACAGCGGCGCAGGGTCTATCATTCCTTTACCGGCTTTCACAAGTACGGGTTTCTCCCATTCACCGGCAGGGTCTTTTGTCTTTACCATGAAGATGCCGAAATCCGGGTCGCCCCAATAGATGTAAAATTCCCCTTTATGGTAACGTATGGACGGAGCCCACACCCCCTTACCGTGGCGGGCGGAATTATAAAACTCTTTCGGCTCCAGCTCCTTCAAGGCATAATTGATAATACGCCAATTCACCAAATCCTTGGAATGGAGAATAGGCAGCCCCGGCGTACATCCGAAGCTGGAAGCGGTCATATAAAAATCATCACCGGCCGCACAGACATCAGGGTCGGAGTAATCGGCATGCAATACCGGATTTCTATAAGTACCGTTACCCTGATCCGACACCCATACCTCGGATACGTATTGCGCTTCCGCCTGCAAACAGACGGTACATAACATGCCAATAATCAGCGTTAATCTTTTCATCTTACAATTAATAAACATCCCGGAAACAATACTTCAATCACCTTAGCGTATTTATACCCTATTTTACTTAAAACATTCATTTACCAATACGAACAAACCATACCGATTACTCAACACAAAGTGAAGTTTTATAAGACTTCCCCCTTATATTTCTTGTATTTCTTGGCTTCATCCTTACTTACGGGCACAAAACGGACGGCAGCTCCGCCACTTGGTTTTAAATCGAACTTCATCACTTTAGAAGCATCCGTCAGCAGATACGAGCACTTCACCTGCGTACGGGTCTTGACTTCTTTCCCGCCATCCGTATAGATATACGCAAGGTAAGTCTTACCCTTATCAAGGAAAGAGAGCGATACATTCTCTTTTGAACCGTCGTTATTCGTCATAGCCGCCAAGAACCATTCCTGCCCCTTTCGACGGGTCATTGTGATATTCTTACCCGGTGTTCCGTCCAATACTTTCGTATCATCAAAGACCGTTTGCAAGTTTTCAAACCACTCTACTTCCGGTTCGCCATGATAGAAAGAGGGTTTATCATACCAGAAGATTGTTTGCAACGGACTGTAAAACACCAATGATGCCGCCAACTGATGCGCGTGTGTTGTTTTCAAACGCTTGTCGAAATAACAGATTGTATAATCCGCCGCACCGTTTATCATACGGGTAAAAGGCAACGTTACATTGTGCGTAGCATCCGGAAACTCCTCATTTCCGCAAATACCTTCCTGAGTAAGAAGATTGGGATACGTGCGACTGAAGCCGGACGGGCGGTACTCATCGTGTATATTCATCATCAGATGATTTTCGGCAGCCAGACGAACCAGTTCGTGCAACCACGTAGCCCAGCGGTGGCTGGCATACTGTACAAAACCGGACTTCACGCCTACAATACCCCATTCCCGAAGTATCGGAAAGAGTTCACGCGCCTGCTTCATCAAGGCATGCTGGTTGACGTACACCCAAACACCAACCCCTTTTTCCTTTCCGTAAGCCACCACACGCGGCATATCCAATTTATCTACCACTTTGGTAGCGTCTCCGTCGTGCGAAGTACACGGCAAATACCACAGCCAGTCGAAAAGCATGTAAGGAATGTTATGTTCGGCGCAGAAGTCAATCGTTGCGACAGCCCCTTCGGTGCTGATGGTTGTTTCGCGCATGATAGTACCCGGTCTCACCCACTCGGCGGCATCCGCTATTTCACAGGGCGGGTTCAGATTTTGGATAATATCGTTATGTTCCAACAAATCTCCCGGTTTCTCAGCGGTCATTATCACTTTCCACGGAGTAGCGTAGTAAGTCACTACATCTACCGGGCTATACATCACGGAAGTCAGCGTATTCTTTTTCACTGCCGAAGCCTGATATTTGGTAAGGCACCAATCGTCCGCATCGGCATCCAGCAATGCGGTCCACAGGCCTCCGGGCAATTCCAACGTCAGGGCACGTTCTACGGGACGCTTCAGCTCATTGATATCCAGATATTCAAAGAAAGCCTGCGCCCATTGTTCCGACCATGCTTTCGTACCGGCAGGCAAGGTATATTCCGTCAAGTCACCCACTACTTTGTGAAATGTAGCACGGGGATGTTCGGGAAAGAAATAACGGAAGGCAACCCCTTCGTCATAAGCGCGCACTTCTATATCAAGACGATACAAAGAACCGTCTTTCTTGGAGAGATGGAGTGTCGCCGCGTTATAATGGTCGCGCACTTCGCTACGTTCACCGTAAAGAGGTTTCCAGATATTATCCGCTGTCGGTGTATAAGTTACAGAGTCTACTTCAAGGTTGTCCATCCAACAGGTGGGCTGTATAAGCTTGCGCTGTCCCAATGCCATTTCCCAGATGCGGTTATCCAGTTCCAACCCGGCACGCGATTCTTCTATAACGGATTGTCCCTTGAAAGAAACCTGATAAAACAAACCGTTGACGACAGGAGCAGTCTGCTTTTGATAGAAACTTATTTCCTGTATGCCGCCCGGAGAGGTTAGTCTCAATTCCCGGGCATTACCCGCAAACATAAAAGCGGCATATACGAATGTACCTAATAGAAATCCTATTCTTTTATTCATTACTGCAAGTGTATCTTTAAGTAAGTGTTGAACTTTATTTGTATCAAGAGTCTCTGAATGACAGATAGTATAAGCTACTTATACGTATTTACTTAATATTTCATATTATCGCTATATCATGAGCATCCGTTTACTTTCCAATTACAATACGAATAAGAAGCACACGACACTTAACGCACATTCAATAAAAGCTCATTTTTCAATAAAAAACGTACGTTCTACGGGCTCTGCCGTCTGTACGTTTCCAATAATACCGTATTGCCAAGCTACTACCGTCACCCTCAGCGGATACTTGCTGCGGGGCGGTATCTTAGTAAATATCAACTTATCTCCCTTGATTGTCGCAGGCCCTTCTTTTACGTAATAATATACAGGCAGCCCGCAATCGGATGTCGCATCGAGCGTAACGGATTCCGTTCCGGCTTTCACATCCTCGATGCCGGGAAAAAGAATACATTGTCTCCGTCCCTCGGTAAGAGGATAAGGAATATTAAAACTGAGCTCCTGTACACATTCCTTATATTGCCGGTCTCCCCCGGCGCTTGCTACCAGCGTAATGCTCGAAGTTCGCTTTTTATTGGTTGTCCCCATACGGTAGAAGTCAAGGACGAAAGTCGTATCATTGACCCGCTTCACCGGACCGCAAATACGCTCAATCCGAGGCATGGCAATCGAATGTTTGTCTGCCAAAGAAGCGCGCAGACTATCGGTATATACCGCTTTCAGATGAAACGTTACGCCGTCAGCTTCGGGTAAAAAACGGGCGGAAAGCGTGACATGTGATTGCGGATTATATGGAACAAGCCATTCTTCCTGCATAAAACTGACATATTGCGGAAGTAAGTCATGTTCCTGACGATAAAAATCTTCGGTCAATTCCGCCATCTCACGGTCAAAGTACCAGAAAGCATCGTGGCGATCGCCTGTATATTGCCGGTAAGGAGCAGGCTTTGCGCGGCGGAGTTGCTTCGTGAGGCGTGCTGTACGCACTTCTCCCTGCGGTTCTCGTGTACCTGTACGCCAACGTTCGGCAAGCCAGCCTTCACGGGGATTCAATTTCTTCAAGACAGCCGATTTATTCCCATCCACATTCGCGGGAATCCTATGTTCTACCGCTTTCTTCAAGAAAAGACCGATATAATCGGCTGTACGGTCAGCCACATCAAAATGTCCTCGTCCGGCATCACAAAGAAAAGATATACAACTTTCGGGATACATCATACGAAAAGCCAAAGCCGGATTAACGCGCGCTTCCCACCATTCATACTCTCCTTCAACCATTAAACCGGGAATACCGTCGATGTTGCGCGTACGTCCCCACTCCAGATTGGCACCGCCGTAACCAGTCAGATTAGTACGCGGAGCGTCGCCGTGGTAAGAAATAATCGCTAACGTACGTTCCGGATTCCATGCCGCAAAGTTCCAGGGGAAGGTTGCCATTGCCGAATGTCCTAAAGGAACAACAGGCGCGGCTTTCAATTCATCGTAACCGCTCGTTTCCGCCAGATCGTCCAGCGCAGCCAGCAACGCGTCATTACATCCCGTACTCACATCCCAAGGAAAATCAAGTATAGGCGTAATCCACACCAAGGCGACGCCCGCTTCCTGCATCCGCTTGCGGAATAGCGGGTTTTCGAACAGGGTTTCTTCACACATATTATGCTGCCCTACCACTACGGCTTTCACCTGCCCGCAATCGTCGGGTATCCACAAAAAGGCCTGCGGATGCGCTTCGGTTTCCTGCGAAATCATCGAAGGAATCTGCACCGACCACTGCCATTCGGCAGCTACACTTGTCATTCTTCCCCCAAAAAGAATGGAAAGGAAAATCCAAAGAGAAAGATGTTTCATACCATAACCTGTTATTTATCCTTTAAATCCCAATATACCACATACCTCTGATGGTGCATATCGTACAGCGGTCGAAGTACATCACCTTGTTCCGTAGTAAATTTCAATTCCTTTCCAACCCGTTGCAACACACGTGCCGGATGCTTACGGTCTATCGCCATCGTTGTTTTCAAACCTGCCGGAATATGGTAATCATAAGTATAATAATCATTATAAAGCTCCGGATTGGAGAAAGGCGCCGGAGCCTGCATTCCTTCCGTACCGCGTTCTCCTGCCAATACCAGCGGCCCATAGAGCAACGCGCCCTTTTGAGGATTGTCCGGAGTAGTCTCCAAATGCACCCGCATCGGATAAGCAGCCTCGATGCGATCACCGTTTTGCCACAGACGGTTCAAAGCAATATAAGAACCGGGCTTCTGCTTTACTTGTACCTTCTTCCCGTTAACACGCACCGTCACCTTTTCACTCCATGACGGATAACGTAAATAGACGGTGGTCCGCACCGGACGGTCAGCCTCAACTGTCAGTACGGTTGCTTCCCCTGCGGGGAAAGCCGTTTCCTGTTTCAAAGTAATCCCTTTCTCTTTCCACCGGACAACGGAAGGGATAAACAGATTTATATAAATGCCCGCTGCACTGCGGTAGTAAATGCCCTCCCCATACTTGGCATGGTTCTCGAACCCGCTTCCTACACAGCACCAAAAAGAGTTTTCCTTTGTGCTATATACTTTATGCGCCCCCGACAGCAGAGGCAGAAAGTAACAAACCATACCGGTCTGCGGGTCTTGCTGTCCCAAAATATGGTTATACAAGGCTCTTTCGTAATAATCGGCAATGCGCGCATCCGGCTGCCAGCAGAACAGGTGTCGGCTCAGCTTCAGCATATTATAGGTGCAACAAGTCTCACCCGTATAGCCATTCAGGAAGTGCGAGAAACGTTTCGTATCGAAATAATGCTCTTTCTGACTGCTGCATCCGGGAGCAAACGTGTGATGGTCTGTCATGGTGTACCAGAAGAAGTCACTCAATGCTTTACTGTCTTTATCTCCTGTCAGCTCATAATTACGGGCTTCTGCCAGTACCTTCGGTATAAACGTGTTCGTATGTTTCGTGCCCAAATCATCATTTTGCTCTTTCAAAGGGTCTATCACATCATTATGATAGAAAAAGTGCGCCAACCAACGGTAACGTTCGTCACCGGTAACGGCATACAAATTATAGAATGATTCATTGATACCGCCAAACTCGTTGCGTATCATCCTCCGACGCGTTTCTTCGCTCAACGGCTTTAGTTTATCGTATGCCCAATCGCCCATTTTCGTCACAACAGCCAATGCCTGCGCATTATCCGCATAGAGATATTGGTCTATCAGACCGGAAAACAGTTTGTGCAATGTGTACCACGGCGCCCAGACAGACTGTCCCTTAATATTGCGGTTTATCAGCTCCTCGGGGAACGCGCTCAGATAACCATTGCCCAACGCATCCTGCACTTTACCCAGTTCCGTCACAATGCTATCGCCTTTCAGTTTAAAGATTTCGCTACCCGTAGCGGCATACATCAGTCCGTATGCCGAGAGCAAATGTCCTGTGGTATGTCCGCGTAATTCACAATCCAAAGACTCCCAACCGCCATACTTTTTCACAGTCATATATCCGCCCTCACGGCCTGCCCATATACCGGCATTCGTTCGGAAGCTATGTATCAAACGATTCACATCTATCGAAGTCATCCACACCGAATCACGCAACATATTATCACGAAAACGACTTGGCAGCAAACGAACATCCTGCAAATCAAAACTCTCTGCCTTGACCGGAGCCACCGTATTCAATTTCATCTTACCCGCAAATTGTCCGGGATAAACGGATTGCGCAGACAGTGTACCCGCCATCCACAAACATAAAGCGAAAATCATGATCTTATACTTCATATATATCCTTGGTGTTTTTAATAAAGATACGAATGAAAGCGTGAAAATACCTAATGCGACATATGAAACTTTGCAAAAAAACGGCTGCCAATTATATGACAGCCGCTTTAGGTTCAATGAGTGTGAGTGTGTCAAAACATTGATAAACGTTACATTCTGCCGTGCAGAACATAGTGAAGCATCTCTTCCCTTATTGCAAAGGGAGTAGATTCTTCGGGCTAAAGTCCTCTGAATGGCAGAATGGTACGTTTATCATCATTTTGATGCATCTCCTTTAGAAAAGAATACTTTTCTGAATACCTATTGAAAACTGAGAATTTATGATTTAACAGTAAAAAGAGGATGTCAGAAAGCTAAGATAGGACGTATCGATGCATTAGCACCAGTCTTATCTCTGCCCAAAACCTTTACTTGTCCATTTGTTTTCAATTCTATTACCCATGTCTGTTTGTTTGGATTCTCAGTATCACCAACTTCTGTTGTAGACCACCAACGGTCTGTCTTATTTTCAGCCGCAAACTCTTCCAACAATTCACCACCAGCTGCAACTAATTTATCCTGCATGTTTTTCAAAGTAGCCGCCTTACTTAACTGATTTGCAGATTCAGTTAAAAAATCAGTTGCACTTAAAGAATACTCACCACCCTCATTGCTGACTGCAAAAGCATTGAATACCTCAATCAATTCACCTATACTTGGCATATACCATCCCGTAGAACTGATAGGAGCTACGTACTTCGTATTGCTTTCCTTACCAAATTTCAGTACATTCTGAACCGCCTCTACTGAAGAAGCAAAATCCATAGTTTTTGCATAACCATCAAGTTTTCCCGAAAAAACATCATAGCCTTCGGCTTTAGCTATTACATCATCATTTTCCACCGTATGAGCACCCCAAATTACGTAATAACTGCTTGTACTGGTATTACTTGTTGGTATCATTTCATCTGTATGATAGTTTTCCAAAGCCAATACCTTTCCATTAGTATATTTCTTTGAACCGTCCATTCCATTACTTACAGATACATTGTCAGTTGCAAAAATAATTCCTATACAATTTTCTTTAATAATATTATCACCATCATTAGTTCCCGGACAGATACTTCCGTCTGCATAATAATAATCACCTACCGCAATGGCACGTTCAGTATAAGAACTTTCAGCACCCTCTGCATTGATTGTATACTTCATATATTTACCGGTTTCCAAATTCACAGTCTTTTCTTCCAACTGAATCGGTGCGCCATACTTTAATTCCCCTCCCAAAGTATACACCATTTCCGGCTTTACAAGGAAACGAAACAGGCTGTAAGCTTTAGCATCCTCACCGGCAACTCCTTCTGTCTTAATAGAAAGAGGATACATTGTAAGCGAATTACTATTCAAAGTAAAATCCTTCGTAAAAGGTTCCGCATAAATAAAATTCTTATCTGTATCCAAATACGCCTTTACGGGCACTTCAATTTCCATTAATGCCAACTGATGCTTAAAGTCGAAAGAAAGAGATTTTGCATTTGCATTTCCTATATCAGTCGGTTCAGCAGATGCCAACATCAAGTCAAGAGAGGGATAAGCTATACTTTGATCATTTCCAGCTGCTTCCAGCTTTTGGGTAAAATGTTCTTTAATCTGTTCTTGCAGGCTCGCCTGATTGTCTGCGCTCGCTATGCTCAAGTTTTCATCATAAGGAGAATAAGCCACATAAGACGTATTCTTATAATAATATACTTTATTATCATTACCCGTCCAGTCAGCTCCGGCATATTCCAAAGGCATATTCTGCACCAACAATTTATTATCTGTAGAACGGATGGCGAAAATACCAATCTTATCTCCGGCTTCAAATTGAGTGTCTGCACCTTCATTGATTATACGAGTATCCGCATCGGATGATACAAAATCTGAAGCTGTTGCGTGGATAGTAAGTTGTCCTTCATTTTCTACCGGTGTCACATCCAATTCATCGTTCTGGCTGCAACCTGCTACAAAAGCTGCCGCCAATATCATTGCTGATAATTTGAAAATGTTTTTCATATTCATATTCTTTAATTGTTATTATTATTCCATTTAAATTTCATTTGATTGCGCTTTAGCAGCACCTCCCCATGATTCCTCGCCGGAATCCCACGAGCCGCCATCATTAGGAGTACTCGGTTGATTTTCAATTGTGCTACCGTCTATCGTGCCATTTCCTGCATTATCCCATGAATTATCGTTATCCGTATCCGGTTTATTCTCTATGGTATTACCTTCCAAACTGTCCTCACTCATATCCCAAGAAGATAAATCTTTGAAGGTCACATTGATTCCATCTTCCGACACCTCAAGTTCCATACCTTTTGCGATACCTTGTCCCAGAGTCAAATCTTCTTCAAGTATATACGTATAGGTACGTTCATCCGGTAAGGTTACTTCCATAAATTCCGTTCCCGCAGTAATAGTCTGTGGAACAATCAAAGCCTTACCTTTGGCTGTAGCGCGTACTACAGTACCTTTTTCTACATTTTGCAGGTTTAGATACTTGATTATAATATTGTTGTAACTTACACCGGGTAAGGTGGAATTCAAATCACATACTATTTGGGTGTTACGATGACGGAAAGAAATATCAGAAGCAGAAAAAGGAACATCCTGTGTCACCACTTCCAAGTGATCGCTTTCCCAATATCCACTACCGCTTTGGTCTGCTTTTACTACAGGAATTTCCGGCTTGACACCTTCATTATAAGGATACCAAGCATTTACGGTCAGTTCTGTTTTATCACCCCAGTAGAACGGGTCTGAAGAGGTCAGGTTGCCCATTTCATCCACAGTATAAGGCTTCACTATACCGTCTATCTCTATCGCTACGGTACGATCGGCAAGACCTGCCCAATTGTCATTGGTTGTCAAGCGAGTATCAGCTCCGGCAGTCTGCATCGGTACAAATCCGGCAGTAAACTTTACTTCCGCCCCATCAGCTCCTTGCGACACTTCATCATCTCCGCAAGAAGCCAGGAAAAGAGCTAAAACAGCTGTCAGTAAAAATTTTCCTTTTATCATACTATTCGATTTAAATAATCTCGTTAACATCAGAGTTTCATTGTTTTGAAGTAAGATACGGATGAGCGGAACATACCGCTCAAAGCCGTATTTACTTTTTGCTATATTAATACCTCTTAGGTTCTTCTCTATTCGTAATAAAACATAAGCGTACTATAACCAAGTTGGTCGAGCGCACCGCCACTGCCGCCGTATTGTTCCGGTCCGGCATCGGGGCGAAGACGAGAAGCGAATTCACCGCAATATTTGGCAGACATCCCCACTTTCTTACAATGTCCGTACCACAAATCCCATATAGGGCGTTTACCGCCACGACCTGTTTCCGCACCGTTACTGCGCAATTCTACCGCCGAAGGTTCGTCCATTTGTTCGTCACAATAAAAATAAGCCGTATACGGGAATCCTACGCGTGTATAGCTGAACCATTCGTTATTGCCACCCGGTACCTGATCTGCAAACTCCGGTTTGAAGACATTGTATTTGGCTACATATTCAGCCATCGCCACTACACGGCCGTTACCATAAGCAAATAAGTCTTCACCGATATTATACGCCATCTTACAGAAATACCCCATCAATGCACAGCATAACATGGCGTGTCCCTGGTCGCGACCGGACTCCTGACATTGTCCCAGCTTCTCGCCCGAACCGTCCGGATCATCATACAAATGCAGTACGGCGGTATTCACATTGCCCGGACCTATACCATTCTTGAAATATTGGATTACCTTATTTATCATTTCCTGATTATCGCTCAAAATACCGATAGAAAGGATGGCGGTCATTTGCGCCAGATCCCAGTTGAGCCAATAATGGTCGGCTGTATTATTGTGACGGACAAGAAAATCGTCTGCCATAGCATAGAATGTGCTTTCTATCCATTGAACGAAAGCCTTAAACTCTTCCGTCTCACCCCACTTATCATATCCTCTCAGGATTTCGGCGGCATTGGCGAGCTGATAAGCCTGAATAGCTATCAACAGTTCGTTCGGGTCTATCAAACTACCGTTCTCACGATAAATGCCCTTACAATTCTTTGCCCAAGCATTCAAAATGGATTTGGCGGCGTCACCATATTCTTTCTTATCGGAAAGTTTCCAGCGTAAGGCCAATTGATAAGCCGCGGCGGCATCATTTGCCAGATTGGTATAATTTACGTAATCAGGATGTTTATTTTCCCAATTGGTCTTATCCAAACGTTTCAACCATTCCACAGGATCGGCCTGATAAGCAGGATTTGCAAATTTACTGCTTTCCAATGACGCGTAAGCGTCCGCCCAAGGTTGCGCAGAAGCGGCAAGCTTTTCTTTTACATACGTAAAATCGGCCTCCGAGTGCAACATACACGGATGATTCAGTGTAAATTCTATCTTTTCCGGTGCCTCCCATTCATCAAAGTTAATGGGAGCGCCGTCCTCTATCTCTGTGCATGAGCAGAAACTCAATGCAGCGGTAACCGCCAATGTATAAATAAAGTCCATCTTCATATCTTCTGTTATTTTATTCTATATGATTATAACTTATCATTCTTATTTATTTGCCGCAATTTGATCTTCGGCAAACTGAACAGCTTCTTCCTCTGATGCAAACGTACGTATCCAATACATTTCGTACCGTCCGGTGGGAAGCTCAGCCGACATCATATCAGCAATCTTTATTTGGAAAGTGGTAAAAGTCACTTCTTCTTCCGTAAATTTATTAAGCGATTTCACATTATAAACCAATAGTTTGGTTCCGTCCGAAAGCGCTTTGCCTTTACTCAGTTTACTTTCTCCTTTCGTACCATTACTTGCCACTAAGTCTAGCGTATACCCTTGTTTACTTATATCGGGAAGATTGGTGTGAAGAGCGATGACCGGATAATTGACAAGATCCATGATAACTTTCATGTTTTTAGTATCCAAAGTCAAGTCAGCACGTAACGCACCGGATGATTGTGTTGCAGTAGTCACTACCATACGGTCTTCGGTCACCTCAAAGCTCGCTCCTTTGGTACCCATGCCCCAGCCGTCGAAACCGCAAGCGGCATCCCATACCCACCAACCGGTAGTAACTTTCACCGTTGTAGCAGCCTTATTGCCCGTAGCACGGCAAGTACCCGTAACCGTAGCCTCACCAAAACCTACGGCTGTAACCTTGCCATTCTTCACCGTAACCACGTTTTCATCACTCGATTCCCAGTCCACCGAATTGGCAACGGCTATCTCCGGCACGAATGTACAACTCAGTTTAGCCGTCTGATACATATGTAAGGCTGGCAAATCTTCGATGGATATATCTTCGGCGTTTACTATCTCATTAATCACAAGCGGGAACTCACCCCGGTAGCCACTGCCATCATGAGTATAAGCGTAAATAACCACATTTCCCGGTGTAACGGCAGTTACCGTCCCGTCTTCCGCGACAGTAGCAATCGTTTCATCGCTACTGCCCCATGTAAGATAAGAATAGGTATGATTTTCAGGCAACAGCGTATAAGTCAGTTTCTGTTCATCACCCGGATAAAGAGAGGTAAGCGGATTGCCCTCATCATCTTTATTCGTCAACCGAATATCGGTAACTTCTATAATTTCGGGAATGACACTCACCGTAATCGTCTTCTCTGTGACATCGGTAACTCCAAAGCCTATAACAGGTTTTACCGTAATAACAGCTTCACCCTCGGTAAGCGCCGTGATTGTACCGTTTTGAGAGACAGCGGCCACTTTCTCATTAGAGGAAGTCCACATCACTTCTTTATCGGCGGCATCTTCCGGTGCAACCTTATATACAATAGTACTATCCATGCCTATGGCCAAAGGCAATTTAGAAGTCACTTCCAACTCAATGGAATTGATAAGCTGTTGTTCAGGCATACCCGTTGTAAACTCCTGCTCTTTATCGCAGGAAGCCAAAAAGAGACATCCCGTCAATGTACCGGCAAGCAGGAACTGATTCATATATATCTTTTTCATAACGCTTTTCTATTTTTATAAGTTTACCGCTTATTTATCCCAACCCGGATTTTGTTTCAAATTCGGATTCAATTGCAACTGGTCTTTCGGCAAAGGGAATAAATAATGTTTGTCCTGCCACTGACGGCCTGTTTCCATTACAATTACCCCTTCGCTGTTACGAGGATAAGGGCATGCAGACCATTTGGCTTCAAATTCTGTTCCCGCCCACTTTACACCGAGTATATCTTGCGGCATTTCCGTTTCCGCAGTCTTCCAACGCTTCAAATCATCCAAGCGGAAACCCTCATGGAACAACTCGACAGTGCGTTCGCGACGGATTTCTTCACGCATGCTCAATCCGTTGTCATTCACAAGCTTGTTGGTCAGCCCCGGCATATTGGGATTTACACGGGTACGGACAAGATTCAGGGAAAGATTCAAATCCGTATCCTCTATTTTCCCGTCACGTTCATAAACAGCCTCAGCATAGTTCAGCAAAACCTCGGCGTAACGGATAACCGGATAATCAAAGCCCTCGAAATTATCTTTCACCAAGCGTTCGGAAGCCCACTTCTGATTATGATAACCGGTTCCGCTGCTGGGAGTAAAGTTTTTGATAGCCGCATTGCTTTGGTCGGAGGCATCATTCCATGTCAGGCGGCATCCCGGATTACTGTTGTTCCAGAAATAATCTCCCGGTTTGGCAAGCGTATAGCGCATACGGTTGTCACGGTTCTCCCATTCGGAAGTCAGCGTCGCATATTCCTGGAATTGTGCATTCTTCACACCATTCATGTAAATAGGAAGTCCGTTTTGGCAAAGGTACATATTGGCGAACTTACGGCTCACCCACACCATATTAATCAAATTAGTCTTCGTGATGTTCTTGCCGATAGGAGCCAAAGACTCATCGTAGCGACGCGCAAAGATATATTCTTTGTTAGCGCTTTTTTGTATACCGGCCGGATTGGATTTGGCATCCTCAAGAATAAACATATACTTCTGCGCCTTTTCTTTCAGGGCATCCGGCTTAAACAGACTGAACGTCTTACTGTCAATAACCTGCTTAGCCGCTTTTGCCGCAATATCCAACAACTCACGTCCCCGTTCTTCATTTCCACGGAACTTTTGCCAAGTACCTTCATAAAGAGCCACACGCGAGAGAAACGCCCAACACCCCTCACGACTGATACGTCCCGCATCATCCGTAGTCAGCTCAGCAAAACGGGGCAACATAGGAGCGGCAGTTTCAAGGTCTTCTATGATAAAATCAGCCACTTCGCTACGGTCGTTCTGAGCTACTCTCAATTCCGGTGAAGTCACATCCAAAGGTTGGGTAATGATGATGGCGTCACCATAGAACTGCAACAAATCAAAATAGGAATAGGCACGAAAGAAATAAGCCTCGCCTACATACTGCGCAATATCAGCGGGAGTGGAATATTTCTCCGCATTCTGTAACAATAAGTTAGTACGCCGGATATGCGCATAACAGGAGCCGTAATTGCCATCGGACTCTTGCACCGAGTTAGAACCGTTGCTGAAACGATTACGGTCGTCGCGACTTGTGAAAAGGTCGGAATTATAATCCGAGTGTAACGGCTTGGTCGAGTTATTGTCCAACGAGCCGAAATCACGTGTCCAACCGTAGAACTGATTGGCAAACAACTGGAACTCGGAAGGAGAACTCCATAAATTGGATTCGGCCAACTGGTCTTTCGGTTCTAAGTCGAGGCAGGATTGGGACAGGATTCCCATTGCCGCCACTGCCAAAATAGCTTTAATCTTATGTAGTTTCATAATAATCTGTTTTTAGAAAGTTAAGTTTAAACCGAACGTAACATTGCGCGTAAACGGGTAGCGACCGTAAGCTGTTACCTCACGCGAGGCTTCCGGGTCCCAACCGTCACGTATCTTACTGGTTTCCCATAAATCCGACCCCGTTACATAAACACGCGCATAAGTCAGGAACTTAGTTTTCTCCAGCCATTTGGCCGGGAAAGTATACCCTAAAGAAATATTCTTCAGACGCAGATAGTTACCATTCTCCACCGACCAGGACGAACAACGGTAGTTATAAGTATTAATCTGATCGACATTCGTATAAGTCGGATAGTAAGCGCCCGGATTTTCCGGCGACCACACATCTCCCACCGAGAAATTCGGAGAGTTCAGATGCGGCTTCATTACAGGAATACGCCATGCGTCATTGCTTTTATTGGAGCTACCGGTACGCCATATCGTACGCTCTCCCACACCCTGGAATACGACAGAGAAATCAAAGCCGTTCCAGTTCAGTCCGCCATTGAAAGAGAAAGAGATTTTCGGGTCATCTGTTCCCAAATAAACGTAGTCCTCCTCGGTCAACTTACCGTCACCGTTCACATCTTCATACATATTATCACCCAAACGCAGGTTGGTAGGCATATCGATGGTATTATTGCCGGTATAACGGTAAAGGTATTTCTCCAATTGCTCTTCATTCCGGATTTTGCCTGCATACTTCAAGCCGAATACGGAGTTCAACGGATAACCCTCACGGTCGGAACGTACACCGTCCGTAATCGTTGCGCTTCCGCCATTGTCGGTCAGTTTATTGGTTGTATAGGTAAATGTTCCACCGATACTGTAACCCACTTTACCGATTTTATCCGACCAATTGAGGTTTCCTTCAAAACCGTTGGCTTTAAAACTACCCACATTGGCGGTAGGAGCCTTATCGCCCAACGTTGCGGGGTAAGACACATCAATCAGCATGTTTTCGCAGACTTTCCAGAAAAGCTCCGCCGTTCCTTTCAACCGGTTTCCGAACAAGCCGAAGTCAAGACCGACATTGTAATTCTGAATGGTTTCCCACTCACGGTCCATACTGAGCAACTTACCGTTTGTATCGATATAGGAAATCTTTTCACCTCCTATCAAAGCGCCTTTATTCTGATTGAAGTTGTAAAGCTGAATACCATCGTAACGGTCGATGCCGCCTTGATTACCAACCGTACCATAAGATACGCGCAGTTTCAAATCATCAAAGATATTAAGATTCTTAATGAGAGCCTCCTCGCTTAAACGCCAGCCGGCCGATACGCCCCAGAAGAACGCCCAGCGGTTTTCGGGTTGGAACTTGGAAGAACCGTCATAACGGAAGTTACCTTCCAGTAAGTACTTGGAAAGATAATCGTAGTTGACGCGGGCAAAATAAGAAAGTAACGCTTCCTGCCATTTCTCCGGTCCTTTATTGTTATCATTAACCAAAGTCACTTCTCCGATACCATTGATTATATCCAATGACGGCAGAATATTCTTAGCTTTGGTTGTGGTATAGTCATACTCCTTAAAACTATATTGCGTACCCAACATCACCGCAATATCGTGCTTGTCCGCGAAAGTCTGACTCCAGTTAGCATAAGCATTAAGGGTGTAAAGGTCTGTCTGGCTGTTGCTCTTGATATAGTTACTTTCTTCTTGCTGAGGGTTAGTCATTACTTTTTTAGTGCCGGCATAGTTATACCAATCAATAGATGTCCGTTGTATATCCCGCGTAGCATTGTTCGTGTTATAACCCAAAGTAGCTACCGCATTAAAATGTTCGTTGAAAGTATACTTAAACATCTCGCTGATATTAATACCCGTAACTTTCAGTTTATTGTCGCCTCCCAGTTCGCAATACCAGTTGGGCGCTCCCCATGTACCCCAGGCATAAGGCTTTCCATCTGTTGTAGACGAAGGGAAACCCGGCTGCTGGGTAGAAGCCGTCAGCGCGGAACCGACTTGTGTAGGCGCTACCTGATCCTGACGGAAGAATGAAAGCACGGACTCTATATCAAACTTATCCGTCACATGGAAAGTATTATTCAAGCGGAGATTATAACGCTGGTTATTATTGTTACCCCATTTCAAATTACTATCATCGTACATATAGCGGCCGGACAAACGATAAGTCGTCTTTTCACCGCCACCGGATACGCTCAGCTCGTGAGAGGTAGACATTGCCGTACCCCACAGGATATTCTGCCAATCGGTATCAAAGAATACAAAGTCCGCAACATCGGTAAAAGCATTATTAAAGGGATTCACCGTATTATCCAAATCAATATAATGCCCCTTGTTTGCCTGAGCTAAAGCGGTATATTGCAGCCAAGTATCGTCTTCCGGTTTATAACCGTCGTTCAGTCGGGCTTGCGTAACGGCATTACACCATTGGTCCAAGGTCATCAGCTCCGGCTGAAGTCCGACAAACTTTGCAGTTACCGAACCGCCATATTCCACTTTCGCCTTACCGGCCTTTGCCTTTTTGGTCTGAATCAGAATTACACCACCGGCAGCCTTACTACCGTAAATAGCGGCGGAAGCATCTTTCAAGAAGTTGATAGACTCGATATCCGCCGGATTCAACTGGCTGAATGATTCCGATTCCACCCCGTCGATAATCACCAGCGGATCGGAATTGTTCTTGGAGAATGAACCGCGCAACTTCATATTCCAGCTTTCATCACCCGGCGCTGCCGAGTTACGGGTAATCACCACACCGGGTACCTGCCCCTGCAAAGCCTGTGCGGGACTGGAAAGGGCGCCTTTGTCTTTCAACATCTTATCATCAACCACTGTAACGGCTCCTGTCAGTGTTTCTTTTTTCTGAGAGCCATAACCTACGACCACCACTTCCGCCAACACTTCCGAATCTTCACGCATTACAATCTTCTGAAAAGCTTTTGTGTCTGAAGCCGGAATTTCCACTGTTTTGTAACCGATATAAGAGATGACTACAACAGCATTCGGAGAAGAAACATTTAAAGTGAAATTACCGTCGATATCCGTTATCACTCCATTAGTTGTACCCTTTTCAAGTACACTGGCGCCAATTACGGACTCGCCTGTCGCATCAACGACCAGTCCTTTCACCGTGCCCGCCTGCATAACGGATTGCACACCTGCAGTCCCGGCAAAGGCAGGCAATGAAGCTCCTGCCGACAATGCGGTAACCAGCATGGCTGAAAAGAAAAGTTTTCTCGATGAGAACTTCAAGAAATCATTTTTCATACGTTTATAATTTAAAATTAACATTCTCGTTAGTACGCTATATTTATTATATACATTGTCTGATATATTCACGGACCTCATGCCGTCCGATACGCAGGTGGTTTTCCACCGTACGGTGTGAAAGGTTCAATTCCGAAGATATGTCCGCTATCGACTTATCCTCAAAACGGCTCATCGTATAAATTTTCCTGCGTTGAGTGGGAAGGACACTGAGTTTACGTTGTTCCAAAGCGGCTAAATCATCAGATATTATACGGCTCTCGGTATCGTTGGTACAAGTTTCGGCATGATCGTACATATAAGAGGAAATTTCCTGCTTCTTATAAAAACGACGCAAATAATCATTCACCAGATTGCGGGAAATGGTATAAATAAAAAATTTCACTGTATCGGGACGGAGCATCTGCTTGTATTCCATTAACCGCAGGAATACATCCTGTGATAAATCTTCAGCCTCTTCCCGGCAGTTTACCTTATGTAATATATACAGATAAACCTGGTTATGATAGCTTACATAAGAATCGGCTATTAATTGAGAAGTTGTCATCGTACTGTTTTCCATATCTCAGATTTTTGGGTTTACGTTTGTTTTACGAAAG
Organism: Bacteroides sp. 44_46; assembly: GCF_001915465.1. Classification (NCBI taxonomy): domain Bacteria; kingdom Pseudomonadati; phylum Bacteroidota; class Bacteroidia; order Bacteroidales; family Bacteroidaceae; genus Bacteroides; species Bacteroides sp. 44_46. The sequence continues at coordinate 142,565 of NZ_MNQO01000002.1, read as the reverse complement.
CAAAGATATAGATACATACACAGATAACATCATTCTACCATGCCTAATAAATCTCGCTTAATCCTATTAGACTAAAACAAGCGTAAAACACAATAAAACAAAGATTTAAGAATTTGGGACTCCCAGTATCAACTAATAATTTGAGACTCCGGCAGTCATTTCAAGAATAAATTCCACGGTTATTCATTCGTTTTTCCGATACTGCGAATGTATTCATTGGGAGTAATGCCCGTGGCCTTTTTAAAGTAACGGAAGAAAGAGGCGCGAGAACTGAAACCGCAAAGTTCGGCAAGCGCGCCAAGAGTATATTTGGAGTATTCATCTTTAGCAATCAAATGTTTGAATTCAGCGATACGGTAATCGTTGATATAGTCATAGTAATTACGGTTCAGATGCTGATTAAAAAGATAGGACAGAGTATGGGCGGACGTCCCTATCATAGCCGCCAAATCCGCCACTTTCAAATCCGGATTTGTATAAGCCTTCTCACGATGCATGATATTCTCCAATTTCCCGGTGAGACGCTCGCATTCTTCAAGACTGATTTTACTGGTCTTGTACTTTTCTTCCGTGACAGCGGTCTTGGGCTCTACTTCGGCAACAGGCAAAGGCTCAACCGTTTTCTTTGACTTCCCTCTCCGCCTGTAAAAATAAAAAACGCACAAAAGCGACAAGACAATCAGAATAACCGCCCCCACAATCCAGGCCATAACCGGATAGGCAATATGTACCGCCATACTGATTTCCGAATCGGCCACACCGACACGCCGCACCTTAAAGCAATAATTGCCTGACGACAAATCATAATAAGTGATATCCGACCGCCCCATCAGCATCTGCCAGCCTTCTTCCTTACCTTCCAGCTTGCACTCATAAGACATATAACTGGGATCGGTAAAATTCAAAGCGGAAAAGCGAACCGTCAGATTGTTTTGCGAATTTTCCAAATCCACCCGCATCTTATCCTTATTCCATGCGGGCGCTACCGGATGTTTGCCGTTTACAAAGACATCTGTAATCCTCAAAGGGCGATTATGTTGCAGAAACTCTCCTTCGGCGTGAGTATTCATATAAATCAACCCTTTCGAGTTTCCCATCCAGATACGGCCCTGCCCGTCTTTTACAGGCAGGCAGAATATAAAGATAGGACTGGGAATCCCGTCTATGAAATGATACAGGATAAACGTGTCCTTCTTGTCATACCGGTACAAGCCGTTGCTGGTACCGATCCATAGCCAGCCCTCATCATCTTCTATCATAGACATGCAATCCTTACCCTCGAGCAAGGTATTAGGCTGCAAATGGCGGAAATGATTCATCGACAAATCGGATATATACATAGGGCCTTTGTCCGGCAGGAAATAAAGCTGATGCGCGGAATCTTCAAATACGGTACGGATTTTCTCCTTATGAATAAATCCCTCCGGAAAGATATCCACTTTTAAACTTTCGGAAGAAGGGTCCCAGATGCACATGCCATTCTCCGTACAAACCCACCCCTTACGTGTAGAATCAAAGTAAATCTCATATACATTCCCCTCAGGCAGCTTAGAGTTGGCACTCGTATAATGGTTCAGCATCCTGCCGTCCTTATAGCGGAATAAGCCGACAGAGGTCCCTATCCATAAGCATCCTTCCGCATCAGACTTAATACAGAATATCTGCCCCTTGACAAAAGGTTGCGCCACGCGAGGCTCAAAATCGCTAATGGTCAATGTTACAGGATCCAGCACATACATCCCGCCGCCATAAGTTCCGACATAATACTTCCCCTGAAAGGCATAACTACAAATAATCATACTGGAACGCAACTGCGGAGCGCTGAAACCGGCATACCTTCCCCGCTGCTCGTCAATAAAATATAAACCGTCACGAGAACCTATCAGTTTTTCACTTCCCCGGAAAGTTATGGTCCTTACAGGCATATCCTTTGTATCAAAATAAGGCGGATAACTGTACGTACGGAACAATTCGCTCTGATAAAGCGTATAATCCAATCCCAATTGATAGAAACCCACCCAAATCAACCCGTCCCTGTCCACCAGCAGGGAATACACCGAATTGGAACGCAAACTACCGCCTTTTCCGACTTCATGCTGGAAAGAACGGACTATCCTGCCCTGTTTCGTGGAAATAAAGTGCACCCCGTTGCCGTCCGTACCTACATACAACAAATCCTTCCCGTCACAAGACAAGGAAGATATTACATTGCAACCTACATCCAGATAAGAGTCGAACTTATGCGTACGGGTATCAAAACAAGCGATTCCCTGCCCCATCGTACCCAAATAGATAACCGGACCGATACGGGCGATATTGGTATACGAGCAAATATGCTTGTCTTCCACTATGAAATAATAAGGAACTATTTTCCGGTTTTCCAATTCCAGCGAGTAAAGTCCGCTCGATGTAGCCATCCATAAGATTCCGTTTTCTCCGAAACTCAGCCCGTTGATGATATTGGCAGCGGATAATACGTTGGGGTCTATCAGAATATGTTCCAACCGTCCTTGCCGGTAAATAAACAGCCCCGCCTCACTGCCGATGTAAAGTCCCCCCTTGCCGTCGGCCAACAAAGAACGGACACCGCATTTGATTGTTTCCGCAGCGATGGCATCCAGCTCGCGTTTCTCATGATTCACGCGCCACAATCCCATGCCATTTCCCATCCATATCTGGTTACCTTCCGTTTCGGCAATGGCATTGACACGCTTCAACTTTTCATTATTGCCTGAGACAGGATAACGTTTCAGGTGGACGCCGTCAAAACGCTCTAATGAAGTTCCCGTACCAATCCATACATATCCTATCGAATCTTTGTACAAAGCATTGACCACCAAATCGGAAAGTCCCTCGGTGACGGACAGGCCACGGAATATAGATGTCTGTGCGTAAGGAGCATAAGAAACCAACAGAACAAAAAGTGCTACTATATATCTGAGTGTTATGCTTTTCATACAATGTAAATTGGATTCCGTTGCCGTGACAACGCTACAAATATAAGGAAAAAACACAGTCCTTCCGCATTTCAATATCCATTTTAGTATTAAATACAGGCAAAGATTAAGAATCACTCAATTCAAAGCAGAAAAAAATTGTATATTTGCGCCCCAACCAACTTACAGGCACATGGCAGGTATCTACATCCATATTCCCTTTTGCAAGACACGTTGCATTTATTGCGATTTCTACTCCACCACCCGTAGCAAACTGAAAGGCCGCTACATCCATGCGTTGTGTAAAGAGTTGCAAATACGGAAAGAATATCTGAGAGAAGAGCCCGTCGAAACGATTTACTTTGGTGGCGGCACCCCTTCACAACTTGCGGAAGAAGATTTCCGGGAAATATTTGAAACCATCCGGAAATACTATGGAATGGAGCAGTGCCGGGAAATTACTCTTGAAGCCAATCCCGACGACCTGACCGAAGAATACGCCGTCATGCTGCAACGATTGCCTTTCAACCGTATCAGCATGGGAATACAAACTTTTGACGACGCTACCCTGAAACTGCTGAACCGCCGCCATAACGCGACGCAAGCCGTCAATGCCGTACATCATTGCCGCCGTGCGGGTTTCAACAATATAAGCATCGACCTTATCTACGGCCTTCCCGGCGAAACGGACGAACGCTGGAAACGTGATTTGCAACAAGCCGTCAGCCTTGACGTAGAGCATATCTCCGCTTACCACCTGACATACGAAGAAGGCACCCGCATCTACGAACTTCTGCAAACGCACCGTATCCGCGAAGTAGACGAAGAAAGCAGCCTTCGCTTCTTCTCCACCCTTATGGACACGCTTGGCAATGCCGGCTACGAGCACTACGAAATATCCAATTTCTGCCGTCCGGGCATGTATTCCCGCCACAATACATCTTACTGGAAGGGAATTCCCTACTTGGGTTGCGGTCCTTCGGCACATTCATTCAACACAGATACCCGTGAGTGGAACATATCCTCGTTGGAAGACTACATACATTCCATCGAAAACAATCACCGCCGGTTCGAAAATGAATATTTAGACCGTACCACCCGCTATAACGAATGCATCATGACCTCCATTCGCACCAAGCGGGGACTGTCCCTGAATGATTTGGAACGGGAATTCGGCAAGGAACTATGGCAATACTGTATGAATATGGCGCGTCCGCACCTCGATAGCGGAAAATTAGAAATACGCGACAGTCACCTCTGTCTTACCCGTAAGGGAATCTTTGTATCAGACAGCATTATGAGTGATTTAATGTTCATAGAAGATTGAAAGCCGTCCCCGGAGCAGACAAGCATATCTTTTTGTACACCAGTATCTCTATTTTACTATCATATTAACACAAATTCGTCTTCCATATTACATCTGCATTACAAAATAAAGCCGATTTTGTTCATTTTCATAGTCATTAATTGATGTAAATCAAGAAATGAAGGTGCAACCCGCACTTTTCCTTCTATTCATTTTTGTGTTATAAAACATATTCCTATATTTGCATAGGTAAAAAGAAAAAGCTAAGCGCTTACAATTGTTTTCAGTAGGTATTAGATTTATTATTAGATTAGTTTTTAGGTATAACAATTAAAAAGTAGGTATTATGAAACGTTTAGGATTAACATTAGTGGCAGCAGTATGTCTGGCTGCCAGCACATTTGCAGCAGGGAATCAACCGACAACTGCAAGATGGGAAGGTAACATCAACGTAAACAAATTGAGTAAGTATTTGAATTTGTCCGCCAATCAGCAGGAAGAAGTCACAAATATCTGTGAATACTTCGACGAGCAGATGTCGCGTGCTACAAGCTCAAAGAAGAATCAGGAAAAGTTGCTGCGTAACGCGGTTTACGGTAACTTGAAATTAATGAAAAGAACTTTGAACGAAAAACAATATTCCGACTATGCCAAAGTTTTGAATGTTACGTTGCAAAACAAAGGTATCGAAGTGAAGTAACATTCACTTCCGATAAATACGGAAAATGTATTTTAAAATAGATAAAAAGGGTACTGATTAGTTCAGTACCCTTTTTTTGCTTGTCAATATCGTTAGAGTAATGACGACATCAACTTCCTAAACCAGTTATTGGCCTACTTTCACAAGCAGAAACGATCTTGTAATTCTTTCTTATATTTTTTTGAAACAAGCAATTCGGTAACTTTGTCAAAAGGCGGATATAAAACGCACTTATTATCCCGTATAAGCATCAGATAATCTATATTGATGATATACGATTGATGTATTTGTACAAAACACGGAGAATACAAAGTAATTTGTTCGGCAGTCATTCCCCGGCGTAAAGTCAGAGGCGGCTGGTTATTCAATATTACCTCCCACTGCTTGCGTTCGGAGCAGTAACGGAAAAAGCCGATCTCCGCCGGACGCAGGGCACGCATATCATTAGTCGGAGTAAAAACGATGAAAGTCTGCCCGGTGTGCACAGGACTCCCTACCGGTAGCGACACCCGCTGGCCGGCTTCAACCTGTTTGACGAAACGCGTCAGAATATCTTTCAGATCCTGTTCTTCAAAAGGCTTTAACAGATAATCGAACGCAGCTTCCCGAATAGCCTGTATCATATACTTGTCATACGCCGTATAAAACACGACCCTCATATTCCACGCCACGTTATCGCGCATCTCCTGCAACAGATCCAGCCCCGTCATATCCGGCATCTCCACATCCAAAAACAGCAAATCGGGTTGTACTTTCGTAATCAGCTTTTTCCCTTTCCTGCCGTTTCGTGCAGTGCCTTCCAAAGAAAAGCGAGCATCTTTCCGTAATTCAAAGCTCAGATTTTCAAGAGATACTTCATCATCATCTACTATAACGACTTTGTACTTGTCCATATTCCATGTTTTGTTTTGGCGAATATAAAAATTTTCTTGTTTCCATACAAAACCAGAAACGGACATTTACAGACTATTCATCCATAACCCGTTCTATCACCCCTAAAAACATAACTAAGCGGCTATTCTTAGATTTTATAATCGTACTTATCCGGTAACAGAAAAGTTACTTCACATCCTACCTCGCCACCCGGCAAAGTCACGTTATGCACGGCGACATCAATCGCTTCCTTATTTTTCATATTCAGAATCTGAATCGTTTGCATGATGACTTTCATGCCTGTACCTGTGCCTCTATGCCGGCTGTCCGGACGATAACCGCCACCGTTATCCGTTATCTTAATGCGAATGCCTCTCTCCTGCCGGTCTACGGTAATCCATAAATTCCGTTCTCCCTCCTTGCCTCTCAACGCATGTTTTACGGAATTTTCCACCGGAATCTGTATCATCATAGAGGGCAGCCATACCTGTTCAGGATGCACATCTTCCGCTATTTTAATATCCGGGCGGAAAGTCGCTCCGAGCGAACGGCGTTCCAAGTCGATATAAGTTCCGACAAAATCCAGCTCCTCGGACAAAGTGACACATAACTGTTCCGCCAGTTCCAGATTTCGCCGCATCAGTTTCACTAATGACGCCAACTCCTGCTTCTCCTCTTCCCTACGGTTCACAACCTCCTGATTGAGAACATTGAATATAAAATGAGGAGACAAGCGGTTACGGATATTCTCAAGACGGAGCGTAGAGACTGTCCTGCGATTTTGAGCGAGCAGTAAATCATGCTTCTTCCTATTATAAAGATAAAGAAAAACGGCAATCAAGAACGCTATAACGGCAATCGCCAATGTCACGAGACGAGTTTGCCTCAATGCCAGCACCTCGTTTTCCTGTTTCTGAAACAAGACCTTATGCGCCATCAAGGTAGAGTCCTGCTGATAACGCAAAGTCAAATCCGCCGTACGCATCCTTATACGCTCATTGCGAATAGAGTCGTCCAAGCGGTCATTTTTCTTCAGATAATCGTATGCCCGCTGATAATTACCGGTTTCTTCGTGAAATTGCTGCAAATATTTATTACGGATATGTATCATGTCCGCGTCTATCTCCGGCGAAGCTTTACTCACCGTCAGCAACCGCCGTGCCTCCGCAAAGTCTTTACGCTGCAAAGCCAGCTCTATTTTCTGCGTATCGATATAATAAAGCGCGGTAGTGGAACCTATCTCTTTAAAGAAAGGCTCGCACAAATCCAGATATTTGGCAGCCGAATCCGCTTCGTTCCGTTGAAGAAAACAGTCGCTCAGGTTCAAGTAACTCAGATTAAGCCCCCAGCGCATATCAGGATAATCTTTCACAAGCTCCACCACCTTCCTGAAGTAACCGATTGCCGTAGCGTAATCCCCCCGGTAATAATACGAGTTTCCGCGATTATTCAGATAAAAATGCTTTTCATCCGGAAGCATCTCATCATAGTTCTTAGCCGCAAGTTCCGAATAGTAGTCACATTGCTCATAGTCGCGCAGTGTCATATATCCCTGCGCCAATCCATAGTAGATGGGAAACTTTCTATCCGAAGGCATATTCAGCGAATCACAAATCAACAGTGCCTTCCTGTACCAGAAAACACCCATATCCAGCCTTCCCAAATGATTGTTGGCATCGGCAAGGTTTATCAGAATGTCCGGAACGGTCTCCGGTTTCGTTCCCTGCAATCTCCATTCATAAGCTTTCTTGAAGCAAACTTCCGCGGAATCTATATACCCTTTTCTCGAATAGATATTACCCTTCATATTGAAACATTCGGACTGCAAATCGGCCAATCGGTGCGAGAAAGGCTGTCTGCCGGTAAAATCCTCAATCTCCCGAATCAAAAGTTGCGCAGAATCGATATCGGAAGTGGCCAGGCAGGTTTTCAAAGCGACGGAAAGATAGTTGTACCGTACCAGACTGTCTTTCGCAGCCTTCATTCTTTGCAAGACCTGTGTCCTCATCCTGCGCGGAGCCGTTGCCACAGAATCGACATGAGTACTGAAAAAAGAATCGAATTCCCGCATTTCAGATATCACGTCACCGCCGCCTTTACAAGTACAGGCGCCCGGCAATACAATCCCCGTCCATAGAAGAAGAAAGAAACCGATGCAGCTTTTCAGACCGCTCCGCATACTCCGTGTTTTATTTTATTGTAACCATCGTAGCTCCGAACCCATATTCCTGGAAAGAAGCGTCTTGTGTCTTACAAGCCGTATATTTCCGTTTCATCTCATCCAATAAGGCTTTGCGAAGCACACCGTCTCCCTTGCCATGAATGAAGACGATACGCTGCTCACGCTTATTCTTGTATTGCTCCATTACCTCGCGAAACTTATCCAACTGGTAGTTCAATATCTCGCTGTTACTCATGCCACGCGTATCATCCAGCAATTCGCCGATATGTAAATCCACTTCGATGATTTCATTTTTGCCGCCCCGCTTGACGATAGTCTGAGGCTTGGACGGGACATCCACCGTTTTCTTTTGCATCAGGGCATCCTGCAAATCCTCGGCCGACACGTAAACCTGTTTGGCAGGAGCGTCATTCTTCACCACATCGTACATAAGCGCGGGAGTGTCAAAAAAGTCGGTCTGCCGGAATGTATGCAGTTTATAGAACTTCACCGTATCGATACGAATTTCCACATTGACAGCAGGCTTCATGGCAAAAGAACGATTGTCCTTGAAAGCGACCAACTGAACGGCTGCACGCTCCCTGTCATTCAGCTCCGATTTTTCAAATTCCTCTAACAAAAGCTTTGTATTCGGTTCTATCAGACCATGCGAACGGACAGTCCACGACTTGCCTTCCGCGCTTAAATATGTATAATACATACAGTAATTGCTATCGTTCACCAAATAGGCCTCAAACGGAGTGGTGCTTACCGCCTTGATATCCTCCGGAACAAAGGCAAGGTATACATTCAGTACATCACCGCCCTTCATTTCCGGCTGACGATAAACGGATATCCGGGGTTCGACCGGACGCTCCACCCGCTGTCCGGAGCCCGAAGCGAAAGATGCCGGCTTTGAGGTTGCAACAACCGTACGAGCCGCCGATTGCTCCTCCGCCCTCTTCTTGGCTGCTTTAGAAGCCGAAGTGGGAATATTATAATCATCTGTTTCAATCACCACACATTCGCGCACCGGCATCGGAATGTCAAAACCGTCGGCATCTTCTACCAATACTATGTCTTTTCCACGGAAGCCCGTCACGACACCACCGCCTACTTCACTGAGGAAGCGTACTTTATCTCCTATTTTCATACTTTCTATTCTGTTTTTTTATCATTACCCGGAAGATGCGTCAAAACCATGGCAGACATGCGATTCCGGCATCCTCTTTTATCTCTCGCAAAGTTAGGAATTATTTGATGATTATATACAAACATACTTTGTTTGTATCGCAAAGTTTTTATTCATGCGATGCAATCTTAAAACAGAAGTTTCATTTCTAAGAATAAAGCTTTAGTTTATAAGAATCAAACTTTGATTTCTATAAACATAACTTCCGTTCCAAGATTGCGTGGTAAGTAAAGTAACTCTCCGGGCGCTTCGGCAAGACAATCATTAATTGCCTGCATATAATTCAAATCTTCCCAAATATCCGTACCTTTGCAGTCCCTAATAAAACAAAGATATGAAAGAAGATCCCAGACATATTAGAATCAGCGAATTCAATTATCCCTTGCCGGATGAGCGCATCGCCAAGTTTCCATTGCCTGTACGCGACCAATCCAAGTTATTGCTGTATCGCCACGGTGAGGTTTCCGAAGACGTATTCACCTCCCTGCCCGATTACCTTCCGGCCAACAGCCTGATGATTTTTAATAACACCAAGGTTATCCAGGCGCGTCTGCACTTCCATAAAGAGACGGGAGCGCTTATCGAAGTGTTCTGCCTCGAACCTATCCGACCCAACGACTACGCTCTTAATTTTCAGCAGACGGAACACGCCGCATGGCTCTGCATGATAGGAAATCTGAAAAAGTGGAAAGAAGGTACGTTAAAACGGGAAATGGTTGTGAAAGGAAAACCGCTTACCTTGACTGCCGAACGGGGAGCGTGCCATGGTACCAGTCATTGGGTGGATTTTCGTTGGAACAATCCGGAAATAACATTCGCCGATATTCTCGAGGTGTTCGGAGAGTTGCCTATCCCGCCTTATCTGAACAGGGAGACACAGGAAAGTGATAAGGAAACCTACCAGACCGTTTATTCCAAAATAAAAGGCTCGGTAGCCGCTCCAACCGCCGGACTGCACTTTACTCCACGGGTTTTGGACGCTTTGCGCGGGAAAGGAGTGGAGCCGGAAGAACTGACGCTGCACGTAGGAGCCGGGACTTTCAAGCCCGTCAAAAGCGAAGAGATAGAAGGGCACGAAATGCACACGGAATACATATCCGTCAATCGCAGTACGCTGGAGAAGCTCGTAGCGCACGAAGGAAAAGCCATTGCGGTAGGAACAACTTCCGTACGTACGCTGGAAAGTCTCTATCACATAGGTGTTACTCTTCTGAACAATCCCGACGCCACAGAAGAGGATTTGCATGTAAAGCAATGGCAACCCTATGAGATGACTCCTGAAACGGCTGCCACACCTGCCGTAGACGCCTTGCAAGCAATCATAGCCTATCTTGACCGGCATCACATGGAAACGTTGCATACCAGCACGCAAATCATCATTGCTCCGGGATACGAGTACAGAATCGTAAAAGCCATGGTGACCAACTTCCACCAGCCGCAAAGCACACTGTTACTGCTTGTCTCGGCATTTCTACATGGAGATTGGCGGAAGATTTACGACTATGCCCTTGCCCATGATTTCCGGTTCTTGAGTTACGGTGATTCGTCGCTGCTGATACCTTGATATTCTTTAAAGGATATCCGGCACGACATTTTTATTGATAACACCCATAAAAAGCTCTGAATAAAATGAACAGCGACAACAATCAGGAAATGTTTCCCCTTGTCGATGAACAAGGGAACATTATAGGTGCAGCCACCCGCGGCGAATGCCACAACGGAAGCAAGCTTCTGCACCCCGTAATTCATCTGCATGTATTCAACTCCAAAGGAGAATTATATCTGCAGAAACGTCCCGAATGGAAAGATATACAACCCGGCAAGTGGGATACGTCGGTAGGCGGACACGTTGATTTGGGCGAAAGTGTGGAAATGGCCTTGAAACGGGAAGTACGCGAGGAGTTAGGGATAACCGACTTCACACCGGAAGCCATCACCAATTATGTTTTTGAATCCGCACGCGAGAAAGAGCTCGTGTTTGTACACAAAACCGTATACGACGGCGAGATACATCCCAGCGACGAGTTGGATGGCGGACGTTTCTGGAATATAGAGGAAATCAAAGAGAATATAGGAAAAGGGATATTCACGCCCAATTTCGAGCAGGAGATAGAACGAGTAAAGCTGATATAATAAGTAAGTGTTGAAATTTAATTTATAGCAAGAATAATCTAAGCCTGAAAAGATTTTAGTTTTAAGCCTAAAGGATTTTAGCTTTCAGCCTGAAAGACTCTTATCTATAAGCCCGGGGTAACACCCCGGGAATAAATGTTCCCGGTATTCTGCGCCCTGTAAGTACTCCCGGGGTGTTACCCCGGGCTATAAGATAAAAAGGCTTTCAGCCTTAGGTTACGCTATATCATCGTTACTGATATAAATTAAATTTCAACACTTATTTAAAAGGGTGTGTCAAAACTCCCCTCATAAATAGAAAATCACCCTCGCCACAGATAGTCGTAGCGAGGGTGATTTTCTATTTATGAGGGTTTCGACACACCCTCTTTCTTATTAGCTTCCTTATCTTATTTCGCCAAGTCCTCGATTACTTTCATAATCTGCCGACCGATTTCTTCGGCTGCTTCCGGCGTAGCCGCTTCGCTATAAACACGAATAATCGGTTCTGTGTTACTCTTGCGTAAATGTACCCATTTGTCGGGGAAGTCAATCTTTACACCGTCGATGTCATTGATTTCTTCGTTTTTATAGATTTCCTTTACTTTGGCAAGGATGGCATCGACATCCGTATCCGGAGTTAAGTCTACACGGTTCTTAGCCATGAAATAAGCCGGATAAGTGGCACGCAGTTCGCTTACTTTCTTACCCTCGTGTGCCAGATGGCTAAGGAACAGGGCAATACCCACCAAGGCATCGCGTCCGTAGTGGCTGGCGGGATAAATGACTCCACCATTGCCTTCGCCGCCGATAACAGCGCCTACCTCTTTCATCTTGGTAGTTACGTTCACTTCACCTACGGCGGAAGCGTAATATTGTTGGTCGTATTTACGGGTTACATCACGCAATGCACGGGTAGAACTCAAGTTAGAAACCGTATTGCCCGGAGTATGCTTCAATACATAATCGGCTACGGTAACCAGCGTGTATTCTTCACCATACATTTTGCCATCTTCACAAATCATAGCCAAACGGTCTACATCCGGGTCCACCACAAAAGCGACATCGGCCTTACCGCCTTTCATCAGGTTCATGATGTCACCCAGATTCTTTTCCAGAGGTTCAGGGTTATGCTGGAAGTTACCGGTAGGTTCGCAATAGAGTTTTTCCACATGCTGTACTCCAAGTTGCTCCAACAGTTGCGGAAGGATGATACCGCCCACAGAGTTTACACAATCAATGGCTACACGGAAACCGGCTTTCTTAATGGCTTCCACATCCACTAAATCAAGCGCAAGTACGCTATCAATATGTTTTTGATTATAAGTCAGGTCTTTACGGTAAGAGCCGAGTTTATCCACTTCCGCAAAATCGAAAGCTTCGGCCTCAGCGATACGAAGTACCTCGTTTCCTTCTTCTTTATTCAGGAATTCTCCTTTTTCATTCAGAAGCTTCAAAGCATTCCACTGTTTGGGATTGTGAGAGGCGGTCAGGATAATACCGCCGCTGGCGCCTTCCATGGTTACAGCCAACTCAGTGGTCGGGGTAGAAGCCAAATCAATGTCCACTACGTCCCAGCCCATACCCATAAGGGTACCTACTACCACATTCTTTACCATTTCGCCCGAGATGCGCGCATCACGGCCTACTACAATCTTGTTACTTTTTACAGTACACGTTTTGCGGATAAGGGTAGCGTATGCCGAAGTAAACTTCACGATGTCGAGCGGATTCAACCCCTCGCCTACACCACCGCCGATCGTTCCGCGGATTCCAGAGATAGATTTGATTAGAGTCATAGGTTAATAATTTAAATATTGGTTAGTTATTTCCAGATTTGATATTTCCGGATATCGTAATAATAAGGATATACGTATTGCATAGCCGTCTGATGTCCCATCTTGGAAGGAATAATCAGTCTTACGTGAGCCATATCACGCACATAAGTCAATGGAACAAGCCATCCTGCCGGAACAGCCGGCGAAGAATAGTAGGTCATCATGTATCCCTGCAAGAAAGTTCCCGCTATGGAAGACGAGGTCACCGTATAACGGAATGCGTCCACAGTTTCCACAGCGCTCAAATTAGATAACGCGGTATCTTTATCAAGGATACTGTACTCCATAAAACGTACCAGTATCTCATCATTATTCTTCACCGTATCAGCCTCGTTCTCGGAGCCTTTATCTACAATCTGCATATATACTCCACTGGCAAGCTGCACAAACTCATCCACGCCGTCTCCTTTTTCCTTAGACTTTGTCGTAGAGTCCTGTGCATAAAACTCCGATTGTGAGATTATCTTAAAGTCATTCTTTTTGATAAAGTCATTTATACCGTCTTTTTCCTCTTCCAGCATCTCTGCATAGGTCTTGCTATCATCGCAGGCCTGAAAGCCCAAACTGAGTGCCAATAAAGACAAAAAGAATAAAGTAAGTTTCTTCATTTCTGTTATTTAGTAATTTCGTACAAAAATATCTGATTTCCTTGAAAGTTAAAAGCTGCAAGTGGAAAGTTCGTATCTTTTAACCTTTACAGCCAAACTTTTTTTATCCTTTGGCATTAAGCAGTGGCTTAAATTTTTCCAACGCCAGCTCCAGCACTTTTTCAGCTTCTTCCAACGTTCCGTAAAATTCTCCGCCGGAAGCATTTAAGTGTCCGCCGCCGTTAAAAAACTCAGCAGCGAGCCGGTTGCAAGGAAAACTTCCTACCGAACGCAAGGAGACCTTTATCATCGGCTTTTCCGTATCCTCACGCAGGAAACAGGAGAACACTACATTTTTGATACTCAACGGTATGTTTACAAAACCCTCGCTATCGCCGCGGATATAGTTGAAATTGCTTTGTTCTTTCTTGGTCAGCGTAATCAAAGCGGCATGATGTTCCGGATAGACTTTCATCTGTGACAGCACATGCCCCATAAGACGCAAACGGCTCTCGGAATAGGTGTTATACACTTTCCGGTAAATATCGTCCTTGTCAATGCCTTTTGAGAGCAACTCGCTGATGATAAAGTATATTTCACGATTATTGGAATTATATGTAAAGCCGCCCGTATCGGTCATCATACCTGTATAGATACATTCCGCTCCTTCCTTTGTGATGTCACTGAAATATCCCATGCGGCAGATCAGACGAAAAACAAGCTCCGAAGTAGAAGATATCTCGGGGTGGGAAATTATGATTCTGCAAAAATCTTCCGGGTTCAGATGATGGTCTACCAGTATTTTCCGTGCAGGAGAAGCAGATACGGCATCCGCCATTGCATCGATACGGCTGATGGCGTTGAAATCAAGGCAACATATCACATCTGCCTCCGCTATCAATTTATCGGCGAACTCTTTATAGCGGTCATACAAAAGTATGTCCTTACTGCCGGGCATCCACCGCAAAAAATCCGGAAAAGCATTCGGAACGATAACAGTCGCGTCCTTGTCTTGCGTATTGAGAAAATGCCATAATCCTAAAGAAGAACCTATTGCATCCCCATCGGGAGCCACATGAGCAACAATAACAATTTTATCCGCACGTTCCATCCACTTGGCAAAGTGGTCTATCTTAGATTGCTCTATTACTTTAGTCAACATATAGTTTTTACGATTTACGTTCTGAATAAACAGGGAATTCCGTTTATCCCCAACAAATGAAAGGGCAAAAGTACGAAAAAGTTTATGATTTATAATGATATGCGCACAGAACCTTTTTCAGAAAGGGAAAGATAAGAAATTCCCAGTCGAATACAATCATTGATAATCCTCTCCTGATAATAATCGGAAACGGATGAGTCTATCACTACCGTACCCACTTCAAATAAAGAAACCAGCTCTTTTATACCGCCTTTATATCCCTGAGAAACATATAAATAGTCAATAGAGATGGGAATATCGGCAACTCTATTCCGCCAACGGTTATCGCACAGCAGGCAAATACGTTTTCCTGCATAAAACACGATTTGATTCCGGACAGAAATATCCGGCGCAGAATAATCTCCCGTTATTACGGCAGGAGATTTCAGACGCAAACGGTTCCAATGGGGAGTAAGCGCACGTTCCAAACGGGTAATATCGGACAGGCTGTCGGTACAAACCAGCCATGAATAAGAGTTATCGGTCAAACAATGTACCGCAGGACACCCCCGGACATTATAGAAGACAAGGCTGCGACGGGAAGCATCCGCCATAAACGAATACGAATGATAGGAAACGCAAAGCAGCAGAGCGGACAAAGCGATATAAACATTCGTTGCCGTACGCCTTGTTACGGCACGGCACAATAACAACAAAGAGAAATAGAACAGAAAGACCTCCCGGATATCCATCCGGATATGGTCGATAGAGGCCAAAGGAAGTTGCTCAATCCAACGGAGCACCGTATTTTGCAGTCGAATCAACATCTCTGTCATCTCTGCAAAGAAATGTTGCAAGCCGGGAAAAGGAGTTAAGGCAAGCAATACAACAGTCGCATACACAATCAACGACACCAGCGGAATCACCCATAAGTTTGTCAGGAGAAAATGCGTGGAAAAACGTGAGAAATAAAGCATGACCAGAGGCGCCGTCCCTATTTGGGCAGCTATGGAAACGGTTATTAAGGCCCAAACTTTTCGCAGCGCCGTATTTTTAACCGGCAACAAGCCGTATAACCCGGGTTGCAGGAGCAAAATCGCCGTAACAGCCGCAAAAGACAGTTGAAAACCAACATCAAACAACCATACGGGATTGAACAATAACATCAAGAAAGCCGTAGCTCCCAACGTATTCAGCGTCAGCCTTTGGCAAGTGGGTAATAGAGCGGAAAGCAGCCAAAGCGAGCACATGATAACAGCGCGTACCACAGAAGAGGACAATCCGGTAAGAAAAGCAAATCCCCATAAAAACAAGATTACCGACAGCAGCAGAAAAGGTTTCAAAAACCGCCACCTGTTCCACAAAGGCGACAAAACAAACAATAATAAAGCCGAAATGAAACCGATATGCAATCCGGAAAGCGCCAGTACATGGCTGGCTCCGGCTACCGAATATGTCTCGATTACATGCTCGCTCAGCTCTTCCTTGCAGCCTACCGTAAGCGCAGAAAGTACCGCCAGCTCATCCCCTTGGAAACCCATATTCCGATACCCTGCAATCATCTTATCACGGCAGTCCGAAGCCTGCTGACGAAAAGTAGAGGAGCCGTCACAACCAATTCTGCGCCAATGTCCGGCATGTACATAAGCGGTTCCGCAGATTCCCTTTCTGAGAAGATAACGGGCATAATCGAATTCATCCGGATTTCCATTATTCACCGGTGGAGACAAACGGGCATAAACCAACAGCCTGTCCCCTCTTTTCAGAGAATATGCCGCAGAATCTTTAGGGAAATAAAATAGGAAGGTCTTTTCTGAAAAGTCATATAAGAGCGTGTCCTTCAACACTTCTCCTCTCAAAACGGCATGAAACAGAATACTGTTTTTCTTGATTTCCGGCTTTGCCGTAAGAACAACCTGATAAGCGGAAGATTTTTCCGTATTCGGAAATGCATGGTCAGCCTGCTTTAACTGTAAACTTACCAAAGCCCCGCCCAATACGAAACAAGCCAAAAATACGACAACTCCATATAGCTTGCAAAGGGCATAATACTTACGGCTGAGAATATATGCGCCTATCAACAGCAGGATTACAGCTATCCATAGACTGGCAGGCAGTATATAAGGATATTTATCCCCATATACTATTCCACCGACCAACGGCATCAACAGTCGCAGGAAAGGATGCCGTTGTAAGTTGTCTGTTATCAATAAATATTACAGATTCTTCAAAGCGCGGATGGCTTCCGCCGGATCAGGAGCCGAAAAGACGGCGTTACCGGCTACCAAAGCATTAGCGCCTGCCTCTACCAAACGGGCGCCTGTCTCTAAATTCACACCACCGTCAACCTCTATCAGAGCCTCCGAACCGGTCACCGTTATCAATTCACGCAACTCGCGCACCTTATCAACGGTATGCTCGATAAATTTCTGACCGCCGAATCCCGGATTTACCCCCATTATCAATACCATATAAACATCATCTATGATGTCCCTCAACATAGCCACAGGAGTAGCCGGGTTGATAGTAACCGCAGGCAGCATTCCCGCTTCACGGATTTGCTGCACTACCCGATGCAGATGCGGACACGCCTCATAGTGCACGTTCATTATACGCGCCCCCAAAGCCTTTACTTCAGGAATAAACTTTTCCGGTTGCACTATCATCAAATGCACGTCCAAAGGCTTTTCCGTAAGCTTCGCCACATATTTCAGCACAGGAAAGCCGAAAGAGATGTTGGGAACAAACACGCCGTCCATTATATCGATGTGCACCCAGTCGGCTTCACTGCCGTTAATCATTTCAATATCATTTGCCAAATACGCAAAATCGGCAGACAGTATGGAAGGGGATATTATAGGTTTCATATCAGTTACATTCTATTAGGTTACATGAATTACAACAAACAAATATACAGAAAAGATTTCAGATTAACAGTCAGCGCACCTTGTATTCTTCTGTCAATTTAAATCCCCGTAACAGTTCATCCGTTTTCAGCCGTTTCTTACCCGGAAGCTGCAACGCGTTCACACTAATCCAGCCGTCTGCGCCCGCTATACGAATATATGTCTTACCGTCGGTCTGCAAAGTTCCGGGGGCGAATGAGTGCGGGCGTTCCACTTTCTCCGTTTCAAATATTTTCAGAACCACTACCGTTCCGTCCGGCTGTACCAGTTCCGTCCATGCGGCGGGATAGGGAGACAGACCGCGGATAAAATCATAAATGCGCTTTACCGGCTGACTCCAATCGATACGGCAAGTATCTTTGAATATCTTGGGAGCCGGACGCAGTTCGCCCGCTACAACCATTTCTTCCTGTGGAACGGGTCTTACCGCATCGGCAAGAATAGCGTCCACCGTCTCCGTTACCAAACGGCCGCCAAGCATCATCAGCTTGTCATGAACAATACCGACATTATCCGTGTCAGCAATCGGGACACGGACTTGTTGGATAACCTCTCCCGTATCTATTTCATGCTTCAAGAAGAAAGTAGTGATACCCGTTTCCGTATCACCGTTGATAACCGCCCAGTTGATAGGAGCGGCGCCGCGGTATTGCGGCAGCAACGAAGCATGCAGATTGAAAGTTCCCAAACGTGGCATATTCCACACCACTTCCGGCAACATTCTGAAAGCGACTACAATCTGTAAATCGGCGTTCCAAGCGCGCAAAGCCCCGACAAACGTTTCGTCTTTCAACTTTTCAGGCTGGAGAAGCGGTAGGTCATGCTCCAGCGCATATTGTTTCACCGGAGAGAATTGCACCTTATGCCCTCGCCCTGCCGGCTTATCGGGCATAGTAATCACTCCTACTACATTATATCCGCCTTCCACAAGGCAGCGCAAGGGTTCCACCGCAAATTCGGGAGTACCCATATATACAATCCGTAAATCTTCTTTCTTCATAATCATCTCTTTTAATCTTCCGAGAAATGTACCAATACCTGACGGTACGAGTTGAATATCTTCGATTTGGAAACGAAACCGAGGTACTTGCCCTCTTCATCCACTACCGGCAGATTCCATGCTTTCGTATCGTCGAAAGTACGCATCACCTGCTCCATGCTGTCCGTATTATAAAGACGCGCCGGAGCGGAAGTCATCAATTTACCCACCGTAAAACGATGATACAGTTCCTGGCGGAACATGATATTGCGTATATCGTCCAGCAAGACAATACCGATTAGTTTACCCTCATTATCCGTTACCGGAAATATATTGCGGTGAGAAGCGGAGATAGCCTTCACCAATTCGGCAAGTTCCATCTCCGGATGCACTGCGATAAAATCTTTCTCTACCACATTTTCCACTTTCATCAACGTCAGCACCGCCTTATCCTTATGATGCGTCAGCAGTTCTCCCTTCTTTGCCAAACGCATGGAGTAAATGCTATGCGGCTCAAAAACGATAATCGTCAAATAAGAGCTGACCGAAACTATCATCAGCGGCAGGAACAAGTCGTACCCTCCCGTCAACTCGGCAATCAGGAATACGCCCGTCAGCGGCGCGTGCATGACACCGCTCATCACTCCCGCCATCCCCATCAGGGCAAAATTCTTTTCGGGCAGAAAAGCGGTGGTCTCAAACTCATTGCTGAAGTGGGAGAATACGAATCCGGCAATACATCCCAAATAAAGAGAAGGCGCAAAAATACCACCGCACCCGCCACCGCCATTCGTTGCGCTCGAAGCGAAAACCTTAAACAGGATTATCAGCATCAGGTACAACAGCAGCAACTGGCTATGACCGTAGAAGAAAGAGTTATTCATTACCGTATCCCACTCAATTTTGCTTGTACCGTTAAGCAGCAATTCTATCGTATCATAGCCCTCACCGTAAAGCGGCGGGAAAAGGAATATCAGAATACTCAACATGGAACCGCCCACCAGCAGTTTCTTATAAGGAACTTTCAGTTTACCGAACATACCCTCCACCGAATTCATGGCACGGGTAAAATAAAGAGAAACCAGTCCGCAGAAAATACCCAGCATAATCACATAGGGAATACGCTCCAGTTCAAAGGCTTGGTCAAGATGAAACTTAAACATGGCTTCCGTACCCGTCACGATATAAGAAACGGTCGCCGCCGTCACTGCCGAAATCAGCAATGGAAGCAGCGAGGACATGGTCAAGTCTATCATCAGCACCTCCAACGTAAACACAAGCCCCGCAATCGGAGCTTTGAAAATACCCGCCACAGCACCGGCGGCGCCACATCCCACCAGTAACATAAGCGTGCGGTGCTCCATCTTGAACAGACTTCCCAGATTAGAGCCGATGGCCGAGCCTGTAAGCACAATCGGAGCCTCCGCTCCGACCGAACCACCGAACCCGATTGTTATGGAACTGGCGATAATGGACGACCACGTATTATGCCGTTTGATACGTCCCTGCCTGCGGGATATGGCATATAGAATTTTCGTAACCCCATGACTGATATCATCCTTTACGACATAGCGTACAAACAGCCCTGCCAAAAAGATTCCCACCACCGGATATATCAAATACTGGTAATTAGCCTCTGTCGTATCGAAGTTCTCCGTAAGAAAGTTCTGTATCCAGTGTATCAGCATTTTCAATATCAATGCGGCAAATGCCGTAAAGATACCGACCAGAAAGCTAAGAACCAGAATAAACCGTTTCTCCTTAACATTCTTCTCACGCCAAATGATAAAGCGTTGTAACCAACCTCTTTCTTCTCCAGCCATCTTCCTTATTCACGGATTATTTTAATCACCCCGCCTTTACCCAGTTTAATAATGCTGGACGGCTTCGGATTACTCATCTCTTCTTGCCGATAACCTACAATATAATCTACGGCCGACTTAACCTCTTCACTTATTTCACTGAAATTCTTCGGTGAGGGTTGCCCGCTGATATTGGCGGAGGTAGAAACAATCGCCTTGCGGAACTGCTGGCAAAGACGTTTGGAGAACTCTTCATTCGTCACCCTGATACCTACGCTGCCGTCCTCCGCCAGCAAATTTGCCGCCAGATTACGTGCGCCCGAATAAATAATAGTCAACGGTTTGTCTGCCAAATCTATCAAGTCCCATGCCACTTCCGGGACATCCCGAACATAGAAATCCACCTTTACGGAAGAATCTACCAACACCAGCATCGCCTTGCTGTCCTGACGCTGCTTTATTTCATATACACGGCGCACCGCATCTTCGTTGGTAGCGTCACAACCAATACCCCAAACGGTATCGGTGGGATACAGAATTACCCCGCCTTCCCGCATTACCTGGCAGGCTTTTTTAATGTCTTCTATCATTTCTTGATATATAAATACTGTGATTAACACGCAAAAGTAGTAAATTCGCCCCGATTACAAACAAAGTTTAAGAGAAAACAATGGAAGAGATTAAATTTAACCACACCCTACCTATACAACTGCGCTTCAACGACGTCGACAAATTCGGTCACGTCAACAACACCGTCTACTTCTCTTTTTATGATTTGGGTAAGACAGAATATTTTGCTTCCGTATGTCCGCATGTCGACTGGCAAAAAGACGGTATCGTCGTCGTCCATATAGAAGCCGATTTTCTTGCGCAGATTTATGGTTCCGACCACATTGCCGTACAAACCGCCGTAACAAAAATCGGAACAAAAAGTTTTCATCTCGCCCAACGCGTCATAGATACTGAAACGCAGGAAGTGAAATGCATCTGTACCTCTGTCATGGTAACGTACGACCTCAGCAAACACGAGTCCAAACCGCTGACAGAAGAATGGATTGAGGCAATCTGTAAATACGAAGGACGGGATTTACGTAAAAAATAAAGAGCCTGTCCCGGTATACGGTTTAGAGTATCTCTGCATACAGTTAGGGATAGCTAAGCCGTATACCGATATACTCTCATTTATTACTGTATAACGGCAAAACACACCTACTTCATCGCATCTGTTTATAGTATCCCGGGCTTATCCCAACGTAAACAGCAAGTGACTATCCGTACTGCGTTTCTCATCGAAGGCGAAGCCTTCCCACGAAAAGCCTCTCAAATCTTCAGGACGTTCAATACGGTTCTTAATGATGTAACGCACCATCTCGCCCCGGCACATCTTCGCATAAATAACAACCGTTTTCAGCTGCCCGCCCTTCCAAACCTGAAAATCAGGGGTAACAATCCGTACTTCTTCTTCCACCCGCTTCCAATCGAACAAATCTTTCATCTCACCGCTTGCCAGATTAATCAGTACACCACCCCGGCTTTTGATTTCTTCCATAAAATAATCTGTCAGCAGCGGTTTCCAATAATTGAACATGGAAAGCCCGCCTTTTTCGGGCAGTCGTACATCACCCTCCAGACGATAAGGCTTGATTCCATCCAGCGGGCGGAGCAACCCATAGAGAAAAGAAGTGATACGGAGATGATTTTGCGCATAACGGAAATCATCAGCCGTAAATTCCTTTGGCAGAATACGTTTAAAAACAGCTCCTGTATATGCGCCGATTGCCGGCATAGGGTGATTGTCTTCCGAGCAGAAATCGTGAAAACGAACCCTGTTTTCCGCAGCGATCCTGGCATTCACCCTCAAGAGTTTTTCCAACTCTGCGGCAGGTATCTGCGACATTTCCAACGCATTCGCAACAGCTTCCGTTTCAAAATGCGGAACGGTTACTTCGGGTACCTTTAAAGAGCAACGCGACGCCATAGTCTTGGCGCAAGAAATGAAAGTAAGCATAATTTCAGCCTGTTTTTAATGAACAAAAGTCTTCTACTTATTTAGACCTTACAAAAATAAGAGGATTTTAGGAGAGAATACGCATCGTTAAGAATATTTTCTATAGAATTCACATCGGTTTCAAGAGTTTTTCATACCTTTACAGCTTGTTGGAGAAATAGCATATATCAAGCGGACGGTGAAAAGTCCTTTTTGTTCTCCGGCACTTTGCGATAGAAAAAGAAAAAATAATATATAAAATGACTCACAAATGGAATTATTTACCCATTACATCCGATCAGGCAGAAGCAAGCCAACGACTGGCCCAAGAATTAGGGATTAGCCCTGTACTTGGGGAATTGCTGGTGGAGCGGGGAATAACAACGGCAGCTGCCGCCAAAAAGTTTTTCCGCCCGCAACTACCGGATTTGTACGACCCGTTCCTCATGAAGGATATGGACGTGGCCGTAGAGCGCCTGAACAAGGCAATGGGAAAGAAAGAGCGCATTCTGATTTATGGAGATTATGATGTGGACGGAACCACCGCCGTGGCTTTGGTCTACAAGTTTATTCAACAGTTCTACTCGAACATAGACTATTACATACCCGACCGCTACAACGAAGGGTATGGAGTTTCAACCAAAGGTGTGGACTACGCCGCCGAAACCGGTGTGGGACTGATTATCGTATTGGATTGCGGCATCAAGGCCGTAGACGAAATCGCATACGCCAAAGAAAAAGGCATCGACTTCATCATCTGCGACCACCACGTGCCCGATGAGATATTGCCCCCTGCCGTAGCCATATTGAACGCCAAGCGCGAAGACAATACTTATCCCTACGAACACCTTTCGGGTTGCGGGGTAGGCTTTAAATTCATGCAGGCGTTTGCCATCAGCAACGGCATCGAGTTTCATCACTTGATTCCCCTGTTGGACTTGGTTGCGGTCAGCATCGCTTCGGACATCGTACCGATTATGGGAGAGAACCGCATACTTGCCTATCACGGTCTGAAACAGCTCAACAGCAATCCGAGCGTAGGACTGAAAGCCATCATCGACGTGTGCGGACTGTCGGAAAAAGAAATTACCGTCAGCGATATAGTATTCAAGATAGGCCCGCGCATCAACGCATCGGGACGTATTCAGAACGGTAAGGAAGCGGTAGACCTGCTGACGGAAAAGGATTTCTCGCTCGCTTTGGAAAAGGCCGGGCAAATCAACCAATATAACGAAACCCGTAAGGACCTCGACAAGACAATGACCGAAGAGGCCAATCAAATCGTTGCCGAACTGGAAGGACTGGCCGACCGCCGTTCTATCGTGTTGTACAACGAAGACTGGCACAAAGGGGTAATCGGCATTGTGGCTTCCCGCCTGACGGAAGTATATTATCGTCCGGCCGTAGTACTGACCCGTACGGATGATATGGCGACCGGTTCGGCACGCTCCGTTTCCGGTTTTGATGTATACAAAGCCATCGAATATTGCAGGGATTTGCTGGAGAATTTCGGTGGTCACACCTATGCCGCCGGACTGTCCATGAAGGTAGAAAACGTTCCCGCCTTCACCGAACGTTTTGAAGAATTCGTTTCACAGCATATCCTGCCGGAACAAACCAGCGCCGTAATCGACATCAACGCAGAAATCGACTTCCGGGATATTACGCCCAAATTCTGCAACGATTTAAAAAAGTTCAACCCGTTTGGTCCCGACAACACCAAACCTGTCTTCTGTACCCATAACGTGTACGACTACGGAACCAGTAAAGTCGTAGGACGCGACCAGGAACATATCAAACTGGAATTAGTGGATAACAAATCGAACAATGTAATGAACGGCATCGCTTTCGGACAAAGTTCCCACGTTCGCTACATCAAGACCAAACGTTCGTTTGACATTTGCTACACCATTGAAGAAAACACCCACAAACGGGGAGAAGTGCAATTGCAAATCGAAGACATAAAACCGAATTAGTTTAGTTGAAAGTCAAGGGTTGAGAGTTGAAAGTTGGGCTGTGCAGTTTGGTTTTCAACTCCTGACTCTCAACTTTCAACTTTTCACTTTCAACTCCCAACGCCATGTCCGCCCAGCCCGATAACCCTCAATTTTCAACTCTCAACTCCCGACTTTTAAAACAGTATTGGGGATACGACCGCTTCCGGGGAATCCAGGAAGATATTATCAACAGTATCAGTGAGAACAAAGACACATTGGGACTGATGCCTACGGGTGGCGGCAAGTCCATCACTTTCCAAGTTCCGGCACTTGCCAAAGACGGATTATGTCTGGTTATTACCCCCCTGATAGCCCTGATGAAAGACCAAGTGCAGAATTTAAGGAAGCGGGGCATCAAAGCGCTTGCCATCTACTCCGGCATGAACCGGCAGGACATTATCACAACCCTCGAGAACTGCATCTTCGGCAACTATAAGTTCCTCTACATCTCCCCCGAGCGGCTGGATACGGAAATCTTCCGTATCAAACTGCGGAAAATGAAGGTCAGCATGATTACGGTGGACGAAAGCCATTGCATTTCGCAATGGGGGTACGACTTCCGTCCCGCCTACCTGAAAATTGCGGAAATACGTGAACTGCTGCCGGACGCTCCGGTTCTGGCCTTGACAGCTACCGCAACTCCGGAAGTCGTGAAGGACATCCAGACCCGCTTGCATTTCCGCCGGGAAAATGTATTCCGCATGAGTTTCGAGCGGAACAACCTTGCCTATATCGTCCGTAAGACGGAGAACAAAACGGCAGAACTGCTGCATATATTGCGCAGTATGCCCGGCAGCGCCATTGTGTATGTACGCAATCGCCGCCGTACCAAAGAAATCACCGAACTGCTGAATAATGAAGACATCACAGCCGATTTCTACCATGCCGGACTGGACGATGCCTCCAAAGACATCCGACAGCACCGCTGGCAATCCGGTGAAAGCCGCGTCATGGTAGCCACCAACGCCTTTGGAATGGGCATAGACAAGCCGGATGTGCGCATCGTTATCCACATGGATTTGCCCGACTCCATAGAGGCCTATTTTCAGGAAGCCGGGAGAGCCGGTCGCGACGGGCAAAAAGCCTATGCCGTCATCCTGTACGCCAAATCGGACAAAACCACGCTGCACAAGCGCATACCCGACACTTTTCCGGAGAAAGACTATATCAAAGATGTGTACGAGCATCTTCAATACTACTACCAGATGGCAATGGGAGACGGACTGGAATGCGTACGGGAATTCAACATCGAGGATTTCTGCCGTAAGTTCAAGCACTTCCCCGTCCCGGTGGACAGCGCACTGAAAATCCTGACCCAGGCAGGCTATCTGGAATATACCGGAGAACAGGATAACACCTCACGCATCCTCTTTACCATACGCAGGGACGAACTTTACAGGCTGCGCGAAATGGGTGAAGACATGGACAAACTCATTCAAGCCGTACTCCGTTCCTATACAGGGGTATTTACAGACTACACCTATATCAACGAAGATTCGCTCGCCGTGCGCACGGGACTTACCCGCCGGCAAATCTACGAGTTGCTGGTTCACCTTGCCAAACTGCATATCGTAAATTACATCCCCCACAAAAAGACACCTTATATAATATACACGCGCGAACGTGTGGAGGCGCAACGCATCCACCTTTCTCCGGAAATCTATGAAGAACGGAAAGCCCGTTATGAAGCACGCATCAATTCCATACTGGACTACGTAACCAACGACACCGTATGCCGCAGCCGTATGCTGCTGGATTACTTCGGAGAGCAAAACGAACATAATTGCGGGCAGTGCGACACTTGCATCAGTCTGCGCAACAAGCCTGCAACCGACAGGCCGACCTCCAAAGAGCTTGCCGGAAAAATACAAGAGATACTCTCTTCCGCCCCGCAAACTCCCGCCGGTCTGCTCGAACAACTTCCGACGGACAAAGAGCTTTTGACCGAGGCATTACACCGATTATTGGACGAAGGAAAAATTATTGCCGTCAACGGAATACTGCAAATCAAAAAATAAATCATTACTTTTGCACGGTGCATACACGCACTGCTCCTATCAACCTATTAAAACATAACTAAAACAATATCATAACCATGGGATTCTTTAAATCTTTTTTCTCCGGCAAAACGAGCAATCCGGAAGAGGAAAAACAAAAAAATAAGCAGAAGAACTTCGAGATATTCAAGTACGACGGTATGCGTGCCCAACGCATGGGACGCGCCGACTATGCCATTAAATGTTTTACCGAAGCCCTTGCGCTGCAAGAGGATTTCGAAACAATGGGCTATTTGGCGCAAGTATATATCCAGTCCAACGAACCGGACGAAGCCCGCAAACTTTTGGAGAAGATGACCAAAATAGAACCGGAGCATACCTCCACCTTCCTCACCCTTGCCAACGTCTGCTACATGCAAGAGGACTACGCCGCCATGGCGGAAGCCGCCCAAAAAGCCATCGCCATTGAAGAAGGCAGTGCCATGGCGCATTATCTGTTGGGCAAAGCCGACAACGGACAGAACGACGGCATTATGTGCATCGCCCATCTCACAAAAGCCATCGTGTTGAAAGACGACTTCACCGAAGCCCGCCTGCTGCGCGCCGAAGCTCTGACGAAGATGCGGCAATACAAAGAAGCCATGGAAGACATCGATGCCGTACTCGCCCAAGACCCGGACGACGAAAGCGCCATATTGCTTCGCGGAAAGATAAAAGAAGCAACCGGCGCCGAGGCCGAAGCGGAAGCCGACTATCTTCATATAACCGAGTTGAATCCGTTCAACGAGCAGGCGTTCCTCTACTTGGGACAACTGTACATCGTCCAGAAGAAGCTGACCGAAGCTATCGCCCTGTTTGATGAAGCCATTGATCTGAACCCTAACTTCGCCCAGGCCTACCACGAACGCGGACGTGCCAAGCTGCTGAACGGTGACAAGGAAGGCTCTGTGGAAGACATGAAGCGCGGACTGGAACTGAACCCGAAAGACATACAAGGATTCACCGGACAATATGGCAATCAGCCGGGCAACAATACGACAAATGTATTGGGATTGTAAAAGATTATCTATAAATTGATACAAATATCAAAAAAAACATTGTTTTTTATTTGCGTATAAAAGAAAAGTATTACTTTTGTCGCGTAATTCAAAACAAGAGAACAGCAATGATGAAATCATTTACTTATGCATATTACTTCTTTTTTTACTTTTACTTTAGCCGGAAAGTAGAGCGGGAGTTTGTATGTATCAAGTGACAGTGATGCTTAAGAACTGAATAGAGAACTAAGTAATATATAGAATCCCGCTCCATTGTATGGAAGCGGGATTTTTTGTAGCATAAACTAAGAAAAAAACAGTCAGGAATGAAAAAAATAGCCATTCAAGGAACATTAGGTTCGTATCATGACATTGCCGCACACAAGTACTTCGAAGGAGAAGAAATACAGCTTATCTGCTGCGCTACCTTTGAGGATGTATTTGCAGCTGTCAAGAAAGACAGTCAGACCATAGG
The DNA here is from genome assembly GCF_001915465.1 of Bacteroides sp. 44_46. Taxonomy (NCBI): domain Bacteria; kingdom Pseudomonadati; phylum Bacteroidota; class Bacteroidia; order Bacteroidales; family Bacteroidaceae; genus Bacteroides; species Bacteroides sp. 44_46. The sequence goes on along the minus strand of NZ_MNQO01000002.1, from coordinate 114,539 downwards.
TATGCTGGCAATAGAAAATACGATTGCAGGCAGCTTGCTGCACAACAATGAGCTGCTCCGCCAAAGCGGCGCACAGATTGTGGGCGAATATAAGCTGCGCATCTCGCACAGCTTCGTTTGCCTGCCCGAAGAGGATTGGGACGACATCACGGAAGTAAACTCCCACCCCATCGCTCTGATGCAGTGCCGCGAGTTCCTCGGACAGCACCCCGGCATTAAAGTCGTGGAAGGCGAAGATACCGCCCTCAGTGCGGAGATTATCAAGAGAGAGAACCTGAAAGGACACGCCGCCATCTGTTCCAAAGCCGCCGCCGAACGTTACGGCATGAAAGTGTTGCAGGAAGGCATCGAGACAAACAAGCACAACTTCACCCGTTTTCTGGTTGTGGCAGACCCGTGGCAGGTGGATGAACTGAGCCGTCACCGCAACAAGGAGGTCAACAAGGCAAGCATGGTATTCACGTTGCCGCATACCGAGGGAAGCCTCTCACAGGTATTGTCCATCCTGTCTTTCTACCGCATCAACCTGACAAAAATACAATCACTGCCCATCATCGGGCGCGAATGGGAATATCAATTCTACGTAGACGTGGTTTTCGACAATGTACTGAAGTATAAACAATCTATCGTGGCTATCACCCCGCTGACCAAAGAACTTAAAATATTAGGAGAATACGAAGATGGAAAATCAAATATCTAAAATAAAGCCCGCCGACCGACTGGCAAGCGTAAGCGAATACTACTTCTCTAAAAAACTGAAAGAGGTGGCGCAAATGAATGCCGAAGGCAAGGATGTAATCAGCCTGGGTATCGGCAGTCCCGATATGCCCCCCTCGGAAGACACCATACAAACGCTTTGCGATGCGGCGCGCAATCCTGACGGACATGGCTATCAACCCTACGTAGGTATTCCCGAATTGCGCCGCGGTTTTGCCGGATGGTATAAGAAATGGTACGGCGTGGAGCTGAACCCGAACACGGAAATACAGCCGCTCATCGGTTCCAAAGAAGGTATTCTGCACGTCACGCTGGCTTTCGTCAATCCCGGTGAGCAGGTATTGGTTCCCAACCCCGGCTATCCCACCTATACTTCATTGAGCAAGATATTGGGCGCCGAGGTCGTGAACTACAACCTGAAAGAAGAAAACGGCTGGATGCCCGACTTCGATGAGCTGGAGAAAATGGATATGAGCCGTGTCAAACTGATGTGGACCAACTATCCCAATATGCCGACAGGAGCGAACGCCACGCCGGAGCTTTACCAAAAGCTGGTGGACTTCGCACGCCGTAAGGACATCGTCATCGTCAACGACAACCCGTACAGCTTTATCCTGAACGAACGTCCTATCAGCATTCTCAGCGTTCCGGGAGCGAAGGAATGCTGCATCGAGTTCAACTCCATGAGCAAGAGCCACAATATGCCGGGCTGGCGCATCGGTATGCTCGCCTCCAATGCCGACTTCGTACAATGGATACTGAAAGTGAAGAGCAACATAGACAGCGGCATGTTCCGCGCCATGCAGCTGGCAGCCGCCACTGCCCTGGAAGCCGGTGAAGAATGGTACGAAGGCAACAATAAGAACTATCGCGGACGCCGCCGGCTGGCAGGGGAAATAATGCGTGAACTGGGATGTACTTACGATGAAAGTCAGGTAGGCATGTTCCTTTGGGGAAAGATACCCGACAGTTGCGCCGATGTAGAGGAACTGACCGAGCGGGTATTGCATGAAGCGCGCGTATTCATCACTCCGGGATTTATCTTCGGCAGCAATGGAAAAAGATACATCCGTATCTCGCTTTGCTGCAAGGACGACAAACTGGCGGAAGCGTTGAAACGTATCAAAGCAATGAGATAATTTGATACGGAAGCGGGATAACGGTTTGGAAATATTTATACAACTGAATATAATTAAACAAATAAAGAATATGGAACTTGAATTAGAATCAATCTTGTTGCCGGGTATCGAGGAAAAACGTCCTCTGGTTATCGCCGGTCCATGCAGCGCAGAGACAGAAGAACAAGTTATGGATACCGCCAGGCAATTGTCTGCGAAAGGAATGAAGATATTCCGTGCGGGCATCTGGAAACCCCGTACCAAACCGGGCGGTTTCGAGGGTGTCGGCGTAGAAGGTTTGTCCTGGCTTAAAGAGGTGAAAAAGGAAACGGGCATGTATGTTTCCACCGAAGTAGCCACAGCCAAACATGTATATGAGTGCCTGAAAGCCGGAATAGACATACTTTGGGTAGGCGCCCGCACTACCGCCAATCCTTTTGCCGTACAAGAAATAGCAGATGCCCTGAAAGGCGTGGATATTCCGGTATTGGTAAAGAACCCCGTTAATCCGGACTTGGAATTATGGATTGGCGCCTTGGAGCGTATCAACAATGCCGGTCTGAAACGTCTTGGAGCCATCCACCGCGGTTTCAGCAGCTACGACAAAAAGCTCTACCGCAACCTGCCGCAATGGCATATCCCTATCGAACTGCGCCGCCGTATTCCAAACCTGCCTATCATTTGCGACCCGAGCCATATCGGCGGAAAGCGCGAACTGGTTGCTCCGCTTTGCCAGCAGGCAATGGACTTAGGCTTCAACGGTTTGATTATCGAAAGCCACTGCAACCCGGATTGCGCGTGGAGCGACGCCGCCCAGCAGGTTACGCCGGATGTATTGGATTATATCCTTAACCTGCTTGTTATCCGCAAGGACACGCAAAGCACCGAAAACCTCAGCGAATTGCGCAAGCAGATTGACGAATGCGACAACAACCTCATTCAGGAATTAGCCAAAAGGATGCGTGTAGCCCGTGAAATCGGCACATACAAGAAAGAACATGATATGACCATCCTGCAAACGGGACGTTATAACGAGATTCTTGAAAAACGCGGCTCGCAAGGCGCACTGTGCGGCATGGATTCGGAATTTATCAAGAAAGTGTTTGAGGCGATACACGAGGAAAGCGTGCGCCAGCAAATGGAAATTATTAATAAGTGACAAGATAACTATATAACATTGTCACTATAACATCAAGTATATGCGAATATTAATACTCGGAGCCGGGAAAATGGGCTCTTTCTTTACGGATATTTTAAGTTTTCAACACGAGACGGCCGTGTTTGACGTCAACCCGCATCAATTGCGCTTTGTCTATAACACCTACCGTTTCACTACGCTGGAAGAAATCAAGGAGTTTGAACCGGAGCTGGTAATCAACGCCGCCACGGTAAAATATACTCTGGAAGCTTTCCGCCAGGTGTTGCCCGTACTGCCCAAAGACTGTATCATCAGCGATATCGCTTCGGTAAAGACGGGACTGAAAAAATTCTATGAAGAAAGCGGTTTCCGTTACGTGTCGACGCATCCCATGTTCGGACCGACTTTTGCCAGCCTGAGTAACCTGAATACGGAAAATGCCATCATCATCAGCGAAGGCGACCACTTGGGAAAAATCTTCTTCAAAGACCTGTACCAGACCATGAAGCTCAATATCTTTGAGTACACTTTCGACGAGCATGATGAAACGGTAGCCTATTCCTTGTCCATTCCTTTCGTTTCAACTTTTGTGTTTGCAGCGGTCATGAAGCATCAGGAAGCCCCGGGTACTACGTTCAAAAAGCATATGGCCATTGCCAAAGGCCTGTTGAGCGAGGACGATTATCTGCTCCAGGAAATTCTGTTCAATCCCCGTACGCCCGGACAAGTAGAGAATATACGCCTGGAACTGAAGCAGCTGTTGGAAATCATCAACAATAAGGATGCGGAAGGGATGAAGAAATACCTGACTAAAATCAGAGAGAAGATTAAATGATGATTTAATTCCCCTTTTCCCGCCCCTGCAAAACTTTTTTTTGCAGGGGCTGATTTTATATGTAACTTTGTACTCGAATTATGATAGACCAACCCACCATAGACAGAATTCTGGACGCGGCACAAATATACGATGTCGTATCGGACTTCGTCACGCTGCGGAAACGCGGAGTGAACTATGTGGGACTATGCCCGTTTCACGATGATAAGACGCCGTCATTCTACGTGTCTCCCGCCAAAGGACTGTGCAAATGTTTCGCCTGCGGCAAAGGGGGCAATGCCGTACATTTCATCATGGAACATGAACAGATGTCTTATCCCGAAGCGCTGAAATACCTCGCCAAGAAATACGGCATCGAAATCAAGGAGCGGGAACTGTCCAACGAAGAAAAGCTCGCTCAGAGCGAACGCGAAAGCCTTTTCATCGTCAACCAGTTTGCCCGCGACTATTTCCAGAATATTCTGCGCAACCATGTGGACGGACGCAGCATCGGTATGGCTTATTTTCGCAACCGCGGATTCCGTGATGACATTATCGAGAAATTCCAGTTGGGCTATTGTACCGAGAGCCACGATGCCATGGCACAGGAGGCTATAAAGAAAGGATATAAGAAAGAATTCCTCATCAAGACCGGACTTTGTTATGAAACGGACGACCACAGACTGCGCGACCGTTTTTGGGGACGTGTCATCTTCCCCGTGCATACGCTGTCGGGTAAGGTGGTGGCATTTGGTGGCCGTGTGCTTGCCAGCGCCACTAAAGGGGTGAAAGTAAAGTACGTCAACTCACCCGAATCGGAAATTTACCATAAGAGTAATGAGTTGTATGGCATCTACTTTGCCAAACAGGCGATTGTAAAGCAAGACCGGTGTTTTTTGGTGGAAGGCTATACCGATGTTATCTCCATGCACCAATCCGGCATAGAGAACGTAGTGGCTTCTTCGGGCACTGCCCTGACACCGGGGCAAATCCGCCTGATTCACCGCTTCACCAATAACATGACGGTGCTTTATGACGGTGATGCAGCCGGCATCAAGGCTTCTATACGAGGTATCGACATGCTGCTGGAAGAAGGCATGAATATTAAGGTGTGCCTCCTGCCCGACGGAGACGACCCGGACTCTTTTGCCCGCAAACATAATTCGACCGAGTTCCGGCAATTCATACAAGAGCACGAAACGGACTTTATCCGGTTCAAAACCAATTTGTTGCTGGAGGACGCGGGTAAAGACCCTATCAAACGTGCCGAATTAATCGGTAATCTTGTACAAAGCATCTCGGTCATTCCCGAAGCGATTGTGCGCGATGTCTATATCAAAGAGTGCGCCCAACTGCTGCGCGTAGAGGACAAGCTGCTGGTTTCGGAAGTTGCCAAACGACGTGAAATGCAGGCCGAGAAGCGTGCCGAACAAACGGAACGCGAGCGCAGAGCCGCGGCAAGGAACAATACGGAAGCAACAGCCGCACAAGTTCCCTACACTGAAGGAGATGCCCCCCTTACAACCGCCGACGGAACATCATTGCCGCCTGATATGGCTGCTGAATATGCCGGTTCCCCTATCCCGCCGGAAGATAATTATGTCTCTTTCATTCCCCAGGAGGGAAAAGAAGGACAGGAGTTCTATAAATACGAACGGTTGATTCTTCAGATGATTGTGCGCTACGGCGAAAAGATAATGTGCAACGCAACCAATGAAGAAGGGCAGGAAGTACCTGTAAGTGTGATTGAATACGTTATTAACGATTTGAAGCAAGACGAGCTGTCATTTCACAACCCGCTGCACCGTCAAATTTTGACCGAAGCCGCCACCCATATACATGATGCCGGATTCACAGCCGAGCGTTATTTTCTGGCACATCCGGAAACAACCATCAGCAAGCTGAGCGTGGAACTTATCAGCAACCGCTATCAGTTAAGCAAGTACCACTCAAAAAGCCAAAAGATAGTAACCGATGAAGAACGTCTTTATGAGCTGGTTCCGGCACTGATGATTAACTTTAAATATGCCATTGTCAGCGAAGAGTTAAAGCACATGATGTCTGCCCTGCAAGACCCTGCCGTAGCCAATGACGAGGAGAAATGCAACGCTATCATGAAGCGCTACTGCGAAATGCGCGAAGTGCAAAGTATCATGGCAAAACGTTTGGGAGACCGGGTGGTGCTCCCCTGACATTAAGAATTGTGACGGATAAGATTCATAAATTCCTCACGCGTCTTAGCCTGATTGAAAGCTCCCGTAAAGTCGGAAGTAGTGGTTATTGAATTCTGTTTTTCCACACCGCGCATCTGCATACACATGTGCTTAGCCTCTACCACAACCATTACGCCCAAAGGATTCAGCGTTTCCTGAATACACTCCTTTATTTGCAGCGTCATACGTTCCTGCACTTGCAGGCGGTGAGAGAAAATATCTACCACACGGGCAATCTTGCTCAGGCCTGTGATGTAGCCGTTGGGAATATAAGCCACGTGAGCTTTACCGTAGAAAGGCAACATATGGTGCTCACAGAGAGAAAAGAAATCAATGTCTTTCACAATCACCATTTGGTTATAATCTTCCTTGAACTTGGCGGAACGGAGTACTTCGTGCGGGTCCATAGAGTAGCCCTTAGTCAGTGTCAGCATAGCTTTCGCCACCCGTTCCGGCGTCTTCAGCAGCCCTTCACGTTCAGGGTCTTCACCCAACAAAGTCAATATACGATGATAATGTTCTTTCAGTTCGTCCAATGAAGGAGATACGATTTCTTCTTTTCCTAACATGAGAAGATGGAATAAATGATGAATGATGAGTTATAAATTACAGAGGAATGTTTATCTGATCTTTCACAATAGACACTTCCTTAAAAACACCCGTCGCACGCAATTGGCGCATCATGGCGTCCGCTTCCTCAATACTGCGGAAATCGCCTGCACGGCACAACCAGCGGGGCGGATTGAAAGATGTATAAACGGGAAGGTCGGGAAAACGCTCTTTTATGTTGGAAGCCACCGAATAGGCTTCATTCTTGGCCTGACGGGTGTTATTACCGGCGTATACCTGTACGCGATAGCCCGAACTCTTAATCACTTTTTGGTCGTCCGAACCGGTAGAAATGTATTCAGAGCCTATCAAAGCCCCGATACGGGCATCCTGATGAATGGACACCTTACCCTGCCCCGGCACATTACGTTCCAGGCTTTTTACGATGTTATTCTGCGCCACAGATACAGCGGCAAAAGCAAAACATACAATTAAAAGCAAACCAAGTTTCTTCATAAAAGGGTGTTTTTATATAGTTGAAAAGCCAAGCTTTAAACATAAAGAGTCGGAAGTTGGCCATTCCCTATCAGGACGGCAACTCCCAACTCTCCGTTATTAATTAAAAGCGTCGATGATACCCTTGAAGTCGGCAACTTTCAAAGCGGCGCCACCAATCAAACCACCGTCTACATCAGGATTTGCAAACAGTTCCTTTGCATTGGAAGGCTTGCAGCTACCACCGTAAAGGATAGAGCAATTTTCAGCGATTTCCTTACCATACTTTCCTTCAACCGCCGAACGGATGAAAGCGTGGATTTCCTGCGCCTGCGCCGGTGTAGCGGTCTTGCCTGTACCAATAGCCCAAACCGGTTCGTAAGCCAAGATAATCTTAGAGAAATCTTCTGCAGACAGAGAGAATACAGATGCCAGCTGAGCGGCAACCACTTCATTCTGTTTGTTAGCTTCACGTTCTTCCAGAACTTCACCGATACAGAAAATCGGAGTCAGTCCGTTAGCCAAAGCCAACTTTACTTTTTCTTCCAGGATTTCCACTGTTTCACCGTAATAAGCACGACGTTCCGAGTGACCGAGGATTACATACTTAGCGCCGGTAGAAGCAACCATAGCGGCTGACACTTCGCCGGTATATGCACCGGATTCCTTGTCCGCGCAGTTTTCTGCACCTACACCGATCTTAGCGGCATCCACCAGCGGAGTAACAGATGCGAGGTGAATAAACGGAGTACAGATGATTACATCACAGTTAGGCTTTTCGCCGACCAACGCTTCATTCAGTTCTTTTGCAAGAGCAATACCCTCTTGAAGGGTTTTGTTCATTTTCCAGTTTCCTGCAACAATGTTTTTTCTCATTTTGTTTTAATTATTAAAGGGTTAATATATTTACTGTTTATTGCCGCTCCTTACTTTTCCTTTCTCTCCGCTTGATTACCAGAATATCAATGCCGATAACCAGCGTCAAAGGTACGATAAACCATAACAATACGTAGCCTATGGTATGCAAATTATTTTCATGTTTCTGTTGCCCCAACTCCAATTTGTCCAAACTGTCGTTCAGCACATACTCATCCGGAAGCTGATTATCGCTCCATTTATTCAGGATTGTCCCGTCTTTTATCAATAACAAGCCGGGATTGGAACGGATAATCGTCTTTAGGGTAATATCATCCATTTGACAGAACGGATATTCCGCACCGGTTCTTTCACGCCACATCCCGATTTCTTCATCCGGTGAAGAAGTCAGCGCATAGAAACCATAACCATGCTCCGCACTGTAATCGTAAATCTCGTTGATAAGGTCGATATTGCTATCGTCCGCTTCTTCTATCCGGTGGGCTACCAGTAAAAAAGCATATCCTTTATCTGACAGCACACTGTCCGTTATATCCTCACCCGTACCCAAGCTTATCATAGAGAAGTCGTGAATGGGCGGTTCATAACCTTTTTCTTTCAATACGGTACGTGTTTCAACAAAGGTCCATGTACTGTCCGGATAATTATCCAATGTAAACTCCTGCCGCCTGCCGTCTTTTTCCAACACGAAACGGCTCTCGAACACACTCGGTTTCGCACCTTCGGGAATCTCCATGCCCGCCTTTATGTTCGTTCCGATCTTATAAGGGCGGAAGTCCAATACCGGCAAATATTCCAGACAATAAAAAGAGAGCGCAAAGACGAATAAAAGCGTATATAAAGATACCATCCACTCTATCTTCAGCGTAACAAAGCGGAACATAAGTTTCCGATCCCTGAACACCGCTATCGCCGCAACCAGCAATACTATGTTCTTTCCGAATGTCTGCCAGTTCGTCAACACCCAGGCATCCCCAAAGCATCCGCAGTCGGATACGGGATTTGCCAAAGCAAGATACAACGTCAGCGGGGTCATTACACCCATTAGAAGGAGCGCCAATGTCGACGCGATTTTCCGACGAACCCCGAAAAAAAGGAAAACTCCCACACAAAACTCCGCGGATGACAGAACTATGGCAAAGAGTAACGGAAGATATGCGGGAAACCATGAAATGATACCGAATGCCGTCAGATAATCCTGAATCTTATAAAAAGAGCCGAGCGGGTCGACAGCTTTCACAAATCCGGAGAAGATAAACAGTGCCGCCAGCAAAAAGCGGCAGGTATTTACCCAAACGAGTTTTATGATATGTTTTCTCTCAGTCTCCAAACTCTATCTTAATCAAACCAAATACGGAATAATTAATCATGTCCATATAATTGGCGTCGACACCTTCCGAAACCAGTGTCTGACCGGACAAACTTTCAATTTGCTTTGTACGATATATCTTCATCAATATCAAGTCCGTATACGAACTGATACGCATACTGCGCCAAGCCTCATCGTAATCATGGTTCTTGGCAAGCATCAGTTCCAATGATTCTTTCGCATATTTATCATATAAGACCATTGCTTCTTCGTTCGTTATGTCCGCAGATTCGGCATAGCCCGACTCCAACTGTATCAAACCGATGATACCGTAATTGACAATAGCTATGAACTCCGAACGAATGCCTTCGTCCACCAAAGTCACACCTTTAGTTTCAATGCTTCGAATACGATTGGCTTTAATGAATATTTGATCGGTTACGGAAGCCGGACGAAGAATACGCCATGCAGGACCGTAATCATGAAGTTTCTTAGAGAACAAATCACGACAAATAGCAATGACATGCTCAAATTGTTGCTTGGTATCTTTCATATCCTTACAAATAGGCTGCAAAGTTAGGAATAATTAAAGAAAAAAGAAAAGAGGGCACTCTAAATTATATTAAAGCGCCCTCTCCTATAGAGATTGTTTACGTTTAGAGAGTATTTTCGTTTTATGAGCAACGCAACACCTGTCCCGGACGGAGAATTGTTCTCCGGGTAATACGGTTCAGTTTGCAAAGCTTGTCGATGCTTGTACCCTGACGGGATGCGATCTTGGATAAGGTATCGCCTTTCTTCACTTTATAGAAGAGGCCTTCACCCGACGCCATACTGCGGGCCGTACCGGAAGTGCCTTTGGTCTTACGGAACGTATAAGAATCGGCAACAACGTCTTGCTTTTCAAAATCGAACATCAATGCGGGATTGATAGGAATTCCCAGAAAACGGGTTTCAAAATGCAGGTGAGAACCGGTAGAACGTCCGGTATTACCACCCAATGCAATAGGCTCTCCGGCCTTTACCAACTGGTTTATATCAACCAATTGCTTGGATAAATGCCCATAGACCGTTTCCAAGCCGTTATCATGGCGGATAACGACATATTTACCGTATCCGCGACGGCCTTGATTCTTAACGATACGTACCTTACCGTCAAACGCGGCACGGATCGTATCACCTACATATACTTTAATATCCAAACCGTAATGCGCTCTTCTTCTGCGAGGGCGATAGCCGAATACGTCAGTAATACGGGTATGTTCGGTAGGCATACAGAAGCCTTTCAAGTCAAAGGTATAACTTTCCGGCACGATAGCATTGCCATAAGCCTGCACAAATTCATTATTCCAGCTCGGATACAAATCCAGTCCCGGATACAAAGACTGTTCCGCACGGATTTGTTTCTGCAAAGCCAATGAATCTACGCTTTTAAGTTTTCTGTCAATGGGGGCTTGGCGGGCAATCAAATCCTGCGAGAAAGAGTTCAGGCTGACCATTGCCGTTGCTGCTAATAAAGCCGTTCTAATCCAATTAAAATTCATTCCGTTTCGTCATTCATTTCGATATCCGTAGAGCATATCTGGTGAATCAACCACACCTATTCTTACGCGAATATCCAGATTATTTTCAAAAATTCTCCCAAAGGTAACATTTCTCTCCGAAAAGGCGCTTGTATCATTAACTATTTTTTTGAAGCAGTAAGAATAAAAGCAGAGAATAACAGCAGATAAATCACTAACAACAAACAACTTACACTACAAACATGTTTAACAACATAAACTTGCAAATAAAGCGTATGTTTAACCGTTTTTCAACTTATAGCCGCCCAATTAACGTTTGTCTTTCGCAAGGCTTTCAGCTGTCGCCACAGTATCTCATTTTCAGGAAGAGAAGCATTCGGGTCCTTATCTACAATGGCTTGGGCAACCTCACGAACATATTGCAAAAGTTGTCCGTCACGGGCTATATCCGCTATTTTTAAATCAAAAGCAATACCGCTCTGCTGAGTTCCTTCCAAATCACCGGGCCCACGCAGCTTTAAATCGGCTTCGGCTATCTCAAAACCGTCATTCGTGCGCACCATGATTTCCAGACGTTTCCGGGTATCTTCCGCTAATTTATAACCGGTGACCAATATACAATAAGACTGGTCGGCTCCACGCCCTACACGACCGCGAAGCTGATGAAGCTGAGAAAGTCCGAAACGTTCGGCATTCTCTATTATCATCACAGAAGCATTAGGCACATTCACACCTACCTCAATAACTGTGGTGGCAACCATTATCTGCGCCTCACCGGAAACGAACAACTGCATTTGCGCATCTTTTTCGGCAGGTTTCATTTTTCCATGTACTTTGCAAACCTTGCAATCGGGAAACTCTTCACAGATGTGCAGATAACCTTCTTCCAAATTCTTGAGGTCAATCTTCTCACTCTCCTTGATTAAAGGATAAACGATATAGACCTGGCGTCCTTCATCAATCTGTTTACGCACAGAACGATACAGGCTTACACGATGGCTATCGAACTGGTGGATAGTAGCAATCGGCTTTCTTCCCGGAGGAAGCTCGTCAATAACCGATACATCCAGATCACCATAAAGCGTCATTGCCAACGTTCGCGGTATGGGGGTTGCGGTCATTACCAGTATGTGAGGCGGCTGTACGCTTTTTGCCCACAAGCGGGCACGCTGAGCTACGCCAAAACGATGCTGTTCGTCGATGACAACCAGACCCAATGATGCAAAGTTCACGGTATCTTCAATGACGGCGTGCGTACCGATAAGTATCTGTACATCTCCTGTCAGCAGGCCGGAAAGAATGGCTTCCCTGCGTTTGCCTTTGATTGAACCGGTCAACAGCTCAACCCGTACATCCATTCCATACAACAGTTCACGAATCGTTTCGTAATGTTGATTCGCCAATATTTCGGTAGGCGCCATCATACATGCCTGATAACCGTTATCAAGTGCAATCAGCATGCTCATCAACGCAACCAATGTTTTTCCGCTACCCACATCTCCTTGCAGGAGACGGTTCATTTGCTTACCCGAGCCTAAGTCCCGCCGTATTTCCTTCAACACGCGTTTCTGAGCGTTGGTCAACTCAAAAGGAAGATTACGGGAGTAAAAACCGTTGAACGTCTCGCCTATTTTCTCAAAGACATACCCCCGGTATTTACGTTGCCTGTCTTTGGCATAACGCAGTATGTTCAGTTGGACATAAAACAATTCCTCGAATTTCAGACGATATTCCGCTTTTCTCAGCGCATCCGGACTAACCGGGAAATGAATATTCAGCAAAGCATCCGTCAACGGCATCAGATGGTGTTCCGCCAACAAGGCAGGAGAAAGCGTTTCCGCCAAAGGTTCATTCAACTGCCGGACAATGTTTTTCATCATCTTCTCCATGGCGTGCGAATTGAGAGAGCTTCGCTTCATCTTCTCCGTCGTATTATAATAGGGTTGCAAACCCATAGCAGACAGTTTCAGCTCGGAAGCCGGGTCTATATCCGGATGGGCAATGTTTATCCTGCCATTAAAGACGGAAGGTTTACCGAATACGATATATTCCTGATGAACTTTATACTTCCCTATCAGATATTTGATGCCTTGAAACCAAATCAGGTCAACTACCCCCGTACCGTCTGAAAAGTGCGCTATCAATCTTCGCTGCCGTCCTTCACCGGCTGTTTCAAAACCTAAGATTTCTCCTTTTAGCTGGATATAAGGCATCGTACCGTCTATTTCCTGAATGTAATAGATACGGCTGCGGTCTACATATTTATAAGGGAAGTAGTATAATAAATCATGGAAGGAAAAGATGCCCAATTCCTTATTAAGCACCGAAGCACGTTGCGGCCCGACGCCCGACAAATATTTTATGTCACGCGTAGTTAAATCGAACATGAATCCAAAAGGGCGGTAGCTATTTTCAAATCAAAGGGAGTGGTTATTTTAATGTTTTCCCGATTACCCTCCGTCAGATAAACAGGTTTGCCTAACGCCTCAACAACCGAGGCATCGTCCGTGAAATGCGGAGTATAAGGCTGTTCATAGGCCTGTTTCAGCAAATCCGCATCAAATACTTGCGGAGTTTGCACCAGTTTGTATTCGTCACGGCTGACTGTTTCACTTCCTTCGCCGACCAAATGACGTACTGTCTCCACCACGTCTATCACAGGGATCACCGCCTGCTTTCCGGCTGCCAAGGAATAACAACGTTCTATAACTTCCCGGGCTACAAAAGGGCGGACACCATCATGCACCCCGACCAAGCCCGGTGTTGTAACAAATTCCAAACCGTTCTTCACCGAATGGAAACGTGTTTCTCCACCGTCTGCGATATGATGAGGGATTGAAAAGTCATGTTTCCGGCACAATTCATTCCAGTAAGACTGCTGGTTACGCGGAAGCACCAATATTATCCGTATCTCCGGATTGTAAGCGTAAAAGGCTTCTATGGTACACATCAATACAGGTTTTCCTCCTATCGGAAGAAATTGTTTGGGAAGTTCGCATCCCATACGCAAACCTTTACCACCGGCTACAATCAGAACATACTTCATTGGAATTACGGGTTTTGAGTATTAAAGAAACCGTGTAAAAAGCTCTTAATGTTTTTTAGGCACGGATTACACGGATTCCATCATCTTAGTTTATTTAATCCGTGTGTTCCGTATAATCCGTACCTAAAATCCTATCATTATGTAAATACCCATGCGCTTTTCACACAGCTTTTTCATAATTTATAATCAGACAATCATCGCTTCCTTCAACTCTGCGACTTTATCCTTACCTTGCAGCAATTCCACGACAGCCAAAGCAAACTCCATTGCGGCACCGGGACCTTTTCCCGTGATAATATTACCGTCTCTTTCCACCATCGCCCCGGTGCAGTCAGCGCCTTCCAGATATTGCTCGAAGCCCGGATAACAAGTAGCCTTCTTATCTTTCAACAGTCCCAACTTACCAAGCACCATAGGAGCGGCGCAAATGGCGGCAATCGGTTTCTGTTCTTCGGCAAAACGTAAAATCAATCTGCGCAAATCATCACATTTTTCCAAGGTGGCCGCACCCGGCATACCGCCCGGAAGCAATATTAAATCAGCATCGAAGAAGTCACAGTTCACTATATTCTTATCACAAAGCACCGGTACACTATGAGCGCCTGTTACAATTTCGTCAGGAGTCACTGTAATCATTTCCACATTCAAACCTGCACGTCTCATTACATCGACAGAAGTGAAAGCCTCTATTTCTTCAAAACCGTCTGCAAAAAACACATAAACTGTACCCATAATAGTTTCTCCTCTTATTTTAGATTAAAATAATACGTTATCGTTCCTGTCTGGTTATTCAACCCGCTTACAGTATTGAACCTCGCTTTCTTCGCCGCATCTTCGGCCGCTTTCCGCAAAGCGGGGTTTACAGTATTCGTCTGGCGGTTGATACTGGTTCCGATGACCTGTCCGGCAGGGTTTACAGTAATGGTAACCACTACTTTTCCTTCATCCTGTACATTATATACAGGACGCGGCAATCCGCCTTCGCCTATAGAACGTCCGCCAAGATTAAAAGTTCCATATCCGCCGGTTCCGGCTGTCGCTCCCGTCGAAGAATTCCCCGTAGGGCTTCCCTGCACGCCGGTTCCTTCCGTAGAACCTTTACTACCCATTTGCGCACCTTTACCGAAAGCTCCCGCTACACGTTTACGGGCAGCTTCTTCGGCTGCTTTCCGTTCCCGTTCCGATTTTTCAGCAGCAAGTTTACGAGCCTCTTCGGCTTTTTCAGCCTCGGTCTTTTCGGGTTTCTTTATTTCTTTCTTCTTTTCTTCCGCTTTAGGCTTTATGGCGACGGTCTCTTCATCTTCCTGCGTCAACATCTCTTGCTCTGCCTCTTCCGGCACTTCCGGAGCCGCTTCTTCCGGCATAGTCTCCACTTCTACCAAAGAAGGATCGGCAACGCCCCAGGCATCGGACGTTTCTCCCATCATCACAGGCACACCGCCTTCCTCCGACTGTTCAGGCAACGTAAATCCTACCAGTATCAAAAGGGCAATGACAACAACGTGTACCAACAGCGCCCCTGCCAATCCTATATATTTTCCTTTCTTCTTCTGATTCACCGTTTCGATTTACGATTTAGCTATTTACGATTGAAACCGTTTACTTATTCTCAGGCGGGCGTGTAGCCAACACCATTTTGAAGTGGTTCTCATTAGCGATATTCAGCACTTTCACAATCTCCCGATAAGGAACGGATTCATCGGCATATAACGCCACATACATTTCGGGTTCTTTCGCTGCGCACGATTGCAGGAAAGGAGTCAAACCATCCAAAGTCAACGCCTGTTCCTTGTCGTTACCGAAAGCCGCGTAATAATTCAAATCCTTATCGATGATAACCCTTGTCAGCGGCTTGGCGGATGTCTGCTGTTTTCCCTGCGGAAGCAATACCTTGATTGCATTCGGCGATACTACCGTAGAAGTAATCATAAAGAAAATCAACAGCAGGAATATAACATCCGTCATGGACGCCATACTGAAATTGGGCGATATTTTTGCTCTACGTTGTAACACGCTCTCCTATTTATGATTTATAACTTATGATTTTATTTGGCAGGCTCGTTCAGCAAGTCCATGAAAGCCATTGTCTTGGCTTCCATCTTGTTTACGACACCATCCACCAGCGTCACCAGATAATTATAGGCAAACATAGCGATGATACCCACAATCAGACCGCCTACGGTGGTAATCATAGCCTCGTATATACCGCCCGAAAGCAGGGTTATATCGATATTATTACCGGCATTCGCCATTTCAAAGAAAGCGCGTACCATACCGGTCACCGTACCCAAGAAACCGATCATCGGAGCACCGCCGGAAATGGTAGCCATGATAGTCAATCCTTTTTCCAACTTTGCCACTTCGATATTACCTACATTTTCTATGGCAGCCTGCACATCGTTAACCGGACGTCCCAAGCGGCTGATACCTTTCTCTATCATACGGGCGGAAGGCGTATTGACGCTGCGGCAATAAGCGATGGCAGCCTTAATCTCACCACCCAGAATATAATCCTTGATTTTATCCATAAACATAGGGTCTTCCTTACCCGCCTTACGGATAACGTAATTCCGTTCAAACAAGATATAGAAGCAGATAACGGAGAGAACTCCGAGAACTATCATAATCCAACCGCCCTTGACAGCCATACTCCATAAATTCATTTCATCGGGAGCGGCAACAGGAGTAAGTACCGGATTGGCGCCGGCGATAGAATCGGCCAACGCCGGAGCCGCCTGGGCTAATAACAACATAAGATTCATCAGCGGAGACAGTTTTTATATTCCTGAATGGTGCGTTCCAATCCCAGATACAAAGCATCGCTAATCAGCGCATGACCGATGGAAACTTCATCCAGCCAGGGTATGTTTTTATAGAAATAATTCAGATTCTCCAAGCTCAGGTCGTGACCGGCATTCAGCCCCAGTCCCAGGCTGCGCGCTATTTTGGCCGCTTCCACAAAAGGAGCTACCGCAGCTTCCTTTCCTTTCGGGAATGCCGTAGCATAGGGTTCGGTATAAAGCTCCACACGGTCTGCGCCGGCTTTGGCGGCATACTCTATCATCTCCGCATCGGTAGACACGAATACAGACGTACGGATACCGGCGGTATTGAACGCTTCCAGTACTTCCGTCAAAAATTCAAGGTTGGTTTTCGTATCCCAACCGGAGTTGGATGTCAACTGAGTGGGACTGTCCGGAACCAACGTCACCTGATGCGGCTTTACCTTCAACACCAAATCTATAAATTCGGGGGCGGGATAACCCTCTATATTAAACTCCGTACGCAACAACGGACGCAAATCGAAAACATCCCTCTTACGGATATGCCTTTCGTCGGGGCGCGGGTGTACCGTTATACCGTCGGCGCCAAAGTTTTCACAATCCAACGCTACTTTTACAACATTAGGCACATCGCCTCCACGCGCGTTACGTAATGTTGCCACTTTATTGATATTTACACTTAATCTAGTCATAATTCGGCTTATAGTTTGGGGCAAAAGTACAAATAATAGCAATATGTTGGCAGCATTCTGAGAAAAAAACTATTTTTGCATCCTACAAAAACAGAAAACAATTATGAAATTTGCCATATTCGGAAATACTTACCAGGCGAAGAAGTCATCGCATGCCGAAAACCTTTTCCGCCTGCTGGCTCAGCGCAAAGCACAGCTCTGTGTCTGCCGCGAGTTCTATAATTTCCTGACTTCCGACCTACACCTCAACATCCCCTCCGCCGAATTGTTCGACGGTGACGATTTCTGCGCCGATATGGTTATCAGCATCGGCGGTGACG
The DNA here is from genome assembly GCF_001915465.1 of Bacteroides sp. 44_46. Lineage (NCBI taxonomy): Bacteria > Pseudomonadati > Bacteroidota > Bacteroidia > Bacteroidales > Bacteroidaceae > Bacteroides > Bacteroides sp. 44_46. The sequence continues at coordinate 96,946 of NZ_MNQO01000002.1, read as the reverse complement.
GCACGTTCTTGAAAGCCGCCAGCCGCGTCGGCAAAAAGAATATTCCCATTTTGGGTATCAATACAGGACGTCTCGGCTTCCTGGCCGACATATCGCCCGAAGAAATGGAAGAAACGATTGATGAAATTTACAACAACCACTATAAAGTAGAGGAACGCAGCGTATTGCAGTTGAAGTGCGATGACGAAAAACTAATGGAATATCCTTATGCCCTGAATGAAATAGCCGTCCTGAAACGCGACAGTTCATCCATGATCAGTATTCATACGGCAATCAACGGAGCGCATCTTACCACTTATCAGGCTGACGGTTTGGTTGTAGCCACCCCTACGGGCTCTACGGCTTATTCATTGAGTGTCGGCGGTCCGGTCATCGTTCCTCATAGCAAGACGATTGCAATTACTCCCGTTGCCCCTCATAGCCTGAACGTACGTCCCATCGTCATCTGTGATGACTGGGAAATCACGCTTGAAGTAGAGAGCCGCAGCCACAACTTCCTCGTAGCCATCGACGGACGGAGCGAATCATGCAAAGAAACCACACGGCTCACCATTTCACGTGCGGACTATTCCATAAAAGTAGTGAAGCGCTTCAATCATATCTTTTTCGATACGTTGCGGAATAAAATGATGTGGGGGGCGGATGTAAGATAAAAAAAGGAAGTTAACTTCGCGCCAACAACGAAGTTAACTTCCTTATATCAAGATGTTAACTAATTATCTACCTTTCAGTTAACTTCATTCAGGCTTCGATGTTAACTGCTTCAGCAGATGTTCCACCGCAGCTTTCAATTGCGCATCATCTCCGTTTATCGCCTCTTCCGGAGTATTGTATATCAAAATATCCGGTTGTAAAGTATGGTTTTCCAGATAATTACCCTGCATATCCATGCAACCCACCTGTGGAATGCCGAACACGATACTCGGATCGATCTGGCGTTCCCACCATACGGCTGTCATCGTCCCGGCAACGGGAGTGCCCACCAATTTACCGATACCCAAAGTCTTGTAAACAAAAGGAGTACCATGGGCATTGCTGTAATTGTCCTCGCAAACCAACATACAGGACGGTTTCAACCATTTATTAAACGGATCGCTGCCGATATACTGCCCGCGCGGCACAAAGCGTTCATATTCTTTTCCGCCAAGTAATGTCACCACATCATCGTGCAGCCATCCGCCACCATTATGACGGACATCCACCACTACCGCCTCTTTGTTACGGTTACGTCCCAGCAATTCGGAATACATCTTACGGAAACTCGGACTATCCATTCCCTTGATATGAACATAACCGATACGTCCGCCGGACAGTTCCTCTACTTTCTTACGGCAATTCTCCACCCACCTCTTATAAAGGAGTTCGCTTTGCGCCGCATAAGTAATCGGTTTGACCGTCTCTTCAAAGTGTTTCTTCGTACCCGGGTCATAAACCGAAAGAATCGTTTTACGATTAGCCTTACCCTCAAGCAACGGGAAATAATCCATACCCGCCTTGACAACCACACCGTCTATCTTCTCGATTATACAACCGGGCTTGACATCGGTTTTCTTTTTGGTCAGAGGACTTTGAGCGATGATTTCCTTGATTTTCAGTCCATCACCGGTATACGATTCATCATAGAATACGCCCAATGCAGCCGTAGGCAGTGTTGCACCGGAAGCATAATAACGCGCTCCCGTATGCGAAGCGTTCAGCTCACCCAGCATTTCACTCAGCATTTCCGTAAAGTCGTAGTTATTATTGATATATGGCAAGAAGCGTTTATAGCTCGCCTTATAGCCCATCCAGTCCGTTCCCTGCAAATCTTCCACATAGAACTTATCATCCACCTGTTGCCAAACATGGTCGAAAATATACTCACGTTCTCCATAAGGACGATAATCGAAGAAGGCCTCAAACTCAATCGGAGTAACTTTACCGCCTTCTGCCTCTATTTTCTTCATACCTTCGCTGCTGCAAAGGAAAATATTCTTTCCATCCTTATCAGGCAACAAAGCACCCGCGCCTACATCTTTCAAAAGAACCTTGGTTGAATTTTCTTTCAAATCATGCTTCCAAAGGTCGTAACCGTCTTCAAAAGTAGACAGGTAATAAAGCGCATCCCCTTTCGGAGTAAGTACGGCATCCGCCATGTGCGAAGAGTTAACTGTCAGACGTACAATGCGGTCGAAGCGATTTTCCAAATCAAATTTCAAAGGTTCCGCCTTCTTTTCTTTCGCTGCATCCCCGTCCTTTTCTGTCTTATCACCTTTCTTTTTGGAATCTTTCTTCTTATCCGCTTTTTCCTTTGCTTCCTTTTCCGCTTTTTCGGCCTCTTCCATCAAAGCGGTTTCTTCTTTACTCATCAGGAAGCGGTCATAAGCCTCGGCATCGAAAAACATGATATAGGTATCATCTTCGGCTCCCCAACTGCCATGGCTGCGATATCCGGCACGGTCGCTCGTCCAAATCATCGCTTTTCCGCCTAATACCCATTTGGCGTTACCGTCTGTATAGCCGCTTTCGGTCAGGTTTATCATTTCTCCTTTTCCGTCGGCATTCAGCAACACGACATCCTTATTGTTCCAACCGCCGATGCCTATAAAATCAGAAAGAATCCACTTGCTGTCAGGACTCCACCGGAACCACTGGTCGCCGTCGGAATAAGAGTACTGATACTTGGCATCCATTACGGTACGTACATCTTTCGTTTTCAAGTTGATGACACGGATAGCCGCACGGTTCTCCAGAAATGCCACTTCTTTCCCGTCGGGACTGTACTGCGGTTGGAAAGAGGTCACATCCGAATCGGTCAACCGTTCCTCTTTCAACTCCGTAGCGTATGTAAACTGTTTTTCATCCTTACGGACAATAGCGGAAGTATAAAGCTGCCAGAGCCCGTTACGCTCGGAAGCATATACCAACGAACGGCCGTCGGGAGCAAAATCAACATCACGTTCCTGACAAGGCGTATTTGTAATCTGTTTGGTGGTTTTATAGTCAACCGAAGTTACATACACATCTCCACGAAGCACAAAAGCCACTTCCTTGCCATTAGGCGATAAAGCCATTTCCGTTGCCCCGCTACTCTTAATCTGGCGAATCAAATCCTTGTCGCTTCTGTCGGAAACAATGCTGATATTCACTTTCCGAGGTTCTCCTCCCGGAGTTAAGGTATAAATTTCCCCGTCATAACCGTAACAAAGCCTGCCGTCGGCAGCAATGCTGAGAAAACGCACCGGTTGCTTGGTATGACGGGTGACCTGCGTGGCGGAAGTTGCGTCGGGAGTACGCTGATATACGTTGAAAGTTCCGTTTTCTTCACTCAGATAATAAAAAGACTTTCCATCGGGCGCCCAAACCGGTTCGCGGTCTTCACCGCCAAATGCAGTCAGTTGTCGGTAAGCGGGTTTTTCATCCGGTGCATACATCCATATGTCACGTGCGATGGGCGATACCTGATGCTTACGCCAATAATCTTCATAGCCTTTCTTATCCTGATAAAGTATCGTCCCTTCCTTATTAATAGAAATACGCTCCATCGGCATCGGCGAATAAAGGACAGGACGGCCGCCCTCTACCGACACTTTATATACTTGCCGGAATTGTCCGTTGGAAGGGAAGAGAACCGTTTCGGCAGACGGCATAATATCCGCGGAAAACAGAATATGTCCGGCATCGCTAAACGCCACAGGGATTTCGCTCCCCGAATGGGTAGTCAGCCTGCGAGGCTCGCCGCCCTCTTTGGAAACGATATAGACATCCATGCTCCCCATACGATCGGAAGCGAAAGCGATGCGTTTGCTGTCAGGACTCCATACCGGTTCCGTATCATGGGCGGGATTGGTAGTAAGCTGCATGGCACGCCCACCACCGACCGGCACTGTATAAATATCGCCTTTATAAGTGAAAGCAATCGTAGTCCCATCGGGAGAAATGGCGCAATGACGCATCCAAAGCGGAGTATCCTGCGCAAAAGCAAAGCTTGCCATACAGGCGGCAAGGGTTAATAATAGTTTTTTCATATAATAAGTGTTGTTTTCCGCCGTTTGTCATTCAGAGCATAACGAACGGCATTAGGATAATGGGAAAAATGCAAAAGCCCCACGACTTTTCCTTTCCGGTAAAAGTTCGTGAGGCTTTACTTATACTTTAAGTTACCCCCTCAATCAGAGAGCGCCTACTTCTTTCAGAGCAGCGTTGGTTTTGTGAACGGCAGCAGCGCTGGCAGCAAATTTAGCTTTTTCATCAGCGTTCAGTTCCAGTTCAACAATCTTTTCGATACCGTTCTTGCCGAGAATAACGGGAACGCCGATGCAAATATCGGACTCACCGTATTCACCTTCCAGATATACAGAGCAGGGAACCATCTTCTTTTGGTTGTGGATGATAGACTCAACTACATAAGCGCCTGCCGCACCCGGAGCGTACCATGCAGAAGTACCCAGCAACTTAGTCAGCGTAGCACCGCCCACCATAGTAGAAGCAACGACTTCGTCCAGCTTTTCCGCGCTCAACAGCGTGCTTACCGGCTGGCCTTTGTAAGTAGCCAGACGAGCCAAAGGAATCATAGTAGTATCACCATGACCACCGATAACCATACCTTCCACTTCGTTGGCATTGCAACCCAGAGCCTGAGACAAGAAGTATTTGAAACGAGAGCTATCCAAAGCGCCGCCCATACCGATGATGCGGTTCTTAGGAATACCCAAAGATTTCAAAGACAAATAAGTCATAGTATCCATCGGGTTAGAGATAACTACGAGGATAGCATTAGGAGAATATTTCAGAATGTTCTGCGCAACCGACTTAACGATGCCTGCATTCACGCCAATCAACTCTTCACGAGTCATACCCGGCTTACGGGGAATACCTGAAGTGATTACGACAACGTCGGAATTGGCAGTCTTCTCATAATCGTTGGTACAACCTACAATAGTGGTGTCGAAGCCCAACAGCTGAGCAGTCTGCATCATATCCATTGCTTTACCCTCTGAAACGCCTTCTTCGTCAGCCACTTCATTAAAGGCTAACACATTAGCGCATGTAGCACCTACGTTACCTGCACCTACTACGGTTACTTTTGACATAATTTCTAAAGTTTTTGTTTATTAGTGTTCTATAAAGTTGCCACAAAAGTACAACGACATTCCTGATTAAAGAAATATTTCCGTAATAATTTTAGTTAAATGAAGAATTTGATAGTAGTTAGTGGTTAGTGATTGGTGATTAATGATTATTTTTGCGGTGATTTACGATTATAGGGGGAAGCAACCCATCTGTTAATCGCCAATCGCTAACCACTAAACACCATCAAAATGGCCAATAAAAAAAATACGCTTCAGATTATCATCGGAAGTCTTTTGATACTATTATTAATAGGTGTCACCGTGTTATTGATTTCGGAGAAACGAACCAACAACGAGTTGGTACAGGAGTTCAACCTGGAAAAGGAAGACCTGGAGAACCAATATACCGACTTCGCCAAACAATATGACGAACTGAAACTTACCGTTTCCAACGACTCCCTTTCCGTACTTCTGGAGCAGGAGCAGCTGAAGACACAACGTCTGTTGGAAGAGCTCCGTACCGTAAAAAGCACCAATGCCACCGAAATTCGCCGCTTGAAAAAAGAACTGGCGACCCTTCGTAAAGTAATGATCGGCTATATCAACCAGATAGACTCCCTGAGCCGTCTCACTACCCACCAAAAGGAAGTGATAGCCGATGTCACCCGTAAGTATAACGTCGCCTCACAGCAAATCAGCAACCTTTCCGAAGAAAAGAAAAACCTGAATAAAAAGGTTACGCTCGCAGCTCAGCTGGATGCTACGAACATCAACATCCAGGCTACCAACAAACGAGGCAAAACAGCCAAAAAGGTGAAAGACGTCGTTAAACTGAAAATCAACTTCACAATCGTCAAGAATATAACCGCCGAAACTGGAGAACGCACGCTCTACGTCCGTATCACCAAACCGGATAATGACGTACTGAGCAAAAGCGCTTCCAACACATTCCCGTATGAAAATCGCGAACTGGTATACTCCATCAAGAAATATATAGAGTATAACGGCGAAGAACAGCATGTTACGGTTTATTGGGATGTCGAAGAGTTTCTGTATGCGGGAAGCTATCGCATAGACATATTCTCGGACGGAACGCTCATCGGCTCTCAATCGTTCAACTTGGATTAAGTTCTAAAAAAGCCCTAATTTATTTTGCAATATCATTGAAACCCTATACATTTGCATCGTTGTTTATGCAATAATTGTTGCTTTATTAAACAACGGATTCACTACTATTCTAATGTATAGATACAATGAAAAAGTTCTTCTGTTTCATCTGTTTGACCTGCCTGACGCTTCCAGCGGTTGCACAGGACGTTTTAAGCTTGGATAGTTGCCGTGCATTGGCAATTGCCAATAACAAGGAACTGCTGATCGGTCAGGAAAAAATCAAAGCGGCGCACTACCGGAAAAAAGCGGCGTTCACGAGCTATCTGCCCCAAATATCCGCTACCGGCGGATATATGCGCAATCAAAAAGAGTTTTCTCTGCTGAATGATGCGCAGAAAGGCGCGCTCGGCTCCGTAGGAACACAAGTAAGCGGCGCGTTACAGAACGGTATTCAAGGTATGATAACCCAATACCCGCAACTGACACAAAACCCGCAATTCATGGCGCTCGTCCGGTCATTGGGCAACATAGACATTGCCACTCCGCTGAATGGATTAGGACAGTCGCTTGTCGATGCCTTCCGTACCGACACACGTAACATGTACGCCGGGGCATTGACACTGACCCAGCCATTGTATATGGGCGGTAAAATACGCGCTTACAACAAGATTACCAAATATGCCGAAGAACTGGCGCGCCAACAGCACAACAGCGGGATGCAGGAAGTCATTCTAAGTACCGACCAGGCATATTGGCAAGTCGTATCTCTCGCCAATAAAAAGAAATTGGCGGAAGGCTATCTTGAACTTTTGCAAAAGCTGGAAAGCGATGTAGACAAGATGATTGCCGAAGGAGTAGCTACCAAAGCGGACGGATTGTCTGTCAAAGTAAAAGTAAACGAAGCCGAAATGACACTGACAAAAGTGGATGACGGTTTAAGCCTTTCCAGAATGTTGCTATGCCAGCTATGCGGATTAGACCTCAGTACCCCCATTGCTTTAGCGGATGAAAAGGAGAACGACTTAACCCTTATTCCGGCAGACAACAGCAGTATCGATATAAATAATGTATATGCCACGCGCCCGGAAGTACGCAGCCTGGAACTCGCCACTCAAATCTACAAGCAGAAAGTGAACGTCACCCGTTCGGAGTTCCTGCCGTCCGTAGCCCTCATCGGAAACTATATGGCAACGAATCCTTCCGTATTCAACAGCTTTGAGAACAAATTCAAAGGCATGTGGAATGTAGGCGTCATGGTCAGTGTACCTATCTGGCATTGGGGAGAAGGTATTTATAAAGTAAAAGCCGCCAAGTCCGAAGCCCGTATCACCCAATATCAACTGGACGACGCCAAAGAAAAGATAGAACTGCAAGTCAGCCAATCGGTTTTCAAAGTAAACGAAGCAGCCAAGAAACTTATCATGGCTGAAAAGAACCTGGAAAAGGCAAATGAGAACTTACGCTACGCCACCCTCGGATTCGAGGAAGGAGTAATCCCGGCAAGCAACGTATTGGAAGCGCATACCGCCTGGCTGTCCGCCCAGTCGGAGAAGATAGACGCCCAAATAGACGTGAAACTGACGGACATCTATTTAAAGAAGGCAATGGGAAGTTTAAGGGTTGAAAATTATAAATCTGAAATCATAAAATGAATACAAAATCACAAAACAGTAACATGTTGCTGGCATTCCTCACTTTAACGGGAGTGATTGCCATCGTTGCTCTGGTGGGTTTCTTCATGCTGCGCAAGGGACCGGAAATCATACAAGGCCAGGCGGAAGTAACAGAATACCGCGTATCGAGCAAAGTACCGGGGCGTATCCTGGAGTTCCGGGTGAAAGAGGGACAAAGCGTACAGGCCGGAGATACGCTTGCCATTCTTGAAGCTCCGGACGTACAGGCGAAACTGGAGCAGGCACGTGCCGCCGAAGCCGCCGCGCAAGCCCAAAACGAAAAGGCGCTGAAAGGCGCCCGCCAAGAACAAATACAGGCAGCCTACGAAATGTGGCAGAAAGCCCAAGCAGGACTTGCCATAGCAGAGAAATCGTACAAGCGTGTAAAGAACCTGCACGACCAGGGAGTAATGTCCGCCCAAAAGCTGGATGAAGTTACCGCCCAGCGCGATGCCGCGCAAGCCACCGAGAAAGCCGCCAAAGCCCAATACACCATGGCAAAGAACGGGGCGGAACGTGAGGACAAGGCCGCCGCGGCAGCTTTGGTGGAACGGGCAAAAGGAGCCGTCGCCGAGGTAGAGTCATACATTAAGGAGACTTACCTGATAGCCCAAACCGCCGGTGAAGTCTCCGAGATATTCCCCAAAACAGGCGAGTTGGTGGGTACAGGTGCCCCCATCATGAATATCGCTATTATGGACGACATGTGGGTCACTTTCAATGTGCGCGAGGATTTATTGCAAGGATTAGGTATGGGAACCGAATTTGAAGCCTTCATCCCCGCTCTTGACAGGAACATCCGGCTGAAAGTATACTACATGAAAGACCTCGGCACATACGCCGCCTGGAAAGCCACCAAGACTACCGGACAATTCGACTTAAAAACATTCGAGGTAAAGGCGTCTCCGCAGGAGAAAGTAGAAGGGCTGCGTCCGGGAATGAGCGTGATATTGAAAAAGTGATGAGGTAATACAAAGACGATAAGGTGGTAAAGTGATAAGGTGAGAGAATGACAATGGAGAAGAACAATAAATACATGGCCTTGTGGAATGTGATGAAACGTGAGTTTCGCCGTCTCGTTTCACGCCCGCTCTACCTGTTCTGCATGGTAGTAGCGCCCCTATTCTGCTATATATTCTTCACGACATTGATGGATTCCGGTTTGCCCACCGATATGCCGGTCGGCGTGGTAGACCAGGATATGACTACCACCTCACGCCAACTGGTACGTAATCTGGACGCTTTCGAGCAAACGGCAGTCGTAGCTCACTACCCCACTATCGCCGATGCGCGTATCGCCATGCAGAAAGGAGAGATTTACGGCTTCTATTACATCCCCGAAGGGACAACCGCCAAAGCACAAGCCCAGCGGCAGCCCAAAGTATCTTTCTATACCAACAACACGTTGCTCATAGCCGGTTCATTACTCTTTAAAGACATGAAGATGATGAGCGAACTGGCATCCGGAGCCGCCGCACGCACAGCACTATATGCCAAAGGCGCTACCGAAGACCAGGCGATGGCATTCCTGCAAGCGATTGTCATCGATACTCACCCGCTGAACAATCCGTGGCTGAACTATTCCGTATACCTGTGCAATACCTTTGCTCCGGGCGTACTGATGCTGCTCATCTTTATGATAACCGTCTACTCCATCGGCGTAGAAATCAAAGACCGTACCGCCCGCGAATGGTTGCGTACGGGTAACAACTCCATCTGGATTTCCCTTGCCGGAAAGCTGCTGCCCCACACGGCTGTATTCTTCCTTATGGGTATATTATATAATGTGTATCTGTACGGCTTCCTGCACTTCCCCTGCAACAGCGGAATATTGCCGATGCTGTTCGCCACCCTCTGCCTGGTATTGGCTTCGCAAGGCATGGGCATACTGATGATAGGCACCCTCCCCACACTGCGTTTGGGACTGAGCTTCGCTTCCTTATGGGGCGTGCTGTCGTTCTCCATGTGCGGACTGTCGTTCCCGGCTATGGCGATGCACCCCGTACTGCAAGGTTTGGCCAACTTATTCCCCCTGCGTCACTACTTCCTTATCTATGTAGACCAGGCTCTGAACGGCTATCCCATGATTTACTCATGGATGAATTATGTGGCATTGCTTATTTTCATGATGCTTCCCTTCCTCGTTGCCCACAGGCTGAAAGAAGCATTGATATACTATAAATACGTACCCTGATGAAACAGCTGACGTTCAAACAGAAAGTCGTACAAGGCATACACGACCTGTTCTATATATGGAAGCAGGAATTCCGCACCACCTTTCGCGATCAAGGCGTGCTGATTTTCTTTGTGCTTGTCCCGTTGGTGTATCCGTTGATATACTCTTTCATCTATACCAACGAAACAATTCGTGAAGTGCCTACCGTAGTCGTGGACAACTCACGCAGTTCACTGAGCCGGGAGTATCTCCGGAAAGTAGACGCCAGTCCGGAAACAAGCATTGTGGCTCATTGCGCCGATATGGAAGAAGCCAAACTCATGCTGAAAGACCGCAAAGCTTACGGCATTATTTACATACCCGCCCATTTCAGCGATGACATAGCCCGGGGCAAACAGACACAAGTCAGTATTTTCTGCGATATGAGCGGACTGCTTTACTACAAGGCATTACTGACAGCCAACACCAACGTGTCGCTCGCCATGAATGCAGACATTAAAATGAAACGCTCCGGCAACACCACCGCCCGTCAGGATGAAATAACAGCCTACCCCATCGAATACGAAGACGTAACCATCTTCAACCCGACCAATGGATTTGCCGCTTTTCTGATACCTGCCGTACTCATATTGATTATACAGCAAACGCTCCTGCTGGGTATCGGCTTATCCGCCGGAACCGCCCGCGAGCAAAACCGGTTCAAAGATTTGGTTCCTATCAACCGTCATTATAACGGTACGCTCCGTATCGTAATGGGAAAAGGATTGAGTTATTTTATGGTATATTCGCTGGTGGCTGTGTATATATTATGCGTGGTTCCCCGCCTTTTCAGCCTCAACCAGATAGCGATTCCCGGTGTGCTGACTCTCTTCGCCCTGCCCTATCTGGCAGCTTGCATCTTCTTTGCGATGACGGCATCCATTGCCATACGCAACCGGGAAACCTGTATGTTATTGTTTGTATTTACCTCCGTACCGCTATTGTTCCTCTCCGGCATTTCATGGCCGGGCGCCGCAATGCCCGAATTCTGGAGATATTTTTCCTATATCTTCCCTTCCACTTTCGGAATCAACGGCTATGTACGCATCAACAGTATGGGAGCCACTCTCAACGAAGTATCGTTCGAGTATCAGGCTTTATGGATACAAACAGGCATTTACTTCCTCACCACTTGTCTGGTCTATCGTTGGCAAATCATACAAAGCAGAAAGAAAGGAGTGATAAGTTATAAGTTATGAGTTATAAGTGATTAAGGATTGGTTGTAAGCAAGGGAATTGTGAATCGGGGGTATCACTAATCGCTAATCACTTATAACTCATAACTTATAACTCATCACTCTTCCTTATATCCGGCCAAGTTATAGCATACCGGTACTGTACTGTTACCTACACGATAGATGCCGAATTTAAAATAGTAACCGTCATCGTCATTACGGCCTATCTGAATTTCTTCATTATTCACGATATGCTCTTTAACGGTTTTCTTCTTGTCGGTATACTCCATTTGTACGTCCAGTTTGCCCGGTTTCACAATGGTTTCGGCTTCCTTGCCATAAGTAGTCCAGTCGATATGAATGCGGAAAGTAACCCAGCAGTCTTTGGGGAAATCGGCAAAAGGCATCTTATAAGCTATTGTAGACGATTTGTATTCAGAAGTCACAGGCTTCATTATCGGAGTTTTTTCCGGATTGGCGTTACAGCGGTCAGTCTTGTCGGTCAGCCAACGGCGGTCTGAATTGGCCTTGATATAAAACCAGCCGCCGGAAAATCCGAAAGCCAACGGCGGATAACCGCCTTGCTCTACCAACCAACCGTTCTTCTTTCCGGCCTTATAGATAGGATTTCCCTTTTTATCTTTCATCGGATTTCCTTGCTTATCCAGTCTCGCCACTTTTTCATGTCCGGTGTTCTTTTTGAAAATAGTGGTCTTATCCAGCTCTATAAACTCGTCAACCGTCAACTTTTTCACTTCACCTTCAGGAGTCTGTACAAGCGTACGGTCGGGCATACCGTGCCATTGGGCAAAAATGGTAGACACATTGCTATCCAGCGCAGACGGAATATATACGGAGAACTCATAGTCGCGTGACGCTCCTTGCGGACAAATACCTTTTCCGTGATGATATACGGTCTTGGTGATTTGCGCTTTCCGGTAAGCATCCGCCGGCAATCCGTTAAAATCGGCCGAGGTGGCATAACAATAAGAGAACTCGGCACGGCCTTTGGTCTCTCCCTTTCCGTACCCTTCCAAAGTATTATCCTCTTCACGCAGCTCAAAACGATAAGACGGCTTGCCGTTGAACAAACATGTAAAATCCCGTTGAATGGCATGCTCCTTTTTCGCGCCGACAGCTACCCAACAGCCGTCTATAACCTGATCGATACGCGCTGAGTCAGCTTGAACGTTTACCCGTTTGGTCAAGGGAACCAATGTTTCAGAGCCTTTGGTTTGCGCAGTCAGTGTTGTCGTGCAACCTGCTGCCATCACCATGCAGATAACAAAAATGTTTTTCTTCATCCTATTTGATATTAAACTTAAATTACGCTGCAAAAGTACGAAAGCTATCCCTCATACCCACCCCCTATTTGTTTCAGAAAACCCTATATTTGTGTAAATCCACCATAAGATATAGAAATTTTGAAAGATATTACTACCTTTGAAGCATCATAAATTTTACGGTTTAATAATGAGTAACCTTAAAAAGATAGTAACCATCCTGTTTCTTCTATGTACGGCAGGAGTCTCTTACGCTTATTCGGAAGCCTGGGGGCAAATAAATTTTTCTTATATATCCATTAAGGACGGCTTATCGCAAAGCACAGTATTCTCCATAGCGCAAGATAAGCTCGGGAATATGTGGTTCGCCACTTACGACGGCGTCAACAAATACGACGGATACGCATTCACCGTTTATCAGCACGACGAGAACGACCCGAACAGCATCGCCAACGATATAGCCCGTATCGTGATGACCGACAGCAAAGGGCGCGTGTGGATCGGTACCCGCGACGGCCTTTCGTACTACGACGAGGAGAAAGACAAATTCCAGAACTTTTTCTATGAAAAGAACGGCAAGCATCTGCAAGTCAACGGTATTGTGGAACTGTCACCGGACCGTTTGCTCATCAGCACTCTGGAGGGTTTGACGATGTTCGACGTCTCTACATCCCGTTTTGTCAACGACATATTCAGTACGGCAATGCACAAAACGATTGCATCCGCCCTGTACAGGCATGGCGACCAAATCTATATCGGTACGCCGTCGGACGGTATGTACTGCTACTCCGTTCCGCAGAAAAAACTTGAGAAGCTTACTTACATACCGAGCAGCAAGCAGATTCAGGGAATACTCCAGCAATCCCCCACCCGTATATGGGTGGCAACGGAAGGCTCCGGGCTGCTTCTTATCAATCCTAAGACCCGGGAAGTCAAGATATACAGACATTCCCCTTCCAATCCGCAGTCCATCAGTTCCAATTACATCCGTTCATTGGCGCTGGATTCGCAAAACCGCTTATGGATAGGTACTTTCAACGACCTCAATATCTACCATGAAGGAAACGACTCTTTCATGTCTTACAGCAGCAATCCCGTAGAAAGCGGCAGCCTGTCGCAACGCTCGGTGCGCAGCATCTTCATGGACTCGCAAGGCGGTATGTGGCTGGGCACTTATTTCGGCGGACTGAACTATTACCACCCCATCCGTAACCGCTTCAAGAACATCGAGCGTATTCCTTTCAGAAACTCGCTGAGTGATAATGTCGTAAGCTGTATCGTTGAAGACAGGCAGAAAAACCTGTGGATAGGAACCAATGACGGCGGACTGAACCTATACACCCCCGATACCCAGCAATTCGTCCATTACGCATTGCAGGAAAACCAGCGTGAAGACGGTTTCGGCTCCAACAACATCAAGTCCGTATATGTGGATGAACCGAGAGGATTGGTCTACATCGGCGCACACGCCGGCGGTCTAAGCATCTTGCATCGCAACAGCGGACGCATAGAGAACTTCAACCAACGCAACAGCCGTTTAATCAACGAAAACGTATACGCCATTCTGCCCGACGGAGAGAATAACTTCCTCTTAGGTACATTAAGCGCTTTGGTACACTTCAATCCGGAGAAGCGGAGCTTTACCACCGTCACGCAGGAAAGCGACGGGACACCAATGAATCTTCAAAAGATTACAACCCTGTTCCGGGACTCTCAAAAGCGCCTTTGGATAGGCGGGGAAGAGGGTATATCCGTATTCAAACAGCATGGAACGTCTATACAGAAAGCGGCGATTCTGCCCGAATCCACTGTTACAAAAGCATTCACCAATTATATCTATGAAGCGGCCAACGGTTTAATCTGGGTGGGTACGCGCGAAGGGTTCTACTGTTTCAACGAGAAGGAGAAGCGGATTAAGCGGTACACCACAGCCAACGGCCTGCCCAACAACGTGGTCTACGGCATACTCGAAGACTCTTACGGCCGCCTGTGGATGAGCACCAACCGGGGTATCTCATGTTTCAACCCTGAAACGGAGAAGTTCCGCAACTTTACCGAAGCGGACGGATTGCAAAGCAACCAGTTCAATACATCTTCCTGTTATCGTACTTCTAACGGCGAAATGTACTTCGGAGGCATAAACGGCCTTACCACATTCCGCCCGGAACTCTTGCTGGACAACCCCTATACTCCGCCGGTAGTAATCACCAAGTTACAACTGTTCAACAAAACCGTCCGTCCCGACGACGAAACCGGTATTTTGAGCAAGAACATCAGCGACACGCAAAGCATCACGCTGAAATCCTGGCAGACAGCGTTTTCTCTGGAGTTTGTCGTTTCAAACTACATTTCCGGACAGCATAATACTTTCGCCTATAAATTAGACGGTTACGACAAAGAATGGTATTACCTCACGGACAGGCGCTCGGTATCCTACTCCAACCTGCCGCACGGCACTTATCACTTCATGGTGAAAGCCGCCAACAACGACGGCAAATGGAATACCACGCCTACCATACTGGAAATCGTCATACTGCCCGTATGGTACAAGACCTGGTGGGCTATCCTGCTGTTCCTCTCCACTTCCATCGGGTTCATTACGTTTGTATTCCGGTTCTTCTGGCTGCGTAAGAATATGGAAGCGGAGCTTGAAATAGAACGCCGAGACAAGGAACACCGTGAAGAAATCAACCAGATGAAGATGCGTTTCTTCATTAATATTTCGCATGAGCTCCGCACGCCGCTTACCCTGATTCTGGCACCGCTGCAAGAGGTTATCAGCAAAATCAACGACCGTTGGACCCGCAACCAGCTGGAATACATCCAGCGGAACGCCAATCGCCTGCTGCATCTTGTCAATCAGCTTATGGACTACCGCCGGGCGGAACTCGGGGTTTTCGAATTGAAGATAAAGAAAGGCAACGCATATCGCCTGATACGCGAAAACTTCCTGTATTATGACAAGCTGGCACGCCACAAAGAGATACACTATGTTTTCCACTCCGAGCTGGAAGATAAAGAGGAGTATTTCGACCCAAACTATCTGGAACTGATTGTCAACAATCTGTTATCCAATGCCTTTAAATATACGGATAACGGAAAGAGTATCACCGTTACTCTGAAAGAGGAGAACAACTGCCTGATACTGCAAGTGAGCGACACCGGTATCGGTATCCCCATCAACAAGCAGGGTAAGGTGTTCGAACGTTTCTATCAGATAGAAAGCCAGCATATAGGAAGCGGAATCGGCCTTTCATTGGTGCAACGCCTGGTGGATTTACATCACGGGCACATCGAATTAGAGAGCGAAGAAGGTAAGGGAAGCACGTTCTCCGTCTATCTGCCGCAAGACTTGTCCGTCTATAAAGTTTCGGAACGGGCGGACTCCAATGCCTCCAAGGAAGAAGAGCAGGTGTACTCCACCAACTCCAAAGACATGTATTTCATCGATACGGAGAAAATGGAAAGTGAGGCCATAGAGACGGGTGACAAAAAACGCGGCACTATCCTTATTGTGGAAGACAATCAGGAAATACGCCATTATCTCAGCAGCGGCTTGGCCGGGTTGTTCAATACTCTGGAAGCCGGAAACGGTGAAGAAGCGCTGGAGAAGCTGAAAGATAATGAGGTAGATATCATCATCACCGACGTTATGATGCCTGTAATGGACGGAATCAAACTGTGTAAGAATATCAAGCAGAACATCCGTACTTGCCACATTCCGGTCATTATTCTGTCTGCCAAAACCGATATAAAAGACCAGTTGGAAGGCTTGCAAGTGGGTGCGGATGATTATATTTCCAAGCCGTTCGCCATTACCGTCCTCACTTCAAAGATACAGAACATGATGCGTACCCGCCGGCACATGCTCGAGAAGTATGCCAAGTCACTGGAAGTGGAACCGGAGAAAATCACTTTCAACGCCATGGACGAAGAGTTGCTGAAACGTGCCGTGAGCATTGTAGAGGAGAACATAGACAACATCGAATTCTCCACCGATGAATTTGCGCAGAAAATGAATATGAGCCGTTCCAACCTGCATTTGAAGCTAAAAGCGATTACCGGAGAATCCGCTATTGACTTTATTCGCAAAATCCGGTT
Organism: Bacteroides sp. 44_46; assembly: GCF_001915465.1. NCBI lineage: Bacteria > Pseudomonadati > Bacteroidota > Bacteroidia > Bacteroidales > Bacteroidaceae > Bacteroides > Bacteroides sp. 44_46. The sequence goes on along the minus strand of NZ_MNQO01000002.1, from coordinate 80,338 downwards.
CAAGAAAGCGACGGAACTGCTGAAAAGCGGACGTTATACAGTGGCCGAAGTCAGCAGTATGGTAGGATTTAATTCGTCGTCTTATTTTGCAACATGTTTCAAGAAGTATGTGGGCTGCTTGCCGACGGAGTATATAAAGAAAGCTAAAGGATAAAGGTTTAATGTATAAGTTATCTGATGAAGTTTATACATTCCCGCCTTTCACCCTTTCACTTCTTCCTATTCATGCGGGATAGCGGGTGAAACCATGGAATAAATATATTCATCCCATGGGACGAAAAAGTTTAGCTAGTAAGATGAATTTATTCGTCTTGCAGGATGAATAAGTTCATCCTGCAAGACGATTTTATGTGTAATAACCCCACACGTCAGCACCCGCAACACCACGTCTTTACGAGTAAAATGCCACACCTCAACGTTCATAATGCCTGTGGTTTGCCAAGCAAATACCCGGACTTTGGGGAGATAAGGTGTGGCGTTTCAAGTACTGCTATACGCCGACACTAATGGCACTTATATAATCAGGCTTCACCCGTTATCCCCTATGAATAGGAGGAAGTAAAAGGGTGAAGGAAGTATGAGCAAACATTATTTTCCTATGATAATATCCTGTTTTCCTACGATGATAATCTGATAAAACAAGTATAATCCGGTACTTCCCAATTCACTCAAACCGCCCTCTCTGAGCATCTTATGCCACCCTTTTAGACAAATCTAATATTTCATTCAACAACTTTGATAATAAAATTCGAAATTCAAAAAAAACATAAACAAGATATACTATTGTTTAAAATACAATGTAATATATTTGCGGCAAGAAAAATTAAACTTTTACTAATAAAAATCAACTTAAGTATGAAGAACACTCTTTTTATTTGTTTGTTCGCATTATTTGCATTCTCCGGATGTGTTGACGATGAAGAAGACTTCGCAACAGGCGGAAACATCAGTCCGGAACTGACTCCCGAAAACAAAGAGAACGCAGAATTGAACGCTGCTGTTTTTGAACAACTCAACCTCGACTACCCCGGTCTGGAAAAAGTAAAGCAATATTATGAAGCAGGCGAGAATTACCTTGCCGCCAGTGCATTGCTTGAATACTACAGAACACGGACTAATGTAACAAATCCGAATCTCTCACTAATTGATGTAACTTACAGTGATGCCGATTTATCTAAAGCAAATTATGCATTGGAATATCGCTTTTATGTAAATGGACAACTTGAAGATGCTACAACAGAAATGCCCTATTCCGTAGGAAAAGCCGGAGCTATCAATTGGGCCAACAATCCTAAAGGTACAAGTGCAGAATATCAAAAACAGCTACACCGCCACCAATGGTTCATACCACAGGCAAAAGTATATCGCGCAACCCACGACGAGAAGTACATAAACTCCTGGATTGAAGTATATAGCGATTGGATCGCTCAAAACCCTAAACCAGAAGCAGGTCCCACAGATGAGGGGCCCTGGTGGCAATTACAAGTAGCAACACGCGTTCTTGACCAAGTACAATTAATGGATTACTACAAAATATCTTCCAATTTTACTCCTGAATGGTTCACTACGTTCCTAACAGCATTCATAGAACATGTTGATTTTTTAGCTGCATATCCATATGAAGCTGGTGGTAATATCCTTGTCACACAAGCTAACGCATTAGCAACAGCCGGTATTTTAATGCCTGAATTGAAGAATGCGGAAAATTGGAAAAATAAAGGTTACGGGATTCTAAATACACAAGTACAACAATTTCTTGCAGATGGATGGCATAAAGAATTTTCTTTACACTATCATATAGCGGCTATTGCAGACTTCTATGAAGCCATGAAGTTAGCAAACGCCAATAATCAATCTATTGATTTTAAAGAAGCACTTCGTAAAGCTGCTGAAGTAGTTATGTATTTCACATACCCTAACTATTTTCTTAGCGGAACTAGTAAAGATGAATTAGAAAATCTAGACCAAATAGTTCCTATGTTCAACGATTCATGGAATCGTTCACGCAACACATTGAAAAACAATAATTTTAAAACATATGTAGAAATGTTTCCCGACAGTGAAGAGCTGAAGTATATGTATACAGCTGGTAATGGCGGTACAGCACAAGGAAAAACTCCGGGAAATGAAATGAAGATATTTGATGATGCAGGTTTTTACATTATGCGTAACGGCTGGGACCCCGGATCTACAGTTATGATTTTCAGTAATAATAAATTCAATGATGTATCAACCAGTTTAAGTTCGTATAGTCACAACCAGCCAGACAATGGAACTTTTGAGCTCTATATTAATAAACGTAATTTTTTCCCTGACTCAGGTGTATGCGCATATTCAAGTGATGATTCGGCGATACAAGAATATCGCAATTGGTTCCGTGGCCCTGATAAACACAACACATTATCTCTTAACAACACAAAAAGTAAAAACGCCGCCGGTGTATTATTAAAATCTGAAACAAGAAATAATATCGAAACGCTTGTTTTCGAAAATCAAGATTATGAAAATATGAAACACAGGCGTGCTGTATTCTACGTAAATAAGAGTTTCTTTGTTTTAATAGATGAAGGAATAGGGAATGCAACTGGTTCTGCAAATTTGAGTTTTAACCTCTGCAAAAACGAAAATGAAGTAGAATACGATGCCGATGAGATGGGAGCCCATACTACATTCAAGGATGGCAATAACATTGTAGTACGTACATTCCCAAAAACAGACTTCACTTTTGAACCTTTTACAGGAAGAGTCGCTTTCTCTGTAAAAAATGACGTATTTTATACACGTAAATCTTATCGTATTAAAAAGAATAAAGCGGCTGATGAAACGGCACGTTTTATCACAGTTATCCTTCCCTGTGGAGATACAAGTTCACAAAATATTAATGCAGAATTCACAGATGAAGGTTATAGTGAAAATGGTGCTTCCGTAAAAGTAGAAATCAATAATACTAATTACGATTTATCTTATACTTTATAACAAACCAATAATTTTCATAATATGAAATCTAAATTATCAAATACATTTAGCTTATTACGTCTATCCATTATAGCCGTATTAGCAGTGTTATGTAGTTCTTGTGACAAAACAGAAACTACTGATTCAACAGGATTTATTCTCCATTATTTAGGAGTAACAGACATAGGCCCCAGTATGTCATATACACTAAAAGCACCTACATACAAAGGAAGTGCGCCATACGATTTTACTATTACTAATGTTACACTCAATGATGAAACCTATAGTAATGAGGATAACTTCGTGATAAATGCCGAAACAGGCGAAATAACTATCCAAAATACAGAAACGATGTCGGCTGGTCTTTACAATATCAGTGTGGGTTGTTATTCCAATGGCAATTTCTACAATTTTAAAGATGCCGTACAAGTAAACATGCTATTAGCCGTTCCTGAAGGTGTAACTGTGGAACCGGCAGAAGTATTAGTAAACCAAGACGAGGAAAACTGGGTAGAAGCCAGTGCACAAGTAACAACTGAAAAAGATAAACATGTAAGTATTACTAATTACGCTATCGCACAAGACGAAAGTAAACCTTATTTAGAATATTTCTCCATTAATAATGAGGGTAAAATTACGATTAAATCAGGTACTACAGAACAACAACTGATTGCAGGCGAAAGCTATACACTTAGTTTAAAGCTGACAACTAAAGCAGGTGAACATATGTATGCTGATGCGGTAACTTTCAAAGTTGTTTCCAAACCCCGTAATCTGTTCTATATAGAGCAAGAATCTCTGCCTGACCTCTTTGAAGTTCAAGTAGAAGGTAAATCCGTAATACCCACAATCGAAGGTACAAAAGAAGGTTTAAAATTTGCAATCAAATCTGTTACTCCAGAAACCAATGCTTTTATAATCGATGAAACAACTGGACAAATAAGTTTACCTGAAAATCATCCACTTACAGAGAGCGGAACCCCTTATGTCTTTACTATCACAGTAGAGAACACTTATGGTAGTTCAGATTTTGAAGCGGTTTATTCTGCTAAGATTGTAGCTTTCATTGAACCTATTCAACCGGAAACATTCCACTATACTGCAGTTGATAAACTCTATCAACAAGGAGGGTCCCTAGAAAACCAACTCCCTGACCAAGGTTTTATTGGAGGTGCACCTACATTCCAGTTCGACGAAAGTAACAGCGATGAAATTAAAACCCAAATTGCACAAAATATCATTTCAATCAACTCAGGAACCGGTGCTATTTCAATCGCCAATAACCATACCCTAGCAGCAAAGACTCATGAAATTCAGGTTCGAGTAACCAATAAGAAAAATGAAGAAGGTGTAGTAAAAGCTCTTTCTGTAACAGTTCTTAAAAACCCAAATAGTTTTACATACGTAAGTTGGGGTACTAATATTGAAAATGAAATACTAATAGATCCTACAAAAACTAATCATATTAGTACAACTTGTTCAGAAGCTACATATAGTTATAATAGAAATCTATTTAGATTCATCCATATTAGAGATGTAGTCGATATTCCTCGTCAAAATACGGATAATGAAGGAAACTCTAACTTTACATATAAAATTATAAAGGATAATTATATTGGAAATCCTAATATTATCAATGGTGCTAATATCGATAATAGAGGAACTATTACATTTACAAAAACAAACAACGGAAACTTTTCTGGAGGTGGCAACTATACTGGGTGTGTATTCCAAATTGAAGTTACTGCATCTGGCAATGGCGCTCCTTCTGTTACAAAAAAAATACCCATTTTCATCAGTACGCCAAAAGTTGAGAAGAAAAATCTCACATCTGGAGAGAGCCCCACAACAGAAAATCAAACTTTAATTTGCACTCCATTCGTTGTAAAAGCCAATCCTAAAACAGGTGTTTGTGCTCCTTTCAATTATAAAGTCTATGTAATAAATGCAAATGCCAATAACCCAGAAGGAATCCAAAGAAATTTCTGTACAAAAGAACTGCCTACTGATAACTTAGTTTGGGATTATAATTCTGCTTATTCATATTGCAATTTTGATGAAAACTCTGAACATGCAACAGGAAATAATCAAACTGCATCAACAATGTTATATCAAGTTTGGGATAATTGTGGTATCGTTACTAAAACGGATAATTCTCCAATGCGTTTTTACGATGAAAAAGGTAACAAAGACCAAGGGACAAAAGCAGGATATATCAACCAATCAAACCAATTATATATCGACCCCACAAAATGGATTGGAACTGATGGTAAATATCCCAATGGAGCTATGATAGGACAAATGAGATTTAACGTATATGGTGGAACAGCTGACCTACAAACAACCAATAATGTCTCTGTATTCCCTCTCATCATTTGGTTCGACGAAACCTATGAAGGCAACTAATAATCCAACAAAAAAGTAAAAAACATTATGTATAAACCAGCATATCATACACTGAGCAAAAGAGGGTACATTACCCTCTTGGCTCTCCTCGTCTCCATTATCACGTTCGCACAAGGTGTAACAGTGAAAGGAACTGTACTCGACGAAAACAAAGAGCCTCTAATTGGTGCTACAATTCAAGTAAAAGGAGAAAATAACGGTGTTGCAGCCGACTTGGATGGAAACTTTACACTTAAAGTAAAGAAAAATGCCACATTGGTAGTCAGCTACATCGGATATTTGACGCAAGAAGTCCGTCTGCAAGGCAAGACACAAATAACAGTACAATTAGTTCCTGACAGCAAAACGTTGGATGAAGTAATTGTAGTAGGTTATGGTACCATGAAAAAAAGTGACTTGACAGGTTCTGTTGCTTCCGTAGCTTCTAAGGATATCGAAGGTTTCCAAACCAGTTCTGTTGCCGGAGCTTTAGGCGGTCAAATCGCCGGTGTGCAAATCACCTCTACTGACGGTACTCCGGGGGCAGGTTTCAATATCAGCATCCGTGGTGTAGGAACATTAACCGGAGACGCTTCTCCACTTTATATTGTGGACGGCTTCGAAGTTTCAGACATAGATTATCTTTCAAACTCTGACATTGAATCTATCGAAGTACTGAAAGATGCCTCATCATCTGCTATCTACGGTGCACGTGCAGCCAATGGTGTGGTATTAATCACTACAAAATCTGGTAAAGTAGGCAAGACAACTGTTTCTTATAACGGTTCCGCCACCTACCGTAAAATCTCAAAGACGCTGGATTTGCTTTCTCCATATGAATTCGTAAAATTGCAGGGAGAAGTCAATGAAAATTATAGTGGTACTTACTTCAAAGCTGAAAATGACGCAGACGGTAATCCTTATAAATACCAGACACTTGACGACTATATCGGAGTAGCCGGAGTAGACTGGCAAGGTGAAACATTCAACCCAACATGGTCACAAGATCATAATATAAGTATTATGGGCGGTACCGACAATACTAAATACAATGGTTCACTCTCACGTTATGTAGAAAACGGTATTTTCAAAAATAGTGGCTTTGACAGAACTACTGCCAAATTCCGCTTGGATCAGAAAATAAATAAGAAAGTTTCTTTCAATCTGACTGTAAACTATGCTATGACCAATCGCAAGGGTGTAGGAACATCCGGTGATTCAGGACGTTTCAACATGTTGGCACAGATATTAAGTGCACGTCCTACAGGTGGTTTAAAAATGACTAATGAGGAACTTTTAGAATCAGCCATTGACCCTGAAATGCTAAGTACAGGTGAAAGCTTGGCACAGGTAAACCCTGTGAAACAGGCAGAATCCGTAACAAATGACAAACGTGCCGAAATGTGGTCGGCTAATGCTGCAGTAAACTGGCAAATTATAAAAGGACTGACATTCAAAACCAGCGGCTCTTATAATACAACCAACAGCCGCACAGATATATTCTATAGAGACGGTTCAAAAGAAGCCTACCGTAATGGACAGAAACCTTACGGACGTACACAAATGGGACGCGATGTTCGCTGGACCAATACGAATACATTGACATGGAAAGACAAAGTGAAAAAACATAACTATGATGTAATGTTAGCTCATGAAGTTTCTTTCAGAAGCAGCGAGTATCTGCTTGGTGAAGCTATGGACTTTCCATTTGATAACTTAGGTAACAACAACTTGGGACTTGGCGCTACTCCAAGTAAAGTAAACAGTAACTATTATGATAAGACCCTACTTTCTTTCTTTGCCCGTGCCAACTATAACTACGACAACCGTTACCTGTTGACGGCAACTGTACGTACTGACGGTTCTACCGTATTCTCCAACAAGAATAAATGGGGTTTCTTCCCTTCATTCTCTGCTGCGTGGCGTGTGTCAGAAGAAGCGTTTATGAAAGACCTTAAATGGCTTTCCAATTTCAAAGTACGCTTCGGTTGGGGTATCGTGGGTAATGACCGTATCAGCAATTACTTGTCTATGGATTTATATACAGACAGTAAATATGGTATGGGTAACAGTACAGTTACCGTGTTGACACCGAAACAATTGAAAAACTCTAATTTGAAATGGGAGGGTTCAAGTTCTGTCAACTTAGGTTTAGATTTAGGTTTCTTTGATAACCGTTTGAATGTAACTGCTGATTTCTTTATCAAGAACACTAAAGATCTATTGTTGGCACAATCATTGGCACAAGCCACCGGTTTCACTTCGCAATGGCAGAATATCGGTAAAATCCAAAACAAGGGTATCGAATTAAGTATAACCTCTACTAATATACAGACTAAAGAGTTCACATGGAATACCAATTTCAATATCTCATTTATCCGAAATGAGTTGAAAGCATTGGCAGACGGCGCAAGCCATATGTACGCACGTTCCGGTTTCGATAGCAATTTCACCGGTTATGATTATATCGCTAAAGTTGGCGAATCTCTGGGATTGATTTATGGTTATGAATTTGACGGTATCTATCAGTACGATGATTTTTATACCGATACGAATGGTAATTTAGTATTGAAACCAGGAATAACTAACAATACACGTTATAATACAGGTGAGAAAGGTGCACAAAACGGAGCTGTTCCGGGTGCTGTAAAATATAAAGACCAAGACGGTGACGGTGATATCACGACCAATGACCGTACAGTAATTGGTAATGCCATGCCGAAATGGTTTGGTGGTATCACTAATACTTTTGAATACAAAGGATTCGATTTAAGCTTTATGTTCCAGTTCAACTATGGCAACGACATCTATAATGCTACCCGTTTGTATGCCACACAAAGCCGTAGCGGACGTCGCAATATGCTTGCTGAAGTAGCCGATCGCTGGAGTCCTACCAATGCATCTAATTTGGTACCTTCTTACAGAGGCTATATCACAAACGATGTATATTCACGTTTTGTAGAAGACGGTTCATTCTTACGTCTGAAAAATGTGACACTTGGATATACCTTGCCAAAGAAATGGACAAACAAGTTCCACGCTTCCAGACTCCGTGTATATGTTACCGGTCAGAATTTGTTCTGTCTGAATAACTACAGCGGTTATGACCCGGAAGTAAACAGTCTGAGTAATCCGATGATGCCGGGTCTGGACTGGGGTGCTTATCCTAAGAGCCGAGTATTCACTGTGGGAATCGACCTTCAATTCTAATTCATAAAATAATATACATATGAAAAAGTTTATATACTATATAGGAATTTTAGCCTTATGCTTTCTTCCCGCTGCATGCTCTTTGGAAGAAGAAAGTAGTACTGAAGTAGAGAAAAACAAATATCTAAATGATGCTAAAGAAGCACAGGATGTATTGCTCGGTGTATATCGCTCTACGATAGAAGAAGGAATGTACGGTTATCATCTCTCCATCTACTTTTCTATGGGAACTGATATCTCACAAGTAGAAGGAAGCACTACCGAGAATTTCCGTATTTTGCCTACCAATGCATATTCTGCTTCGCAAGCCGAAGTGCAGACTTCATGGGCTTCTCTCTATACGGGTATTTATAATGCAAACGATTTTTTGGAACGCATATCTGTAAAAATGGATTCATACAACGAGTCCGATAAACAGTTGGCGACTATCTACATTGCCGAAGCAAGAGCCCTAAGAGCATTGTATTACTTCGAATTAGTCCGCCGCTGGGGAAACATTCCTTTAATGACGAGTACAGCTATGTCCAACCAACATCCGTCGACCTTTGTACAGGCCGATCCTGTAGATGTCTATAAGTTAATTGAAGAAGATTTGTTATACGCTTGCGACATTCTGCCGTATGCAAAAGATGATACTTACCGCAGTAGTAACGATTATCGTTTCTCAAAAGGAGCAGCATTGGGATTACTCGCTAAAGTGTATGCCACTTGGGCAGGATACCCCATACAAGATACAAGTAAGTGGGAAGCTGCCGCAAAAACTGCACGTATCTTAGTAGAATCGGGTAAACATGATTTACTGAACGACTACGAACAATTATGGAAAAACACTTGTAACGGTATTTGGGACCCAACGGAAAGTTTGATTGAAATATCTTTCTACTCTCCTACATATTCTGGAAATAGTGATCCTGTGGGTCGTATTGGAAAATGGAACGGAGTTAAAACTACAGTCGATGCAGGTCGTAGCGGAAGTACTGCAGCCAACGTTCAGGTTGTTCATTCATTCGTACTTGATTGGAGAGAAGAAGCCAAGCCTGATGAAATCACCGGCATAAGTCCCGACAGACGTCAGAACTTATCTATAGCTAACTACAAGCACGGTCATAACGACAGTAAAACCGGTGCTGTTTACTTGGATGATTACTACTTGGCAGCCAGTATTCCCAACGACAATACTGCTACTGCGTTAAGTAAAGACCTGGATCCTGAAAAGTCTCAAAAAGCTAAACAAACTTATACTCCGGCCAAATGGGATATTGACAAATACATGGAAAGTATACCTTTCATCAACAATGATAAATCAACTGTAAACTGGTATGTATTACGTTATGCAGATGTACTGTTACTATATGCAGAAGCCTTGAACGAATGGAAAGGCGGCCCCACCACAGAGGCTTATGCTGCTATTAATAAAGTTCGCAAACGCGGTTATACAAAAGCAGATGGAACAATCAACAAAGACTATAGCTTAAAGGAGGGATTGGATCAAACAGCTTTCCGTGAAGCCGTTCATAAAGAACGTGCCTACGAATTAGCATTCGAAGGTCATCGACGCCTCGACTTAGTACGCTGGGGTGTGTATTATGAAACAGTACAAAATACATATAACGCATTAAAGAACTGGTGGAGTAGTGCTAATTACGTTGTATATGACTACACAGAAAAAGGAAAACACGAACTAATGCCCATCCCGCAACGCGAAATGGACTTGTGTACCCAGTTCAAACAGAACCCGGGTTGGTAACAATCACCCTAAATATATCTCCAATATGCCCCTACCCGAGGCATATTGGAGATTATCTAAACTCTTTTCAACAAAAGTGACATTCGAAGAACGCGGATTAATTGCCTTTTCAACATTCTTACTACAAAAACTATAAAAAATCCGTTAGCTTTGCTTTCGTTACAAAACCTACTAAAATCAATTACATTAAAAACGAATAACATGAAAAAAAACCTTGTTCTCTTAGCTTTGGGTGCGCTGACTTTTGCATCATGCCAGACACAGCCTAAGGAAGACTACAGTTGGATTAAAAAAGGCCTGGATGTAGCTTCTGCACAATTAACATTAACCGCAGAAGAAATCTCATCCACTAATATGTTGCCGCGTTCTATTCGCACAGGCTATGACATGGACTTCCTGTGCCGCCAATTAGAAAGAGGTGAAGACACCTTCAAAGATTCTTTACGCGCGCACCCCGCAGCCGACCAACTGGGAAAACGCCGCCTATGCAGCGTTTATGACTGGACTAGCGGTTTCTACCCGGGCTCTTTATGGTATGCTTACGAATTGACGGGCAACGATACACTGAAAACATGGGCTATTCAATATACTAACCTGCTGAACCCCGTTCGTTACTACACCGGTACGCACGACTTGGGCTTCATGGTAAATTGCAGCTATGGTAATGCAGAGCGTCTGGCTCCTAACGATACCATTGCAGCCGTAATGAAAGAAACCGCCGACAACTTGTGCGGACGTTTCAACGACTCCATTTCAGCTATCCGTTCATGGGACTTCGGAACCTGGAACTTCCCCGTTATCATCGACAATATGATGAACCTGGATCTCCTGTTCAATGTAGCCAAAGCAACCGGTAACAACTCTTATAAGGATATTGCCGTCAGACACGCAATGACTACCATGAACAACCACTTCCGCCCCGACTATACTTGCTGGCACGTAGTCAGCTACAACAACGACGGTACGGTAGAAAAGAAACAAACATTCCAAGGCAAGAACGACGACTCTTCATGGGCACGCGGACAAGCATGGGCTGTATACGGCTATACTGCTTGCTATCGCGAAACACAAGACACTACTTTCCTGAACTTCGCCGTAAAAGTGGCTGACATGATTATGGATCGCGTTAAGACCGACGACGCCATTCCTTACTGGGACTATGACGCTCCCGTAACCGAGGAAACTCCGCGTGACGCATCTGCCGCTTCAGTAACCGCTTCCGCACTGATAGAGCTGAGTACGATGGTACCCGACGGAAAGAAATATCTGGACTACGCAGAGAAAATCTTGAAGAGCTTGTCAAGCGACGCTTATCTGGCAAAGGTTGGCGACAACCAGGGATTCATCCTGATGCACTCGACCGGTTCATTACCTAACGGTTCGGAAATCGATACTCCGCTGAACTATGCGGACTACTACTATATGGAAGCTTTGAAGCGTTTCATGGATTTGAAAGGCATCAGCTATAAAAATCTCTAATACCTGAACTATAAATCGACAAACATTATGAATAAGACTTTCAAATATATCGTCCTGCTGGCTCTTGCTTGCTTCGTTGGAAAAGCAAATGCCCAGGAACTGAAGACTGAGGTATTCTCGCTCCTTAATCTGGACTATCCCGGATTGGAGAAAGTAAAGACTTTGCATCAGGAAGGCAAAGACGCCGATGCGGCCAAAGCATTACTCGACTACTACCGCGCACGTACCAACGTGAAAACTCCGGACATCAACCTTAAGAAAGTGACTATCAGCAAAGATGACCAGAAAATGGCGGACGATGCTCTACAGCATACATTCTTTGCTCACAAAGGTTATCAACCGTCATTCAATTACGGTGAAGACATCGACTGGAGATACTGGCCGGTGAAAGATAACGAATTGCGCTGGCAGTTGCACCGCCACAAATGGTTTACTCCCATGGGTAAGGCTTATCGTGTAAGCGGTGACGAAAAATATGCCGCCGAATGGACGAAGCAATACATTGACTGGATTAAGAAAAACCCGTTGGTGAAGATAAACAAGAACGAATATGAACTGACAGGAAATACCCAACTGAAAGATGACGCAGAGAATGTACGCTTCGCATGGCGTCCGCTGGAAGTGAGCAACCGTCTGCAAGACCAGACCTCACAGTTCCAGTTGTTCCTCCCGTCTCCCTCTTTCACACCGGAGTTCCTGACTGAGTTCCTGGTAAACTATCACAAACATGCCATACATATATTGGGTAATTATTCCAAGCAAGGTAATCACCTGCTGTTCGAAGCACAGCGTATGATTTATGCCGGAGCTTTCTTCCCCGAATTCAAAGAAGCAGCTGCCTGGAGAAAGAGCGGTATCGACATCATGAACCGTGAAATCAATGTACAGGTATACAATGACGGCGGACAGTTCGAGCTTGACCCGCACTATCACCTCGCTGCTATCAATATCTTCTGTAAAGCATTGAACATTGCCGACTTGAACGGTTTCCGCAACGAGTTCCCGCAAGAATACCTGAATACAATTGAAAACATGATTGTATTCTATGCCAACATTTCTTTCCCTGACTACACCAACCCGTGTTTCAGCGATGCCAAGCTGACCAATAAGAAAGAAATGCTGAAGAACTACCGTAGCTGGAGCAAGATGTTCCCGAAGAACCAGTTCATCAAGTATCTGGCAACCGATGGTAAAGAAGGCGCATTGCCCGAATATCTCTCTAAAGGTTTCTTGAAATCCGGTTTCTTCGTATTCCGTAACTCTTGGGGAACGGATGCCACACAAATGGTTGTAAAGGCCGGCCCGAAAGCTTTCTGGCACTGCCAACCGGATAACGGTACTTTCGAACTCTGGTTCAACGGTAAGAACCTGTTCCCCGATTCCGGTTCTTATGTATACGCCGGTGAAGGAGAAGTAATGGAACAACGTAACTGGCACCGTCAGACTTGCGTACACAACACCGTAACTCTGAACAACAAGAATCTGGATCAGACTGAATCTGTAACCAAACTGTGGCAGCCGGAAGGTAATGTACAGATATTGGTTACCGAAAACCCGAGCTACAAAAACTTGAAACACCGTCGTTCCGTATTCTTCGTAGACAACAGCTACTTCGTAATTGTAGACGAAATGGTAGGAAGCCAAAAGGGTTCTATCAACCTGCACTATCAGATGCCGAAAGGCAAAATCGCCAACAGCCGCGAAGACATGACTTTCGTTACTCAGTTTGAAGAAGGAAGCAACATGAAACTGCAATGCTTCGGTCCCGAAGGTATGACTATGAAGAAAGAGCCGGGTTGGTGTTCAACCGCTTACCGCAAACGCTACAACCGTATGAATGTATCGTTCAACGCAAAGAAAGACAGCGAAGATGCCGTACGTTACATTACCGTTATCTGTCCGATTAAGAACAGTGCAGATGCCCCCAAATTATCTGCCAAGTTCAAAAACAAAGCATTCAATGAAAACGGACTGGAAGTAGAGGTGAAAGTAAACGGTAAGAAACAGTCTCTAAATTACAAATTATAATAATACTGAAAATTAGTTTATACTATCTGGTATAAACTAATTTTCAACACTTACTTATTTACCAAAGGATTATAACAAATCAATCCAATTATGAAAAACAATCTCCCCAACCTGCTTCTTCCGTTAGCGACATTAAGTCTTGCTTCTTGCGCCAGCCAGAAAAAAGAAGAGCCCAAGCGTCCGAACATTATCTTCATGATGACGGATGACCATACCACACAAGCCATGTCTTGTTACGGTGGTAACCTCCTGCAAACTCCCAATATGGACCGTATAGCCAATGAGGGCATCCGCATGGATAACTGTTACGCTGTCAATGCTCTTTCAGGCCCGTCACGCGCATGTGTCCTTACCGGTAAGTTCAGCCACGAAAACGGTTTTACGGATAATGCAAGTACCTTCAACGGCGACCAGCAAACATTCCCGAAACTGCTTCAGCAAGCCGGGTATCAAACGGCTATGATTGGTAAATGGCACCTTATCAGCGAACCGCAAGGTTTTGATCATTGGAGTATTCTCAGTGGCCAGCACGAACAGGGAGATTATTACGATCCCGATTTCTGGGAAGATGGCAAACATATCGTAGAGAAAGGTTATGCCACGGACATCATTACAGATAAGGCTATCAAATTCCTCGAAGGCAGGGACAAGAACAAACCGTTCTGCATGATGTATCATCAGAAAGCTCCGCACCGTAACTGGATGCCGGCCCCACGCCATCTGGGCATATTCAACAATACTACATTCCCGGAACCCGCCAATCTGTTTGACGATTATGAAGGACGCGGCAGAGCCGCCCGCGAACAGGATATGTCCATCGAACATACCCTGACCAACGACTGGGATTTGAAGTTGCTGACTCGTGAAGAAATGCTGAAAGATACCACCAACAGGCTTTACAGCGTGTACAAGCGTATGCCTGCCGATGTACAGGACAAATGGGATTCAGTGTATGCGCAACGCATTGCCGAATATCGCAAGGGCAACTTGAAAGGTAAAGCGTTAGTCAGCTGGAAGTATCAGCAATATATGCGCGACTATCTGTCTACCGTACTGTCGGTAGACGAAAATATCGGCCGCCTTTTGAACTATCTTGAAAAGATTGGCGAGCTGGATAATACAATCATTGTCTACACTTCCGACCAGGGATTCTTCCTCGGCGAGCACGGTTGGTTCGACAAACGCTTCATGTATGAGGAATGCCAGCGCATGCCGCTTATCATCCGTTACCCCAAAGCCATTAAAGCCGGCAGCACAAGTAACGCAATCTGTATGAATGTGGACTTCGCTCCTACTTTCCTTGACTTTGCCGGAGTGGAAATTCCATCGGATATTCAGGGAACTTCCATGAAACCCGTATTAGAGAATGAAGGCAAAACTCCCGCAGACTGGCGTAAAGCTGCCTACTATCATTATTACGAGTATCCCGCAGAGCACTCGGTGAAACGTCATTACGGTATTCGCACACAGGACTTCAAACTGATTCATTTCTATAACGACATCGACGAATGGGAAATGTATGATATGAAAGCCGATCCGCGCGAAATGAACAATGTGTTCGGTAAACCGGAATACGCTGAAAAACAGAAAGAGCTGATGCAACTGCTGCAAGACACTCAAAAGCAATACAATGACAATGACCCCGACGAAAAAGTAAACGAGCTTTTCAAGGGTGACAGAAGATTGATGAAAAACAGATAAAACCATTAAATTTATTATCATGGATAGAAGAAGTTTTCTAAAAAACACAGGCTGGTCTTTTCTCGGACTGGCAGCTTCAGGAAGCCTGCTCGGCTCTTGCGTAGCAGGAAGCAAAGAAGCAAAGAAAATTATGCCGTCGGCAAGCAACCTTAAAGTTTTCTGGGGTGACTTACATAACCACTGTAACATTACTTACGGACACGGCGATATGCGCGATGCTTTTGAAGCGGCCAAAGGCCAGTTGGACTTTGTCAGCGTAACTCCCCACGCTATGTGGCCGGATATTCCGGGTGCAAACGATCCCCGTCTGAAATGGGTAATCGACTATCATACCGGAGCTTTCAAGCGTTTGCGCGAAGGCGGTTATGAGAAATATGTAAAGATGACCAACGAATACAATAAGGAAGGCGAATTCCTTACTTTCGTAGGATACGAGGCACACAGTATGGAGCATGGCGACCACGTAGCGCTGAACTATGACTTGGACGCACCGCTTGTGGAATGTACTTCCATCGAAGACTGGAAAGAGAAAGCCAAAGGACATAAAGTATTCGTCACTCCGCACCACATGGGTTATCAGGGCGGTTATCGCGGCTACAACTGGAAATGCTTCACCGAAGGAGATATTACTCCGTTCGTCGAAATGTATTCCCGCCACGGTTTGGCAGAAAGCGACCAGGGCGATTATCCGTATCTGCACGATATGGGTCCCCGCCAATGGGAAGGCACTATCCAATACGGTCTGGATCAAGGCCACAAATTCGGTATCATGGCTTCTACCGACCAGCACTCCGGTTATCCGGGCAGCTACGGTGACGGACGTATCGGTGTTCTGGCTCCGTCATTGACTCGTGACGCTATCTGGGAAGCTCTTCGTACCCGCCACGTATGCGCCGCCACCGGTGATAAAATAATAATCGACTTCCGTCTTAATGACGCTTTCATGGGTGATGTTGTCCGTGGCAACAGCCGTCGTATCTACTTGAATGTAACCGGCGAAAGCTGCATCGATTATGTAGACATTGTCAAAAACGGTCAGATATTGGCCCGCATGAACGGCCCGTTAACTCCGGTTGCACCGGAAGGCGATACCGTCCGTTGCAAAGTAAAAGTTGATTTCGGTTGGAACCGCGAAGAAAAGTACGTACACTGGCAAGGTAAGCTGTCGGTAAACAAGGGCCGTATCGTAAGCGTTACTCCTTGCTTCCGTGGCGCAGCCTTCACTTCTCCCCAAGAGGGCGAACACGAGTTCAAGACACACGTAAATCGTATTCTCTCCGTGGGCGAGAAAGAAACGGAACTGGATTTGTACAGCAGCAAGAACCCGAATACGACCACCGCAGCCATGCAGGCGGTAATCCTCGACCTGGAAATGCCGAAGGACGGAATACTTACCGCAGACTTCAACGGCAAGAAGTTCGAACACACATTGGGCGAACTGCTTGAAGGTTCCCGTTCTCACTTCATGATCGGCTGGTTGAGCGAAGCTATTCTCTTTAACCGCGCCATGCCTGAAAGCTGCTTCACCGTAGAACACTACATGGAAGACAAAGAACCTCAGCGTGACACCGATTATTACTACGTACGTGTACGTCAGCGCGACGGACAATGGGCTTGGAGTTCTCCTATCTGGGCTGAAAGAGTTTGATAATTATGAAAAAATACGCTATAGGAATTGACCTTGGCGGTACTTCTGTGAAATACGCCCTTATTGATAATGAAGGCGTATTTCACTTTCAAGGGAAGTTACCGTCAAAAGCCGACGTATCCGCGGAAGCGGTAATCGGTCAATTGGTAACCGCCTGCAAAGAGGTGATGGCTTCGGCCCTGCAACTCGGAGTAGCGGTAGAAGGTATAGGTATAGGTACTCCCGGTATTGTGGACGAAACGAACCGCATAGTATTGGGTGGAGCCGAGAACATCAAGGGTTGGGAGAATCTGAATCTTGCCGACCGCATTGAAGCGGAAACCGGCCTGCCTGTACAGATGGGCAATGACGCCAACCTGATGGGGTTGGGAGAAACGATGTACGGTGCCGGACAAGGTGCAAAGAATGTCGTGTTCCTGACCGTAGGAACCGGTATCGGCGGCGCAGTGGTTATCGACGGTAAACTGTTCAACGGTTTTGCCAACCGCGGTACCGAACTGGGACATGTGCCCCTTATCGCTAATGGTGAACCTTGCGCATGCGGTTCCGTGGGATGCCTGGAGCATTATGCATCCACTTCGGCACTGGTACGCCGTTTCAGCAAACGTGCCGCTGAAGCCGGTGTCTCATTCCCGGGTGAAGACATCAACGGAGAGCTTATCGTACGCCTTTATAAAGAAGGAAACGAACTGGCGACAGAGTGCTTGGACGAGCATTGTGACTTTCTGGGACATGGCATCGCCGGATTCATCAACATCTTCAGCCCGCAACGCATCGTAATAGGTGGCGGACTGTCCGAAGCCGGCGACTTCTATATCCGGAAAGTCAGCGAAAAAGCACATCGTTATGCCATAGCCGACTGTGCCGTGAATACTCAAATCATGGCTGCATCTTTAGGTAATAAAGCTGGAAGTATCGGCGCCGCGTCACTGGTCTTCTCATTAAACACAAAATAGTATGAAAAAGAATTTAGGAATGCTGGCGCTAATCATGGCGTTCTGGTTTACCATATCGTTTATTACTAATATCCTGGGACCGCTCATTCCGGACATTATTCATAACTTCAATTTGAGTGACCTGGCAATGGCGGGATTCATCCCGACTTCTTTCTTCATTGCCTATGCTATCATGTCTATTCCTGCCGGACTGATGATTGACCGCTTCGGCGAGAAACCGGTATTGTTCTTGGGCTTCCTGATGCCGTTTATCGGAACAACGTTGTTTGCTTGCATGCACACATACCCTGTGCTGCTGGCTTCTTCTTTCATCATAGGTTTGGGTATGGCCATGTTGCAGACAGTTATTAATCCGTTACAGCGTGTCGTAGGCGGAGAAGAGAACTACGCGTTCGTGGCAGAGGTAGCCCAATTCGTATTCGGTATCGCTTCTTTCCTCAGCCCTTTGGTATACACATACCTGATTCACGAACTCAATCCGGATATATACACGGAAGGCCGGAATTTCTTCATCGACCTCTTGGCAGGTATCACCCCGCCCGACTTGCCGTGGGTATCGCTTTACTGGGTATTTACGTTACTATTGCTGGTAATGCTGATTGCCGTAAGCGTTTCCCGCTTTCCGAAAATCGAGTTGAAAGAAGATGAAAAGAGCGGTTCAAAAGATTCTTATCTGGCACTGTTCAAGCAGAAATACGTATGGTTGTTCTTCCTCGGTATTTTCTGTTACGTCAGCACGGAACAGGGAACTTCCATCTTTATGAGTACATTCCTCGAACAATATCACGGAGTGAACCCGCAGGTAGAAGGTGCGCAAGCTGTAAGTTATTTCTGGGGATTAATGACTGCCGGATGTTTGGTAGGCATGGTACTGTTGAAATTGATTGACAGTAAACGGCTGCTCCAAATATCAGGCGGATTAACTATCGTCTTATTGCTGACTGCGCTCTTTGGAAATAAGGAAGCATCTATCATTGCTTTCCCGGCTATCGGTTTCAGCATTTCCATGATGTACTCCATCGTATTCTCACTGGCACTGAACTCGGCATCGCAACATCATGGCTCGTTTGCGGGTATCCTGTGTTCGGCGATTGTAGGCGGAGCCGGCGGTCCGATGATTATCAGTATGCTGGCGGATGCAACTTCATTACGTACCGGTATGTTGATTATCCTCGTATTCGTAGGTTATATTACATTCATCGGGTTCTGGGCTCATCCGCTGATTAATAATAAGACAATTTGTTTGAAAGAACTTTTCAAGAAGAAAGCTTAAGGCTGAGAAACTTGATATACGAATGTCAGGGAAATACTAAGCTTTGATAAACATCTCTCCCTGTCATTTAAAACGCAGTGAAGAATCTCCTTCCCATACATATAAGAGAAAGGGATTCTTCACTGCGTTTTAAATGACAGGGAGAAGTTACTTTTACAATTTACTTCCCTTTACTCTGTTTTTATATGTTTCTTCAACACCGGATACAACATCTCCGCATAACGCATAAAACCTAAATCCGTAAAATGAACACCGTCTACGGTAGCTTCTCCATCATGCCCTATCATATCTTTGGAAGAAAGCAGATAGATATTCTTCTCTCCCCGCTTTTTGAGAGATTGAAAAACAGTATGCAAAGTTTCGTTCTTATCTTTCACTTCCTTGGCAGCGGTTCTATTAAAACGGGAATGAGTAAATACAGGATTCTCCACAAAGAGTATGGGCGTATCAGGATATTTGCTACGGATAATAGAATAGAACTTATCAGTACGTTCCTTTATCTGCTCCACACTGGCATTCGGAACAAAATCCAATACAAATACCGAAGCATCCACACCCGCTATCACATGCGCTATCTCTAAATCCAATAAAGCATTACCGCTAAATCCCAAATTAATACACTCCCGATTGAGCCAGCGCTCCAAAATATTGGTATGCGCCATACCCGGACGGGAAGCGCAACCTCCCTGCAGAATACTTGTCCCGTAAAATACGACAGGCTTCTTACGCACCGGTAATTCTACTGCCGGCCCGCTAATTTGAGATAACGAATCGACACCGATAGAAAGAGAAGTCACTCCATCATATAAAGAAAGGTACAAAAGATATTCACGTTCTTCCGGCAGCATATCTTTCACCATCGTCGCCTCA
The DNA here is from genome assembly GCF_001915465.1 of Bacteroides sp. 44_46. Lineage (NCBI taxonomy): Bacteria > Pseudomonadati > Bacteroidota > Bacteroidia > Bacteroidales > Bacteroidaceae > Bacteroides > Bacteroides sp. 44_46. The sequence continues at coordinate 60,086 of NZ_MNQO01000002.1, read as the reverse complement.
TTCGCCTTTCCTTGCGGACGTCCGCTCCCGGCAAACATCCACTTTCCATCTTGCAGACAATATAAATCAAGTCCTTTAATACCCGTAGGGGTCATGTGATTCATATTCCTGTCGAGCAATACATCCCATTTGGCAGCAATCCGGGTAGAATTAGAACGAAAGCGTACAGCAAGTCCGGCACTGTTGCGCCCTAACTCCCATAAAGGCTTACGGGAGATATTCTGTAAAGAATCCGGCAAACGTTCGTAACGTGTAAGGGTTGTCTCGGTAGCTTTTCCCAACAGAGGAAAAGCGGAAGCGTCGTGATAGACGACTTGTGCATTGGCGGATACAGCCAAAACAAGGCACAAAAGAAAAGATTTTGTTTTCATGTTATAGATGATGTTAAGTATTTCCCAAAGATACAAAGTTTCTTGCAAAAATACGATTTTCTTTCGTTTTGCATCAATTAACTCGCATATACTTGCACTTCTGCGAAACATGCGTATTTTTGATAAAAAACCAACATATTATGAGACAAACACTATTACTTATCGTCGGCTTGATAGTAGGTTGTACCGTCCAAGCCAAAAACCGGGTTATCGAAGAACCGCCATTCTGCGTACGTAACACGACCTCCATCGAAGTAAGTAAAATAATACTTAGCGACACAGCCACTATACTGCATATCTACTCCAAATACCGTCCAAAAAACTGGATACGGATTGCCTCGGAAAGTTACCTGCAAGACAATAACGGAGAAACTTACTTATTACGCTCCGGCATAGGCATCACTCCCGGAAAGCAATTTTGGATGCCGGAATCCGGTGAAGCAGAGTTTCAACTGGTATTTCCGCCATTGCCAGCCAAAGTTACATCCATCGACTTTACAGAAGGGGAAGGTGTGGAAGGAGCTTTCAGTATTTGGGGAATACAACTGAAAAGCAAAGAACTGCCGAAGTTAATGTTACCGCAGGAAGCCGTAGCTCATCCGATAGATAAAAATGCCACACTCCCCGCTCCCCTTGTGCAATATGGTAACACGACTGTAAAAGGGAAGCTGTTGGATTATCGTCCCTGCATGATGAAAGAGCTCTCCCTATATCTGTCGGAACCCTCAAAAGGTTATGCCGACCCCATCAAAACGGAAATCAAACGAGACGGAAGCTTTAATATCACTTTCCCCGTAATGGGAACCACAGCGGCCGCAATCAATCTTCTTGGTACAGATATAAACTTTTTTGTGGAGCCGGAACAAACCAGCGAACTGTACATCAATTTGCGGGAAATATCCAGAAAAAAATCTACTTTCCACAAAAGCAAAAAGCCTTATGGTGAAATCGTCTACATCAATGGGCCGCTGGCAAGTTTATCCGAGGAGTTGAATAGAAACCGCATCAACACCGATATGATAACTAATTACCAGACCCTAATAAAAGAGATTAGGAACATGGATATAGCAGCCTACAAAACCTATATGCTTGACAAAGCAAAAGATATTCAACAGAAAATAGACAATGCCAGTCTCAGCCAAAGTGCCAAACAACTACTCTCTCTTGAAAAGGAATTGAATATAATCCAAACATTGACACAAGCCCCTTGGCTGTTGACGCAGGCCGCTCTGCAACAGAAAAAACTGCAAAGAAATGAATCCGAAGCCTATTTCAAAAAACTAGACGAAAGTTTACCGGCAGATTATATTCCCACCGAAACCTTGAAACATCTGAATATCCCACAAGCTATTCTTGTACAACCTTACCTGTACGCAATCAACGTATCGGCACGCCGCCAAAATGATTACGCCCGGAGATTGGGGACCGATAAAGGCGTATTTTTCGATATCGCCCGCACGACATTGCTCTATCAGAGTATAAAAGACTTTACTCCGCTGACCGATACCCAAAAAGTTGAAATCACCACTCTGCCCGATGCTTATCAACGCACATTGCAACAAGCCAACGAACAGTTATTGCAGCTACTCGAGAACAATAAGAAAAAATCAGGTTTTACCATCAACGAGGCAGGCGAAGTAAGTAATGAGGATTTATTTCCCTCCATTATCGGCAAATTCAAAGGTAAGGTACTTTTAGTAGACTTCTGGGCAACCTGGTGCGGTCCTTGCCGCATGGCGAACAAAGTAATGGCTCCCATGAAAGAAGAGTTAAAAGATAAGGATATTGTCTATCTGTATATCACAGGCGAAGTTTCTCCACAGAAGACATGGGAAAACATGATTCCCGACATTCATGGAGAGCACTACCGTCTGACAAACGCGCAATGGGAATATCTAAGTAAAAGCTTCGGAATCAGAGGCGTCCCTACCTATTTGATTATCGACCGTAAGGGAGATATCAAATTCAAGCAAACCGGTTTTCCCGGTGTTGAAAAGATGAAAGAGGAACTGTTAAAAGTGACCGATTAAAACAAGGACATATATAAAGAGGTGTATTACAAAACAAAACAACCTTAATCGGAACATTCGTTTTGTAATACACCTCTTTATCATCTGACAGGCCGGGTTCCAAAGACCACCTGTTACCAGTGAAAAGTATTATTTCTTCTCAGCCTGCGCCCATTCTTTAGCCCCCTGCTCTTTCAGTTTGGCAGTAAACGCTTTTGCCTTTTCCATAGCGGCAGCTTCATCTTCAGGACTTGCATAAGCGTGCTTATACCCTTTCACAACATTCCACTCGCCACGGGTAAAGTCGGGGAACGCCACCGGAGCACAATTATTATCCATAGAAAGCTCACCTAATTCCGCCAGACAGCACCACTCCGCCAAATCGTATACATCCATATCCAAAGGCAGACCGTTTTGCAGGCAATAAACCAGACGGCTATCCATGATAAAATCCATGCCACCATGACCACCAACTTCTTTTGCCATGTCACCGTATTTCTTTAAAATAGGATGTTGGTATTTAGCGACAAGCGCTTCCATCTCCGCCTCCGGTAAGAAACCATGCGAATTCAAGTCGTCTACTTTAGGTTCTACCCCCGAAGCGGTCAGTTGGTCGGCATCAAGCGCATATCCTTCTACGGGATATTTATTGGCAAATCCCTTTGAACCGGTCAGTTGATACAGACGGTTGTATGGCTGGGGAGTCATTACATTATGCTGTATTTCAATCACTTTACCGTTAGCGGTACGAATCAGTGTCGTGGTGTGATCGCCATTACGGAAATTATTGCAAGCGGAGTCGGTTCTTGCCTCAACCAAAGACTTTCCTACTACCGATTTAGTATCCATGGCGACTAACGTTTGCATACGATCACCGCGGTGGATATCAAGAGCCTGTGCAACAGGGCCAAGACCATGAGTGGCATACACGTCACCGCGATGCCTCATATTATAATCCAGACGCCAGCCCAACTTATCACCCTCGCCATTTTTCCAATAATGGTTCCAAAACGGACTCAGGTTGTGGATATAAGCGCCTTGCGCACGAATCACTTCACCGAACACCCCGTGCTGCGCCATGTTCAGCGTATTCATTTCAAACCAGTCGTAACAGCAGTTCTCCAAAATCATACAGTGCTTGCGAGTCTTTTCGCTCATGTCAATCAAGTCCCAGCACTCTTTCAGATTCATTGCGGAAGGAACTTCGATAGCCACATTCTTCCCGTTCTCCATAGCACACATGGCTACGGGAAAATGATGCAACCAGTCGGTAGCGATATAAACCAAATCGATATCATCGCGCTTGCAAAGTTCCTCGTATCCCTTTTCGCCGGAATATACGGCAGCTTTCGGCATAGAAGCCTGCTCTAAATATTTCTGGCACTTCTCCGCACGCTCCTGTTCGTAATCGCAAAGCGCCACTACTTGCGTTCCGGGAATATGGGTAAAACGCTCTACCGCCCCGGGACCACGCATTCCCAGACCTACAAATCCCACACGCACCACTTCCATTTTAGGAAGCGCCAATCCTATCACGCTTTTCTGGTCTGCCGGACGTTGGGGAGTTTCAACAATAATCGTTCCGTTTTCCCATTGCCATTGAGTTCCCTTGTCGTTTGTCTGCACAGTGGATGTCTGCGATGAACATGCGCACAATGCGACGCACATGCCCAACAATAATACCTTTAAACTTTTCATGCTTCTCAAATTTAAAGTAAATAATACGGGTATCTTTCTATTTATGTGTCTCTACAATCTTGGTGGGCGCCATTTCCATATTCCGGCGGTCTACCTGACGTACCACAGCGGCAGCCAGTTGCAAGAAAGCGCGTCCTGTCACCGTATTTTCATCCAAAGCGACAGGAGTTCCCTTGTCACCACTCTCACAGATGCTTTGCACGATAGGAATCTGCCCCAATAAAGGAACATTCATTTCCTCTGCGAGACTCTTGGCTCCCTCTTTGCCGAAAATGTAATACTTATTCTCCGGAAGTTCGGCAGGAGTAAACCAAGCCATATTTTCTACCAAACCGAGGATAGGCACGTTCACCTTATCATTCGTAAACATATTGATACCCTTACGGGCATCTGCCAAAGCCACGGCTTGCGGCGTGCTGACAACAACAGCCCCGGTCATGGCAAGCGTCTGCACTACGGTAAGGTGAATATCACTGGTTCCGGGCGGAAGGTCTATCAGGAAATAATCCAATTCGCCCCAGTCGGCATCGGCAATCAACTGTTTCAAAGCATTGCTTGCCATACCGCCACGCCACAGAGTAGCCTGGTCGGGATCTACAAAGAAACCGATGGACAGCAGTTTGATACCGTATTTTTCAATAGGCACAATCAAGTCACGTCCGCCGATATTCTCCGCATACGGACGGGCATCTTCCACCTGGAACATCTTGGGCATGGACGGTCCGAAGATATCGGCATCCAACAAACCTACTTTATAGCCCAGCTTAGCCAAAGAAACCGCCAGGTTGGCCGATACGGTCGACTTGCCTACACCGCCCTTACCGGAAGACACACCGATTATATTTTTTACCTGCGGCAGCAATTTACCAACTTCCGGCCGTGCAGCCTGACGGCTTTCCGTGGTAATCGTCACTTCCACTTCCGGTGAGACATAGGTATGTATTGCTGTTTCGGCAGCCTTTACCATTGACTTCATAAAAGGATCGGTCGGTTTCTCAAAAATCAGTGAGAAACTAACTTTCATCCCATCAATACGCAAATTGTCGGCAACCATTTCGGCCTCAACGAGATTCTTCTTGTTGCCGGGATAACGCACCGTTGCCAGTGCATCCAAAATCAATTTAGGATAAAGAGTCATGTTATTTACTATTTTACTATTTACTGTTTACTATTTGATAGCCACTGTTTATTTACCGGTTTGGAGACCGCTGCGTTTGCTGCGATTGTAGCTGCGGTACTCGTCCAACTCTATTTCGACATCGGGTTCTTGCAGTCCGCCACATCGGGGAAGCCTGAACTTGACGTATTTTATGGTTAAACCGCGGTCGAGCCACTGTTGTTCATAATAGGTGCGAATGCCGAGAATATCATCCACCAAACCGGAATGATAGAGGTCGTCGGTGACAAACTCAACAGGAAGTCCGTTCTTCTCTATCATATATTTGGTATAGGTGAACATGAAGTTGCTGTCGGTCTTGACATGGATAGTGCCGCCGTCTTTCAGAAACTTACGGTAGCGTTCCATAAAATAAGTGGATGTAAGGCGCTTGGTCGCTTTTTTCATCTGCGGGTCTGAGAATGTAAGCCATATCTCGCTCACTTCACCCGGTGCGAAGAAGCGGTCTATGATTTCAATGTTGGTACGCAGGAAGGCGACGTTCTTCATACCCGATTCCAAAGATTCGGTAGCTCCCGTCCACATACGCGCCCCTTTTATATCCACGCCGATGAAATTTTTGTCGGGGAACATACGTCCCAGTCCTACTGTGTATTCTCCACGACCGCAACCCAGTTCCAGTACAATCGGATTGTCGTTTTTGAAAAACTGTCGGTGCCAGTTTCCCTTCATGTCAAACGGAACGTTGTCCACTGCCGAGTACGGATATTCAAAAACATGCGGATAACTCGCCATATCGGCAAACTTCTCTAACTTATTCTTTCCCATTCGTATGTATTAAAGTATTTCTACCCGACCGGTATAGTTATAAAAAGCCCGGTCGCCAAAGCATTGATGAAACAATGCGTATTTATCAATGCCCGTACAATGACAAACTCCCAGCCTTTGAGGCAAATGGTTTTCAAAGAAACGGGCTATCACATCAAATTTCTCTTTTGCAGTATTGCGGATATGAAAACCACCCAATACCAGTTTCAACGAGGTCTGCGGAAAATGTTCCTGCACTACGCGGATGATATTCGTAATTCCCCGATGCGAGCAGGCACTCAAAACAGACACTTCATCACCTTGTTTCAGTACCAATGCCAATTCATCCGTAAAAGTATCAGCCTGTTTGTTCCCTCCCGCCAAAGTGAAGAAGTGTTCAAAATGCGTATCTTCTTCATCCGCAATAGCCAACCGGGGAAAAACAAATACGCCGGGACACAATTCGGTGACTTCATCCACAAAACGGAAACGGGTGCTATCCAAAGCGTCAGGATGCATCACGCCGTTTTCACGCTCTTCCTTGAACTTCGGAATAAAAAGCTCTTTCTTACAGACTACTTCAGCCTTTTGATTCACCTGAAGAAAGTGATGCAGACCGCCTGTATGGTCACGATGTCCATGCGACAGTACCAAGAAATCCACATCCTTCAAATCAATCCCGAGCATCCGGGCATTACGTATAAAAAGGTCGGATGCCCCGGTATCAAACAGCAGACGATGCCCACCCGTATCAACAAGCAGGGAAAGCCCATGCTCTCCCTGTAATCCTTTGCCGTAAACCGAATTCTCGACAAGGGTTGTAATCTTTATACTCATGCGTTATTCTACGATAGTTACCCAACCATGTGTATCGGGCTCGTCACCGTATTGAATAGCACGCAACTTATTGTACAACTTCGTACACACAGGTCCTGGTTTTCCATCTTTGGCAATCACGTACGACTTACCGTTTTCTACATCGTCAATGCGTTCAATCGGACTGATAACCGCAGCCGTACCGCAAGCGCCCGCTTCCTCGAAAGTCAGCAGTTCTTCTTCCGGAACCGGACGACGTTCTACTTTCATACCCATATCCTCAGCCAACTGCATCAAGCTCTTGTTGGTGATGGACGGAAGGATAGAAGTGGACTTCGGAGTGATATATGTATTGTCTTTGATACCAAAGAAATTGGCCGCACCGCATTCGTCGATGTATTTCTTTTCTTTGGCGTCCAGATAGAACTCGCAAGCATAGCCTAAATCGTGCGCTTTCTTATTGGCACGCAAGCTGGCCGCGTAATTACCGCCTACCTTATAGATACCTGTGCCCAGAGGCGCAGCACGGTCGAACTCACGGATAATAACGTACGGATTGGTTGAGAACCCGCCCTTGAAATAAGGCCCTACCGGTGTTACGAATACAACAAACAGATATTCATTTGCCGGATGCACGCCAACCTGCGCTCCCGTACCAATCAGTAACGGACGGATATACAGGGAAGCTCCCGATTCGTAAGGCGGAATAAAGCGTTCATTCAGCTTCACGACTTTAAGAATAGCTTCTTTAAAACGTTCTGTCGGCAACTCAGGCATCAAGATACCACGACATGTAGACTGCAAACGCGCCGCATTTTCTTCCAAACGGAAAATACGCACTTTACCGTCTTTGCCACGGAATGCTTTCAAGCCTTCAAATGCTTCCTGACCATAGTGCAGACAAGTAGCAGCCATGTGCATAGGAATAGTTTCCTCGCTACATACTTCCAATGCGCCCCACTGTTCGTTACGATAGTAAATTCTCACATTGTAATCTGTCTTCATATAGCCGAACGGCAGATTAGCCCAATCCAGTTCTTTCATATCTCGCTCGTATTAATTATTCGCTCTTATTAATTATTCAAGACTAACTATTTGCAACAAAAGTAATGGTTATTCTTCATATTTCCTAAAGAAGTGTTATTTTTTCCGACACAAGCGTGCTGATACGGGCTTTTCTGTACATACTTGCTAAGATAAAGGAATAAACGATAAGGTTATTCACAGGTTGAAACTAAAAGTTTTCCTCAATGGAACAGAAAGTTTCAACCGTTGGAACTAATCGTTTACCGGCATGAAACTTTTCGTTTCCCCGCTTGGAACTTTTTGTTTTTACCGCTGAAACAAAAAGTTCCACACTGAGAACTAACACATTAAGCTTGTTTCAGACAGATGAATAAACAGAGAGGAATACTATCCCTTATGATTATGGGATAACATAAAAAGACCGCTACTAGAAAATACTTAGTAACGGTCTTATACTTGTTAGAGAGAATTAAAATATCAAATATTCGTTTTCACAAACTTACAGATGATATATACTTTTTTATTTTAATCTTTTACACAACGAACTGAGTAACCTATTACAGGATTAGTACCAAATTTAGAGTATGTAGGTCTATAACTCATATTATCATATTGTACATACCCATTTCCAGAGCTTTGTACATCTGTTGTCCAAAAACTAGTACTTGAAGTAGTAATATTCCACCAATTTCCATAGAGATCTTCCATTCTAGAAGAAGAACCAGAAGGTATAAGATTCAGTCCATAAGTATCTTGCGGCCCTTTCTTTAAATCCGGATTTTCATCTCCCATAGATGTTACACCCCAGCCTTCTTTACCAGCCAATGCTCCCCAAACATTTTTCAAGCCAGATTCATAAATCCATGAAAAAGTATCAAACTCATCATACCAACCATTTCCATCAACTCCTGGTAATTCTGCTGCAACAAATTCTTCCAAAACTTTCCATTCTGCTTTACTAGGTAAATGCCATCCCGCCGGACATGCGCCTCGTACACCACTTGGGATAGCATCTGCACTTGCACCTGTAGCAGATTTCTGCCCCATTGCAGCATACCAATTATATAAAACACCATATTTATTATATTCTTCTGTTTGTTTGGCAGCAGCTAGATCAGTACCTTCATAATTCAATACAAAATATAATGGATCTTCATCACAAATAGGCACTGCTGTTTTAGGAACATTGATTACAGGCAAATAAGCAAGATTCTCTGCCATCCAACTTTGTGTTCCAATTGTAACATATTTATAAACATGTCCATCACGTTCATCTGTAAATGTTTCTGCTATCGGTGGAGCTACTGTTCTCGTTAATGTAACGGCTACTGATGCTATTTTTACAGTTGCAGTTTTATCACCTTTAACCGCCAATTCGATTGACAGTTCACCGGTAAGCTGGTCTGTCAGTGCATAAGTATGAGAAAATGTACCATCCTCAGCCAGAGTAGGAGCAGGAGCAATTTCCACCCCACCTACTTTTAGAATAAAAGTTTCCACAGTGCCTACATTTACAGCTGCTTTTCCTGTTATATTTAATTCCGTAACAGTAGCTAAATCAAATGTCTCACCTGAGGTTGGAGTAGTAATTTCACAAGTAACTTCTTGTTCCGGTTCAGGATCTGGCTCCGGTTCAGGATCAGTACCAGATTCTGTTTTCTTCAATGTAACATTTGCTGTCGCCGTCTTTTCTTTACCCGCATCTCCTTTAACGGTCAGTTCAATCTTCATATCACCGATGGCTTGATCAGCTGCAAAAGTATAATCATAAGAAAACGGCACTTTTGTCACCTCAGAAACCGATTTACCGTTTACTTTCAGAGTTACGCTCTCTATTTCCCCTACATTAACAGCGCCTTCGCCCTTAATAGTCATTGAGGTGACTGTTGCTAAATCAATAATAGTACCTTCAGCCGGAGCTGTAATCGAACAAGTTACTTCTTGTTGCGGTGTAGTGTCGTCGTCGCTACAAGCCCATAAAGTAAAAAGGGCTACTAATAAAAATGCATACTTTTTCATGTTGCTAACTTTTTTATGAATAATAAATAATCTACTATCAATCTTTCAAACAACGGACAGGAAGCCCCACTCCCGGATTAAATTCAGAAGATGTACCCAATACACCATCGGTAGCCCACATTCGAACCGGCATAGCAAAATCAGACATAGCAACTCCTGCCGTTGAACTCCACCAGCCTGCACTATATGTCAAATCCATCCATGCTTCTTCTCCTGCACACGCTCTAAAGCCTGTAGGTATTCCATTGAACTGTGTTGCATTATTTTCTTCCATAGCTTCTCCAATCCAAGTAGGCAAAGGTGCATCTTCCGTATCAAAAGGCAGTTTCCACATTGTTGTAGAAGCTAAAGCTTTACCCACAGCTGTCTCATCGACAACACCATTAATTGAAGCCGCCATTTTTGCATCTACGACATATTGAGCTAAATTACGCCATTCTGTTATTGAAGGTATATGCCATCCCTCCGGACACACACCTTGTATCTTCTGTGTAGACTCCATGCTTTGTAAAGCATGACCTTGTAAAGCAGCAGGTACATTATAATAAGCACCGTAAGCATCCAAAAATCCTTGTCCTAATTCTGTTGTTGCATCATAATCCAACATTACATAATATTTAGGATCGGTGGATGATACATCATAATCTTGTTGCGGCAGATACCGAAGATTTTCAGCCATCCAAAGCTGATTTCCTAATTGTACCGTCTTATAAACGATACCATCACGACTATCCGTCATTGTGCCAACTTTAGGTGGTTGAGGTCCGAGGTCAATAGCTAATATAACAGTAGACGAAGTAGAGGCAGTTACTCCAGTCTCTCCTTGTACAGTCAATTCTACTTTCAATTCACCTGCAGCTTGGTCTTCCGGCAACGAATAACCATAATAAAAAGGTACTGTAGTAACATCCGGTATCACCGAACCCGCTACTTTCAGTTCTGCAGATACAATTTGACCATGATCGGCCTTTCCATATCCCCTAATAAATAACTTTTCACCGGCTCTTACCTGGATTGTTTCTCCATCGGATGGTACTTGAATAGCACAACTGATTTGTTGTGTTTCTTCATCAGAGCATCCTGAAACAAACAATAGGAAAACCGGTATTAAAATCCACAAATATTTCTTCATGGGTATTATATATATTATTGTTATGATTTGTCAGTTTTATTATCAAATGGTATTCTCTGTCAGAGAATAATACCTCTGACAGAAAACTTATTTTCTCTATTTTACAATAGAAACACCTTGCTTAACACAACGAATTGAAAATCCAAATTCATAGCTTTTCACCCATGTTTGCATATCAAATGGATCATTCATCAACCCCGGTCCTCCTGTTGCAAGTGGATATGCCTTGGGAGACTCTTTTCCTCTATCAACCATAGGATCTGTTCCTTTAGTAGTACTCCACCAATAAGTTCTTTTACCATCATCCGCATCACCCGTAGCTGTACCGCCATAATATCCTGCCCCAATAGCACTAAAGCCCGTCACATTTGTATGATCTCCTGTGTTCCAAGCACCATTTGCTGATGACCTAAATTTCTTACCACTCGTATTTGTCGGTCCTACATATGTAACCAACTTTTCCCATTCAACGTCAGATGGTACAATCCAACCTTCCGGTGCCAATCCTTTCTTTTCATACATAGTATATCCATTATAAAAAGCACCATTAGTAAGGAAAATCTCTTCATTAGAATATGGATAACGATAGGCACCACTTTCTGTACTCATCCATTCGCTGTCACCCAATCTTGGAATAGCCGTCCCATCCAAATAACTTCTTGCTTTTAAATTTTCAGCCATCCAATATTGTGTACCTATCTTTGTTATCTTATAACTCCATTTTGTGTCACCAGGACGAGTATCAACTAATAATTCTGCTTCTATCGCCGTTTCAACAGTAGTATTTTCAACCGTAGTCAGCCAATTTCCCTCTTCTAAATACACTGTAGTCAAAGCTTCTGTTGCTTCACCGGCTATATAAGCACATGTATTGTCATCCAAATTCCAAACTACATTCCCACCATTCTCTATAACTAAACCTTTAGTTAAATCTGTTTGTCCGTTTATGACAGGATAAGCAATTATCATTTGCGCATCAACTGATTCATCAGCTGTACGAATATATTCTTTACAGATTTCTGCTACCTTCACCCCATTCACCATCACTTTCTGAACATAACTCTTACTAAAGTCAGTAGGTATAGTTATAGCGTATATCGGTGCAGCAGGAACTTCACCTTTCTGAACTACATCAAAGGATACCGGCTCCGCTCCTCCACTAATTGTAATTTTCGTAGTGCGTTCCGCATCTTCCGTATAAGCCTCAGCTTGAATTTTAAGTTTATTACCGTCCTGAGTCAAAGTACACCATATATCTGTTTCAGGACGAGTAGCACTCCATGTCGCAGCATTTGTGTTAATAGTAAATTCAATTACCGTACCTGCAGCATCCAATCTGACAGGGACATCGGCTTCCAAACCTTCGACAGTCAAATAGGCATTAGCAGCAGACTGGGTAACTGTTATTTCTTCAGTCTTAGCATCAGAACCTGTACCTGCAATGACTGTTACTTTGGTAGTACGCGCCGTAAGTGTTTCATTGGCAGTAGCACTGACTGACAATTTATTATCTTCTTGCTTCAAGACACACCATACATCCGCTTCCGGACGTGAAGCTTTCCAAGATGTCTGATTAGTCGTTACCTCAACTACAGCTCCTGTTCCATCCGCAGAAACAGTTACCACATTAGTCGACAATTTTAAAGTCGGCGCCTCTACTTTAGGGTCATCGTCATCACTACAACCGACAAATGCTGTCAGCGCAAATAGTGCACCGCATAAGAATAAACTCTTTTTCATACTCATAACAATTTTATTGTGGTTATTACTAATTCGGTCTATACAGTAAGCATCTTAGCAGTATCTCATAATCATCGTAATACGTCTCACCCCTAAATAGAGAGAAAGACAAACCTGCAAATGTATTCGGCATACCACCGTTATCTTCAAATGAAAGCCCGATACCGGCACCCTCTACAAATACAGGAACCAGTCCTACCGTATATTCAGAACTCCAATAAGAACGGGCGCTCAGATTCATTAAACCGAAATGAATATCAAATGTGGGAACCTCATCGTATGCTTTCAGTTTTTGCCCCGCACTGATAGAAAACATATTATTTTCATAAGTCGCTTTTATTGCACAACCGGTTTCACCTTCAAGCAATCCATCGATAGTATAAACACCGGAAGCATCCGGTCCTGAAATCACAACATTGGACAGGCCATAAGTCTGTTGGTCTAATAAAGAGATGTATTGTCCCTGATAAATTCCCAACAAATCGACTACATCATATTGCATAATAGCATAACTATAAGTACGTTCTCCACAAGTCACTTCAACAATACTACCACGCATAGCTCCCGTTGTATTTTTTGCAACAACAAAAGAGCCCCCCTTACCATCTTCTGCCGGTACATAGGACAGCCAGCTCCTGTCAGCCTCCGATATAGTTACTTCACAAGGGAAAGAGCCATACACTTCAACAGGTAATGAAGCTCCTTCATTATCGACACGTTGTACTTGCTCCGACTCATTATAAATAAATACGGCACCTTCTTGCACAAGTGTCAATGTCTGCTTTTCCATACCATCAGAAATCGTAATTAGAGCAGAACGTCCCGGAAAATCAGTGTTAGCTTCTACCGAAAATTTCACCAGGCTTGTCGTCTGTTCAGCTATTTTACACCATTCTGCATCAACAGTAACCTCTACCGGAAGCACCGATTGCAATTCAATAGTCGCATCTCCACCGGCAGCTTTTATATTAACATCCGCTTTTACTATCTTTAAAGTAGATGACGCATTATCATCATCGCTACATCCTGCTATCAAGACACAGCATACTATCAAAATTATGTTTATTACTTTTTTCATAATCAGACTATTCTTCACATTAATACTTTTGCAATTGTATCGAATCGTACCATTCAATTAAGCCCAAATAACTATTGGTAGAGAAATTCTCATTGTCGTAAGCTGTGAATATCAAAGAAGTAGCAGTTTCACCAGTCATTGAAGAGAATACATTACCATACTCCACAAAAGAAAGTGTCAAGTCATCCCCAGAGCCTTCAGGAATACCTACCAACCCCATCTCCATTTCTGTAAGAGGCGCTAAATTTCCAAGATCAAGTCCGTAATGAGCAGGTAGAAAACCTTGTTCAAACCCTATGACCAAAGCCCCCGGATAACCCATAACCGTTACATCCTGAGGTTTTATTATCAGTCGGCCTGTAGCCTTGTCATAAGTTACAACAATATCGGCCGCTTCTGCTTCCAACTTACTGCTTACCAGCATAAAGCTCTCACCTTCCACTTTTTGCCGCAGCTCAACAACCGTATATCCCGGTTTAAAATCAACTTTATCTTCTGCTTCGTTATATTGGTCATATTCTTTATAAAACATATAATAGAAACCCAAATAGTCTTCATAAGATGTATAATTCTGAGGATAAAATGCCTTCAAAACAACATCTGTAGCTCCTTCGTCCGAACAAGTAAATGTCATATCCGCTTTGTTCCATACAAAGTTCTGCGCGTTTTTCCCTTGAAGGCTTATCGCATCTTTAAAACGAATTCCTTCCGGAGTATAGATGAAAGGAGCAACATTACTGGTCTGCCCATCGACGGTTAAAGAAAAAAGATGGGATGTACGAACCGCATTTCCTATTTTCTGCCCCCCAACCATAAGGGAATAAGTTTTTAAGAATGCCTCTCTCTCTATCAGATTCAACTGATTAATATAATCTTTCCAACTGATTCCTTGAGTAAGTGGGGTCATTACCATAGTATTATGATATCGACGGCCTTGCAAAAAGACTTTATTGTCTTCTTGCCCCATATAGACAAATTCATAATCACCTTCCAAATTAGTATTCATGCCCATTACCGGCTCCGAGAAACAATGAACGAATTCATTGAAACTATCGAAAGTCAAGACTGTACTTTCTTCAGAGGTGATTTTATAAAGTGAAGAAGCCTCCTTCCCTGATGCTGTTTTGGCAGAACCGACTTCGGACATTACCGTTACATTATTGCCATCAAAACGGCATAATAAAGTAATTCCACCCATAGAATAGTCCGTACCCGGATAATACTCCATTTTCCAACCATTAGGAACATTTACCAGCAGCTCTTGCAATTCGGCTACATTTTCAGAAGCCCGGTTGGCAGAAGACTTCTCAAAGATATCGTCTTCTTGGAAAAGGCATGCTTGCAAGCCCAAGCAGGTAAAAGCTAACAATATATATTTAGTAATCTTATTCTTCATATCTCATTCTTTTTATTTGATTACACTTAAATCAAGTTCACCATTAGCAATTTCACCCTGACGGCGAAGCACAACCTGACGTAAACGATCCAAATCAATACCCCAAGTCTGCAGCATATAATCGTAGACAATGTCGAACTTACGTTCAATCAGCGCCCTTCCCGTATCACCTGCATTAGCAAGCATATTATTCCAATATGCCTCCGTATTGACTACATACATTGCAATATTTTCTACAAAATCTTCGCGAGGTTCGCTCATCGCGTAAGCTGTAACAAACCCTTCTTTCCAAGCATCCGAATCACTACGTGAAGTGCTAACCCCTGTTACCGGGTCTGTCTTGATATACCAGTCGGAGCCAACATAGCTATTCTCCGTAATTCGTTCAAAGGAAGGATCGAAGTTCTTGGTTTGATGCAAAATATGCGCAAACTCATGATGCATAGTTTGGAAATAGTATTCATTCAGCATATTAACATCGATATTTTCCGGATCGATATCGTTTACATTATATAAGGTAATCTTCATACCGCCTTCTGCCGTACCAACTACCATTGTTCCATTATCTTCATAAGCCGGAGAACCAATAAAATGTAAGATTTTAGGGACATAATGCCGTAGAAAGTTCGGATTACCGGTGGTTTCATCATAAGCCTCCAACCAAACATGTTTAACAATCTTGGCTAACACCACTGATTTTTCATAAGTAGCCGGAACCAATACGTGAGTCATATCGCTCTCTTTATCCTCCATGCGATACTTCAGCAAAATGTTATACGGATTCGTGTAATTACTTATCACCCATTTGTCAAAAGCACTTTCTTCCGGTTCGTTTTCTTCCGTAAAGATGCTATTATTATAATCAATATCCGTATCTTGATTACAGGAAGCAAACAGCAGGGATACAGTCAGTACCAATAAACTATATACAATATATCTTTTCATATCTCTCTTTTTGTTTTTAATCATTTCTTGGATTAGGTTCCATTCCTGCCGTTATGACATTGGAAGGCAATTGAACAGCCCGACGAGGATCGTCTACTCCCATTGTATCAGTGATACGTACCAATGTACTTCCTTCAAAATAACGACGATAAATAACAATGCCATAACGTTTTATATCCTGCCAACGCAATCCTTCCTCCAATGTCAGAATACGGCGCGCATGCAGAATACAATGAATCAAATTCTCTTGCATTCCTTGTTCCAACGTAAAAGCCGGATGGAGTTCTTTTTTGACAGAAGGATTAGCCGTATTCTCCGGGGTATAATAACTTAATGCCGCATAGAAGCTATTAATCGATTCTTTTGTAAGGGTGGTCGTATTTTTTGTAAAAGCTTTCTGCCATGCATCAATATCTGCGGCCGCTTTGTCATACTGTTTCAGTAAAGTGTATGCTTCCGCCCGGCAAAGTAAAGTTTCGTCAGTTGTAAATGCCGGCAATACCATATGCCCCGTATAACTATCACCCGACGTTGAATATTCCTGATACAAAGCCAATCGGCGGAAACCATTCTTAATAGAGCCACCCGGTGCAAAAGGTTCTTGCCAGTAATTAGTTTGTGAGCCCCATGGTCCGGTAGACTTACAAGTCTCGGCAGCCGTAATATCATTACTACAATATTTTTCGCATGGAGCATATCCCGGATCAGCAACCAGCGGCCAATATGAATCAGCGGAAATCAACAATAAATTAGCTTGATTATCAGCATTTACATACTCATTAGGCTGTACTGAACGATTGGAAGAAAGCATTCCAAGCGCTTTCCAATTACGCAAGCTTTCAGCCGCATTACTACCTAATACACGGTCGGCATATTCTATCACTTTCCGGCAATTAGAAAAGTCCGATTGCATATAATAAAGATAAAAACGAGCTGCAAAAGCGTACGCCGCCTTCTTGTTGAAATGGTATTTCGCCTTGCTGTAAATATTATCGTCTATCAGTGGCAATCCTTCTTCAATATCTGCGGCAATCCGTTGATAGGTTGTGGCAAGTGTGCCTCTATCGTAACTCGGATTTACCGTAGTTTCTAACTCATCCATATACGGAATACCTAAATCCTGTTCTGCATGAGTAGAGGTATATGCCTTACAGAAAATCGTCGCGAGCAGAAAATGATTGTATGCACGGCAAAGCAACGCTTCCCCTTTTTGCGGTTGCAGACTTTCCGGATTATCCATACGCTCAATAGCCTTTAACGCCTGGTTCGCCGATGCTATAGAATTATAGCAGTCAATCCACAAAGCATGCGGTGAATCCTGATCTTCTTCAGTGGTTTGCCGCCAATGATACATGTGTTCGTTCAAGCGGAAAAGGTAGGTGTATAAATTACTGTTTTCATCAATATTATCACTATGCAACTCACCAATTTCGCAACTTGTAGTTGTAGGATAGGCAGAAACCAGTATTCTGGTTACGCTTTCCTCGGTAGTCAGTTCTGTCCGATTATCCGGCAATTCATCCAGATAATCGGAACAGGAAGCAAATAGAGCTGTTGCAAAGAATGCTGTTATATATAAATGTTTATGTTTCATCTTTTCTGTTTTTATTATGAATTAAAAACCTACTCTAAGCGTCAATGTAAATTGGCGAGGTACCGGAGCGGCAACACCACCGGTATTAAAGAATTCCGGGTCCTGTCCGTTCAACTTCTTATCCGCATAAATGAGGAAAAGGTTGGTAGCCTGCAACTTCAGTGACAGGTTGGATATCTTGGCCGGTTCTATCCAGGCTTTTGGGAATTCATAGGCAAGAGAAATCTCCTTCATACGAATGAAATCACCTTTGGCGATACGCTCTGTTGAATAATTGTAAGCATTGTAAGCATACACCAAATTCTGGTTTTCATAATACTGCCGTTTGGAGATGATAGCCGGAATATTTGTACGAGCCTCATCACCCGGTACTGTCCAGCGGTTCTTAAACTCACGAGGCATAGAAGACAAATCCGAATACTGGTAGCTGAAACAAGGATTCATGCGGACTACATTACCGAATGAATATGTCATAAAGACATTCAGCTTAAACCCTTTATAGGTAAAGATATTACCTAAACTACCCGTTATAGTCGGATCGGTAGGACCTTCGTACTTCAAATAATCCAAATTTTCGCGTGTCTGGAAGTCAATATTCGTACTGGTAACTTCTCCATTAATCAAATATTGAGGAATACCGTTCTTATCCAATCCTGCAAATGGAATGGAGAATAAGCCGCGTACAGGATATCCTTGCATGGCAAAACCGTTTCCTGATACAAGTTCCATCATGCTGGCACGTGACTTCAAATCGGTTACTTCATTTTTCGCGTAAGAGAAGATGAAGTCCGTATTCCATGAGAACGACTGCGACTTTACATTTTTGGTAGAAAGCGTGAACTCAACACCATGCGACTTCATGGAAGCGATATTGGCATATTTATAGATAGTACCGCCTACGCCTTGCGTAGCGATGATACCTATCAAATCGTAGTTATTACGCTTGTACCAGTCCACTGCAAAATTGATGCGGTTGTTTAAGAAACCCATATCCGCACCGATGTTCAACTCGTGCTTTTTCTCATAAGTCAGTTCACTGTTCTCCGGGTCAGAAACATAAAGTCCGGTTTCCTGTCCGTCCGTAAAAGGACGATAAGGAGAATAACTCATGATAATTGCCTGTGAATTGGTTACATACTCCGGACCACGGTCGGCTGTCAATGAATAAGACGCTTTCAACGTCAAGTGTGACAAGGCAGGCGCAAAAGCTTTATCAAAGAAATCCTCTTCATGCACATTCCACGCACCTGAAATATTCCAAGTAGGCAACCAACGGGCAGAACGGCTCCGTCCCATACGGTTTGTTCCTTCATAACGGAAAGTTCCGTTTAATGTATAACGACCGTCATAAGAATAAGCCAAATTAGTAAATCCGGCCACGCTACGGGTGGTTGAATGGCTTAAACCATAGTAAGGTTCTCCGGCTTCAATACCTTTCTTGAAATACTCATATACGTAATAAGGTATCTCCCCCATAGTATATTGCATACCCCAACCCTGAAAATAATTCTGCGAACGCTCCAGATTATTCACTTCAAGACCGGCAAACAAGTTAGTCATGTGCTTTTCTTTAAACATGTGGTTCCATGACAAAGTACCACGAAAGTCAATTCCAAGCATACGATAATCTTTCCGTTGATAGATACCGCCTTCCGGCAAAACAGTGATAGGCAATGCATACGGATTATCCGGATTGGTATAAAGCAGATTATTCGCATCACGTATCGTCGCATCATCCATACCGGTACGATAGGCCGTTGCCTGATTGGAATCATCCTTGATATTATGCTCCTGCGAGGAAGCCTGATATTTTACCGAACCCAAAGCGCTGATTTCCAATCCCGGAATTACTTTCCAACGCATTTCACCCTGGAACTTTACATCAACAACGTTTAAATCAATGTAGTTATTATCCAATTCATGCAATATATTGAATGGAGCATAGTTTGTTGTATAGTCAACCGAAGGGTCCAACGCACGCGAGGTATTCAACGCGTAAGAATATGGATTGATATCAAACTGACGACTGACCTCTCCGCTCGCCGCATTAATCTCCGAACTCAATGTGCCCGGTGCTTTCTGTTTACGATAAGAAGCATTGGCAATCATGTTCACAGACAGATTCTTATACATATTGTAAGTAGTATTCAGATTAGCGGTGTAGCGTCTGACTTCACTCTGCTTGTACCAACCCGGATCGGACATGGCACTCAATGAAGCATAATAAGATGCTTTTTCTGAACCGGAAGTAATACTGACCGAATGGTTCTGAATAATGTTATTAGAGAATAAAGCGTCAAACCAATCCGTATTTCTCATCTCCGCCTGACGCAAATAAGAGTTACGCGCTGCTGTCGTGTTCGCGAGACCGAATTGTCCGGTAGTCTCATTATACTGATTTATCAACTGGTACATTTTACCATATACACCGCTGTTCTTGGCACGGTAAGTATCGCTATTATTCAACCAGCCTTTCTGCTCCAGTTCCTTATAAATACCCATTTGTTCCTGAGAATTCATAATATTGAACTCTTTATAACTGGGAATCATACGGGTAGTAAACTCGCCTGTATAACTGATTTTATGTACTCCGGCCGAACCTTTTTTAGTAGTCACGACAATTACACCCGCCATAGCACGTGCACCATAAATAGACGTTGCCGAACCGTCTTTCAGGATTTGAAAACTTTCGATATCATCCGGATTTAAACCTGCGATAGCGGAACTGATCAATGTTTCGGCATCACCGGAAGAAAGATCGTCTGCTCCCACCTCGATAGCATCTTCCATGATAACTCCATCAACAACCCACAAAGGCTTGGAACTACCATAAATGGAAGTTGCGCCACGTACGCGAATTTTGGGCGCCGTACCGAAAGTTCCGGATACGTTTTGTACGGAGACACCGGCCGAACGTCCTTCCAGACCGCGGCTGATATCCGCCATACCATCCATTTTTATATTTTCTGCCTTTAACTGATCGGTAGCGCCGGTAAACATACGTTTATCCATACGCTGCATACCCGTCACAACAACCTCCGACAGTGTCTGTACATCCGATTGCAGAGACACTTTCATTGTCGGTGAGGGAGAAAGCGACTGCGGCAGCATACCTACATAGGAAAATTCCAACTTGGAACGACTGGACACATTAGGTAATGTAAATTTACCGTCCATATCCGTTAGCACACCGGTAGAAGTACCTTTCACCATAACGGTAGCTCCGATAAGCGGTTCACCATCATCAGCCGACAACACAACACCGTTTACCGTATATACTTTAGCCTGTTTGGACGGGCCTTTCGTTGTAATGGTAATAAATTCCTTATCGATATTGTACTCAAGTTTCTTACCCGACAGGACAATATCCAAAGCCTCCCGGATATTTTTATCCTTGATAACACCGCTATACGTATATGGCTTCACATCATCATACGTAAAAAGGATTTTATAACCCGAAATTTTGCTTAACTGTTTAAATACGGAAGATAGCTCTTCATTTTTAAACTCTACCGTAAGTTTCTTCTCACTCACTTGAGCTTCCGCACAGAACGGAAGCCAAAATAGGAAAAAGAAAAGCGGAAATAATAAGTACCTCTTTCTTCTCATCATACGTTTATTTTTAATAATATTAGCGAAGCTTCATTTATTAATAGTGCGTACGACTTGAATAACAAGACACCTCTTTTCCTTATTTTTTTCGATTCATGAAACTTTTTCTCTAAAAAGCATCTACAATATGGAAGAATTTACACAAAATATGCATTCATTTAGTCAACATAGACTGTATTCTCACAAAGTGTTAACGTTACCTTTTTTAAACGATTCATTAAACGAATAGTTTCTTCGATGCCACTTTGGCGATTGGACATAAAATGTATGCGATATGCCATGGCTTCTTTATTTCTAAATGTAACGTTCACATTATACCAACGTCCGATAGACTTCATGATATCCGCCAACGGCAGTTCGTCAAAATAGAAATATCCGTCTTTCCAATAAGTATAGGCTTCACTGTTTACTTCTTTCACCTCAAACAATCCATCGGAAAGAAGCATGGCGTCTTTACCCGGTTCCAAATCCACAAAACGTGCATTTTCATGACTGCGAACCTGTACTTTACCGCTAATCAGTGTTACATGGCTGTCTTCAGCCGTATAACTTTTCACATTAAATTCTGTTCCTAGAACCTTAGTCTGCAAATAATCTGTCTTTACGATAAAAGGCTTTGCGTCTTTTGTAACTTTAAAGTACGCTTCTCCTTCAAGAAAAACCGTACGTTCCTTTTCTATAAAAGCGGTAGGATAAACCAATTTACTATTGGCATTCAGCCAAACCTCCGTACCATCACAAAGAATCAATTTGAATGTCTCGCCTCTGGGAATTACAATAGAATGAGTCTGCAACATTTTTTTTACTACCGGAACGGAAGTCTTTGCCAGATTGGTATAATCAAGAGTTCGCCGTTTTTCCACCTGTTTGTTTTCTTTTTTAGGCTCATCGTCCAAAAAGAACTGCTTGCCGTCATTTAATTCCAGAACAATACGCTGCTCATTCGGATCTGCAGCAAACACCGTGACTGATTTAGGCGAAGTAACCGGTACATTAAATAGATAATTCAATGAGAAAAAAGCTCCTACCAAGATAGCTGCCACCGAACCGCTCCATATCCAAAACATCTTAAGATATTTTTTCCTATTGCGTCTGCCTTTCAAGCGGGCTAACTCAGCCTCAACGTCGACCATACCGGAAGCTTGGTGCTTATGTAAAAGAAATCTGACATCCATCAAATCCTTACAGGCATCTAATGTCTCCGCATCTTCCAAATCTTCCCATTTCTTATCAGAAATATCGGATGAGCTCTCCATTAAATCCAATGCTTTCTCAAATTCAGATGTACTATCTTGATTACTCATAAATCCGCTAATTAGTTAATACTCTATTATAATTGCGTTTATAAAACTTATTTTGAACCGTTTAGCCTATTTTTTAGGTTTATTTAGCAAATTCTTCCCGAATTGCTTTCAAGGCTTTAACAATATGTTTTCTAACCGCACTTATGCTTATATTCAATTCTGCGGCTACTTCTTTATACTTCTTCTCATGTAGATAGCACTCTTCCAGGATGTGTCTCGTATGCGGTGTCATTCCGTCCAATACTTTCTGAATCTTCACCATACGTTCGTCTTGTTCCTTAAATTCCACTTCAGTATAATTTTCATACAATTTCTGAGAGAATTCAGCATAAGCGTAATGTATGTCTTGGTGTCTCAGATAGTCGATAGAACGATTGCGTACATATATAAAGAGATACGACTTAGCCGTGGCCTTCTCTATCCTATCAAAATTCTTCCATATATATTCAAAAGCATCACTCGCTATATCACGGCTTACTTCCCAATTGTTAATGAGAGAATGTGCATAGGAATAAAGAGGGACATAATATTCTTTAAAAAAGAAATCAAAGTCAGCAAAGTCCTCCACCTTTTACAATTTATTATTTATCTTAAACAAATTCGCCAGCGAAATTAATTATTATAATAATAAAGAAAAAGCAGAATCTTCTCTTTCAGCCTCTAAAAGAGTTATATAATATTAATACATTGAAAATCGAGCTAACAAAAAGCCGTTCCAGGTTGTTTAATCTTGCTGTTTATCCGATAAAAGTTTTTTGACCTCACAATCTGCCTTGGTTAATTTATCACTACAAAATGCAATGATTTCATTCGCTTCTTTTATCTTTTCGGCAAGTGCATCTATTTCCAACTCATTGTTGTCTATCTGACTGACAATTTTCTCCAGCCGTTCCATTGCTTGGGAATACGTCTCTTTTTTCTTGGGTGTAGGCATAGGATTATTTATTTTTTGACGATTTATTCGTTACTACTGAAATCACTTCTCCGTGATACAATCGAGTGATGATTTCATCACCCTCGTTTAGGAGAGAAGTATTCTTTACAGCTTTACCGTTTTTCAATGTAATACTGTAACCACGGGCCAATTGTTTTTCCGGGGAAGCATCCATCAACCGCTGTTGAAGTAGTTCCAACCGATGATGTTGACGAAACAAAGAAGACGTTACAGCTTGTACAATATCTTTTCGAACGGTAAGTAAAGTTAATTTCGCATCCGATATACAACTATAAGCAGCGGAAGGAATACGATTCTTACAGGATACTAACCTCTGATGTTCTTGCATCAGCAAATTCCGGGCACCATCGTATAAACGGGCAGCCAACAAATCCAACTCATCGGCAGCGTCATTCATACAGTCTATCAGGAATTCCGCAGCAGCAGTAGGAGTCTTGACACGGGTGTGGGCTACAGAATCAATCACCGTATCGTCACGCTCATGCCCGATACCTGTAATAACAGGTAAAGGAAACTGCGCACAGGCCGCCGCGAGCAAATAAGTATCAAACCCGGAAAGGTCGGAGGTTGCTCCACCTCCACGAATAATGACCACCACATCGAAATTATCCAAGCGGGAGTTTATCTTGTCCAAAGCAGCCAAAACAGATTCTTCAACACGCTCACCTTGCATCAATGCCGGAAAAAGCTCCGTATGGAAGTAAAAACCTCCCGGATTATTTTGTAACTGGTGGCAAAAGTCACCGTATCCGGCAGCGGTTGGGGAAGAAATAACCGCGATACGCTGCGGCAAGCGAGGTATTTTCAATTCTTTATTTAAAGTGAGTACCCCTTCTTCTTCCAATTGTTTCAGAATTTCCTTACGACGACGAGCCATATCACCCAAAGTATAGGTGGGGTCTATATCCTGTACCGTAAGACTGTATCCATACAGCTCATGGAAGCTGACGGTAACTTGCACCAACACTTTGATACCCGAAACAAATGCCTGTCCTGTGGCTTCCTCAAAATAAGGTTTCAACAGACGAAATACATTCAACCAGATTGTTCCTCTTGCCTTGGCTATCAAACTATTACTACGGGCATCCTTCTGTACGAACTCCAGATAACAATGTCCGGTGCTGTTGGTACGTACATCGCTTAATTCCGCCTGTATCCAATAGGTATCAGGCAGACATTGTTCCAAGCTTCGGCGTACCAGAGCATTCAAGTCGTATAGTGATAATGCATCCACGTTTTTAAATATAAAGTATAGGTTTGAAGGTTTCTGTTTTTCTACTTCTTTTGCTTATAACTATTATAAGCTTTCCACATATCCGGCACACCATAACCATAGATATTATCCGGATAGTCGGCACGGTCACCGGAAGTACGAACCAATTCAATCAGTTCCTTCGCGGTCAGCCGGGGACATGCCTGCCATAAACAAGCCACCATTCCACACATGATGGGCGAAGAAAAAGAAGTCCCGTTTGCTTTGCCTTGATTTCCGTCCGTACGAATCACATCCGCTCCTTCACCCACAGCTACAACATCCGGCTTAATCCGGTTATCGGCCGTATTGCCGATAGAAGAGAACGGAGCCAGTACCGCTTGTTTGTTTATAGCGCCTACCGTCAATACATTCTCAGCATCTCCCGGAGGAGTTATCTTTTTCCAAGCCCCCATTCCCGAATTACCGGCACTGCACACCAACACCATACCCTTATCAGCTATATGTGAGGCCTGACGGGACATCAAAGCATGGCGTCCATCCAAATCACGGTATTTATAATTTTTCGATTTATCATCGAAAGCATAATATCCCAAAGAGGTATTAAGCACGTCCACACCCACACTATCGGCAAATTCTACGGCGGCAGCCCAATAGTCCTGCTCTACCAAATGCTCGGAATATTCATCCTCACTGCGAAGCAGCCAAAAAGAAGCCTCAGGTGCGGTACCCGTCATAATATCCGGCCGGTTCATTCCGATACAAGAAAGCACACTCAGTCCGTGACTGCTCTCAGCAAATAAATCCGCCTGAGGATTGACAAAATCTTTAACACCTAAGACACGGATATTCCGCATTGCCGTTATCTTATCCAAATTATGAAATCCGGCATCAATGACAGCAATCGTCATTCCCTTCCCCTTAAATCCGGCATCATGCAATTTATCTCCATTGCTCAACTGAATTTGGGTGATAGCAGGTCCGTAAATACTATCAGTGTATATCTTCGGCTCATTAATTACAGAATCACGTGTTGCGACCCTCGTCCCTTCATTCATTTTCGGAGCAGTCCATACCTTTTCCGCAGTACGTACAAACGGCAATGCGGCAATACGGTTAATCAAAGTAGAATCATTGCAGGAAACCGTAACAAAGTTTTCCCATTTTCCCGCAACCACGATATTCACTCCTTGTCTGCGTATCTCATCGATATACTTACGGCAAACCGGCAGATCGGTGGAGTCAATCGCTAGATTCTGTTTTTGGCGTCTTGCAATGGCTTTCTCCGAAAGAAACTGTTCCGGACGTTCCAATGAATAAACGGTAGCTGCCTTGTCTCTTAAACTAATACGATATTTCAACGTATCTTGCTGTGCCGATGCACCTGCCACAAACAACGCTAAAACTGAAAGAATAATTAATCTCTTCCTCATCAATCTCTTTTTATTTTCAAATTTTCGTTCTTAATTCTCTAAATATACATACCGATACCCCGTTGCGAAGCGATAAACGAACCGCCTGCCACCCGTTTTCCGATGTAGAATACAGCAGATTGTCCCGGTGCAATGGCAGATGCTTCCGCCTCAAAATGTATCAGTAACCGTCCGTCTTCCAGGCGTTTTACCGAACAAGGAACCGGCTTACTGCGATAGCGGATGCGAACCGTCAGTCCACTGCTTCCGAGAACCTCTCCCTCATCAATCAGATTATCCTGTTCCGCAAGCATATATTCCGCTTTGAGTTGCTCTGCATCTCCCAGCATTACGGTATTCTTCTGCGGATTGATTTTCAACACATAAGCGGGTTTTCCCAATGCGATTTCAAGTCCTTTCCGTTGTCCGATGGTATAGTAAGGAAAGCCCTTATGTTCTCCCAACTTCACCCCTTCCGAATTGACAAACCAGCCCGGTCCTACTTCATCGTCTATCTCCGGAGAATGTTCGCGCAGAAAATCCCGATAATCTCCCTTTATGAAACAGACTTCCATGCTTTCCCCTTCTTCGGCCTTCAGCGTATAACCTTTATCCCGCAGGTAATCACGTACTTGCAATTTTGTATATGCTCCTAATGGAAAAAGGCAACGTCTCAAAACATCCTGCCCCAGTCTCCAAAGAAAATAAGACTGATCTTTCTTCTCATCGTCCCCGGCGACTATGTATATTTTCCCATTCAGTTCTTCCAAACGGGTATAGTGCCCTGTAGCAATATACCGGCAATTCAATTTATCCGCCCACTCCGTAAGAATACGGAACTTAAACAGAGGGTTGCACATCACACAAGGATTGGGTGTCCGCCCCTGTCGGTATTCATCTATAAAATTCCGAACAATCACATTGCGAAAGGCCTCACGTTCGTCAGCCACATGATGTTCAATGCCCATACTCCGAGCCAGTTGACGGGCCTCTAACGGTTCGTCTCCCCACACCCACATCGTAAGGCCGATTATCTCGTGGCCCTGTTCTTGCAGCATCAAACATGTAGCGGTACTGTCAATACCACCGCTCATACCAACCAGCACTCGCTTTTCTATCTTGTTCATTTCTCGGATATTCATCGTTTTAGCCTGCAAAAATACGGGTTTTCGAGTAGAAGACAGAGAAAAGCCCCGCCTTTTTAGCAAGACTTCACATAGATACATATAGTTTTCTCTCTGATTTTGTAACAAAAACGAAACGTATATGACATAAAAACACAACATATATGACCGTATCTTTGCCGCCGTAAACAAATCGACAACAACAAATTATGAAAAAAAGCGCATTGATGCTGCTCATCATCCTGCTGCCCTTTACGGCGAAAGCCCAAAGTGCCTACAACAACGAGGACGGAAAGAAGATAAACAAGGAAAAACTGGAAACAAAAGACTATCTGCCCGAAATTCATGGAACCATCCGCTCCAAATACGAATACCAGACCACTATGGGCGCCGGACGCTTTGAAGTACGAAACGCACGTGTCAGTGTCACCGGTAATGTCTTACCGATTGTGGCCTATAAAGCCGAAATCGACCTGTCGGACGAAGGAAGCATCAAAATGCTCGATGCCTATGCACGCCTGTTTCCGGCAAAAGGGCTGACAGTAACCGCCGGACAGATGCGTGTACCCTTTACCATCGACGCACACCGTTCACCACACCAACAATATTTTGCCAACCGTTCATTCATCGCCAAACAAGTAGGTAACGTACGTGATGTGGGTGTCACACTGGGATATACCCTGCCTACCGAACTACCCATCACGATAGAAGGCGGACTGTACAACGGTTCGGGACTGACCAATCAAAAGGAATGGCATAAAGAAATAAATTATTCCGCCAAAGCCCAATTCCTTTTCACCAAAGGGCTGAACCTGACACTGAGCGTACAAAGCATACAGCCGGAAGAGATACGCGTACAATCATACGATATCGGCGCTTACTATGAGTTCCACCGCTTCCATATCGAAGGTGAATATCTATACAAGCAATACTCCGACAACGCCTTCGGAGATGTACAGGCCGTAAACACATTTATCAATTACGACCTTCCCCTGCGGAAAGTATTCAATAAAATGTCTTTCCTGCTACGCTACGACATGATGACAGATCAAAGTGACGCCAAAACAACCGACGAGGAAACCGGTTCATTAATCACCACCGACTACAAACGCCAGCGACTGACAGGCGGTATCACTTTCAGTCTCAGTAAAGCGTTCCGCACAGACCTGCGTCTGAATTACGAAAAGTATTTCTATGCCCGCAACAGTATTGCAAAAGAATCTGAACAAGACAAAATCGTACTGGAACTGATGATACGATTCTAAATAAAATTCCGTATATTTGGAATAAGCAAATTGATGTATGGCAAATCCGCTTATTCCAGGCATCACCGCCACAGAACAAGACTTGTTGTATCAAAAGCTCAATGCATACAACCGGCAAAAGACCTCCTTCAAAGAAGTTGGCGCTTATCTTGTGGTACTGCCGAGAACGGACCATCCCCGCTATTCACTTTGGATTTACTCCCCCTTACCCGAAAAGCAATCCATATTTTACATATTCGACCTGGACGAAGACGTACACGAAGCCTTACGTATATCCAGTACTTTATGTTATTACTCTTCACGCCCTCTGTTTTTAGTGGAATATAACGCCAAACGAATGCAGAACAGAGGCGACGACATTATCTCTTTCGGTAAATACCACGGACATTACCTGCACGAGATTCTGCAAGTGGATCCCGGCTATCTCACTTGGATAGCTTTTAAGTTCACCCCCCGAATACCCAAGCAAGAACGTTTCGCTCAAATCGCCCGGATATATCATTCCGTATATATCGACATCCTGCAACGAAAAGCCCAACAACCGTCTATCGGACGCTATCTCGGCAAAGAGGGAGAAAAAGTAGAGAATCTGGTTCTAACCATTTTCAGTGTCCGTCTGGAAGACGATCCCTATAAGACGCAGGTCAAAGGTACGACCCCTTACTTCTATGTCCGACAAATACTGAAACTGAAAGACGCCTCCGGAAATCTTGTAACTTTCCGCATCAGCTCTCGTACGGCAAGCAGGCATTCATGCCAACTGCCGGCCATGGAGCATGCTTACCGGATAGACGAAACAGTCCATATAGCCTCGGCACGTATTGCCAACACCTATACCATTGGAAAAAACAAATGGACGCGACTTAATTATGTAAAAATCCGGCAATAGCACAAATCCAATCAAAAATTCCATTTCAAACATCAATTCATCCACCTTTCCCCGGAAAGAAACCCGTATTTTTGCCTTGTACATATTTAGATACTGTAATACCATGAAAAAACAATCTGCACTCTGGTGCTTACTTCTCTTATTGACGATAGTAGCATGCACTGCCACATCCCCCCGGAAAGAAACCGGAGAATGGGCAAAAGTACCCGGAATACTAAAAAATATCGTACCGCCTGCATTTGCCGATACGATTTATGATGTGACCGAATACGGAGCAAAAGACGATACAGCTTTCGACAGCCGTCCCGCCATCCTGAAAGCCATCAATCAATGTAACACCGATGGCGGCGGTACCGTACTGATTCCCGCGGGAAACTATTTCATCAAAGGAGCCATTACGCTGAAAAGTAACATCAACCTGCACATCGCCGAGGGTGCACGTCTGGAATTCTCTACCGAAGCCGCCGACTACCTTCCTATGGTACTGACTAAATGGGAAGGAACGGAATGCTTCAACTACTCTCCCTTTATCTACGCATACCAGTGCACAAATGTCGCAGTAACCGGCAAAGGTACTATCGACGGAAACGGTTCGGTGACCTTCAACGACTGGCATGCCATACAAGGCCCTGCCGTAGACCGTCTGCGCCAAATGGGCATCGATTCCGTTCCGGTCTACGAACGCGTATTCGGCGAAGGACATTATCTACGTCCTTGTATGATACAATTTTACGGTTGCAAAAACGTATTGGTGGAAGACTTGAAGATATACGATTCTCCTTTCTGGATTATCCACCCCGTATTCTGTGACAACGTAACCGTACGAAACGTATATATCGACAGTAATAACTACAACAATGACGGCTGCGACCCGGAATCCAGCACCAACGTACTGATAGAGGGAATGGACTTCAATGTAGGCGACGACGGCATCGCCATCAAATCCGGACGCGACCAGGACGGCTGGCGCATCGGACAGGCTACGGAAAATGTCATCATCCGCAACTGCCACTTCGCACGTTGGGCCATCACTATCGGAAGCGAGATGTCCGGCGGAGTACGAAATATCTATATCGAAGACTGCAAGATAGACAGTTGCCGCAATGGCATATACTTCAAGTCCAACTTAGACAGAGGGGGTTATTTTGAGAATTTGAATATGCGCCGCATTGAAGCGGATGTCTGTCTATGGGGTGTCATCAATTTCCGTACAAACTATCACGGATACCGGGGCGGCAATCATCCTACATTGTTCCGTAACATCTGCATTGAAGATGTAACCTGCAACCGTGTGGACAGCGTGGCTCTCATGGCTAACGGACTGCCCGAAGCCAAGCTGTACGACATCACCTTGAGAAATATAACCGTAAAGAAAGCCCCGAAAGCCATCCAAATGGAAAATGTGGTAAATCTGACATTGGATAACGTGACGGTTAACGGAAAGGCGGTAACCGCTCCCTGATTAAATCAGACTATTCTTTCATTATCAACACGGTTGCATAAGCGGATATACCTTCCTCCCGTCCGGTAAAGCCCAGTTTTTCCGTGGTAGTGGCCTTTATGGAAATATCATCTTCATCAATCCCCATTACAGCGGAAAGAGTTTGCTGCATGGCAGGTATATTCGCTTTCAGTTTAGGACGTTCGGCACAAATTGTCGCATCGATATTACCGACAGAATAACCTCTGTCACCTATCAGCTCTACCGTTTTCTTCAACAGAATCTTGCTATCTATGTTTTTGAACTCACCTGCCGTATCTGGAAAGTGATAACCTATATCACGCATATTCGCCGCCCCCAGCAATGCATCACAAATGGCGTGTATCAATACGTCGGCATCCGAATGTCCCAACAGACCTTTCTCATGTTCCAAACGCACGCCACCCAACCAAAGTTCTCTGCCTGCCACCAATTGGTGAACATCAAAGCCAAAGCCAACACGTATCTTCATATCTTTTTGATTCTTTTGTTTTGACACAATAAGCAACCGAAATCAGCGAATATAGAAATCGAGCAGTTTTTCTTCTCCCAGATAACCTTGCAAATGCTGCCCGATACCGACAGGTCCTACACCGGCCGGCGTACCCGTAAACAATAAGTCGCCAATCTTCAAAGTCATGAAGCGACTGACGTAGGCTATTATATCATCTATCTTGAAAAGCATATCTGCCGTATTACCGCGCTGCACTTCCTTACCGTCTATATCAAGATGAAAATCCAGCTTCTGTAAGTCACCGCCGGCTTGTTCCGGAGAAATGAACGTACCGATAGCCGCCGAGTTATCAAACCCTTTACACAACTCCCACGGATTGCCGGCCTCACGGAATTTCCTCTGCAAGTCACGGGCAGTAAAATCAATACCTACCGTCACCGCATCATAGTAACGATGAGCAAAGCGCGGAGCGATATTCTTGCCCAGCCTGCAAATACGCACTACAACTTCCGTCTCATAATGCACCTCATTGGAAAAGTCGGGAACAAAAAACGGCTTACCGTCTTTCAGGATGGCCGAATCGGGTTTCATGAAGATAACAGGTTCCTGATTTATTTGAGTATGCCCCAGCTCCTTATTATGCCGTGCATAGTTCATCCCTACCGCAATAATCTTCATTACTTTATTTCATTAAAGTTCAAACGGTTAAACATAACAGCCAGATGTGCATACAACGAGGTGTTCTGAACTACTATATCTTCCGGCACGCGGATACGGAACGGAGTAAAGTTCCATACGGCCTTAATGCCGCCGGCCACCATAGTATCCGTAATGGTCTGCGCAATCTCGATAGGTACTGTCAACACACCGATATTGACATCATATTCGCGCATTTTCTTCTCAAAGTCATTGGAGTGATAAATAGGAATGCCATTCAAGGTCGTACCCACCAAATCCGGGTTTACATCGAACGCCGCTACAATCTCCAACCCGAAATGATTCAAACCGGAGTCGCGCAACAACGCGCCTCCCAGGCTTCCTACGCCGAAAAGAAAAGCTTTATGTATATTGGTAAATCCCAGAAAATCTTCCAATACAGCAATCAACGTATCTATCTCATACCCCACACGAGTACGGCCGGAGATATTGACATACGACAAATCCTTTGCTATCTGGGAAGCATCAATATTGATTTCTTTGGAGATTTGAGTAGAGGAAACAAAGCGTTCACCTTTCTTTCTAAGCAACTTTACATTGGAAAGGTACCACGGAAGCCGGCGCAAGGTAGGTTCCGGCACCTTCATGGAGTCTTTCTTTTGTAACTGATTGTTCATAGTCTTCCCTTTAAGTTCTCAATATTATGACTGACAAAAGTAGTGCTTTTTTTCTAATCTATAACATATCTATGACAAAAGGTTAACATTATTTCTACCTATGATTGCAAACTTCCCTATAAAACCGTATTTTTGAACTCCTTTTCACAGACAATTAAAATAGATATATATGGCTAAGAATCCAAAAGACAACGACTGGAAAGACAGACTGAACGTGGTGTACTCCACCAACCCCGACTTCAATTACGAAATGGACGATGAAGAAGAGCAAGCCACTCTCCAACCTTCCCAACAGCGTCTGCGCGTACAATTGGACCGCAAGA
Source organism: Bacteroides sp. 44_46 (assembly GCF_001915465.1). NCBI lineage: Bacteria > Pseudomonadati > Bacteroidota > Bacteroidia > Bacteroidales > Bacteroidaceae > Bacteroides > Bacteroides sp. 44_46. The sequence goes on along the minus strand of NZ_MNQO01000002.1, from coordinate 26,973 downwards.
ACCGGGGTGGTAAAGTCGTAACTCTCATTACCGGATTTGTCGGTACGGAAGATGATTTGAAAGAATTGGGCAAGTTCCTTAAAAGTAAATGCGGCGTGGGCGGAAGCGCCAAAGACGGAGAAGTCATTGTACAAGGAGACTTTAAACAAAAAGTGCTGGAATTACTGAAGAAAGAGGGATATACACAAACCAAACCGGTGGGGTAACCTGCTTCCGCTTTAAAAACATAATAAATAAATAAAAACGGCCGCTATGAATATTTCCATGCGACCGTTTCTATTTATTTCTATTCGTACAGAATTATTCAGCACGCAAAGTGAAACGCTTGAAGTCGACGATCTTCAGTTCAGGATCAGCTTCTTTCAGCACTTCTCTTACTGTCTTCTTAGCATCCATGATGTCTTCCTGGTTCAGCAAGCAAACTTCTTTCAAGAATTTACCCAGACGACCCTTAGCGATGTTCTGAATCATCTGTTCGGGCAAGTTAGCAGCCTTTTCAGCGGAAACGGTAGCGATGATTTCTTTAGCTTTTGCCACGTCTTCAGCTGTAATCCAGCCCTTAGCCATGTTGCTTTCCATGTGGTCTTCGCTGTCTACGTGAGCCGGGTTGATATTCGCTTTCTTCAAAGCAGCCTCAACAGCCTTCTGTACTTGTTCAGCTTTTGTCTTCTCGATGGCAACATCGATTTCTTTCTGCTTAACTTCCTCAGATACGCCGTCTTCATCGATAGCCAACGGATTCATAGCGGCAATCTGCATAGCTACTTGCTTAGCCAACTGCTCGTTTACTTCCTTGTTGAAAGCAACGATTGTACAAAGACCGTTTCTGTTCATGTGGTTGTACACAACAGTGGTTGTACCCTCTACGGTCAGATAACCGTCGAGTTCCATTTTCTCGCCTGTAATACCGCTACGGTCTGTTACAGCATCCTGTACGGTACCGTTACCCATCGGCAACGCTTTCACTTCATCCAAAGTCTTGCACTTGTTGGCGACAGCGAGATCAAGGATATCCTGAGTCAGTTTCACGAAGTCAGCATTCTGAGCAACGAAGTCGGTTTCGCACTTCAAAGCGATGATAACCGCAAAGTCACCGGTAGTCTTAGCCAAAACGCAACCTTCAGAAGCTTCACGGTCTGAACGCTTAGCGGCAACAGCCTGTCCCTTCTTACGGATAATTTCCATTGCCTTGTCGAAATCGCCTTCAGCATCATTCAATGCATTCTTGCAATCCATCATACCAGCACCGGTCATTTTACGGAGCTTGGTTATATCAGCCATACTTACAGCCATAATATCTTTCCTTTATATTTTAGTTAATAAATATCGTTCTAAAAAGCGAAAAAGAGCTGAGAATAGAGAATTGAGAATTGCCGTAAAGTAACTCTCAACTTTCAATTCTCAACTCTCGGTTCTATGATTTAAGCCTCTTCGTCTTCCTTGATGAAAGCGGCAGCTTTGGCTGCGTTGATTGCTTCCTCGTCAGACTTGTCGAGTCTTGCTTTTGTAGCTTTCTTCTTGCCTTTGTTGGCAGGAGCTTCGCCGGCGGCTTCCATATCTACCTTTTCAGCCTTACGTTCTTCCAAACCTTCCTGCATAGCGGCGCAGCAAGCATCCAAGATAACTTCTACCGACTTGGTAGCGTCATCATTTGCCGGAATAACGAAATCGATGTTTGTAGGATCGGAGTTGGTATCAACGATACCGAATACCGGAATACCCAAACGGTTAGCTTCGCGAACTGCAATATTCTCTTTCATTACGTCGATAACGAACAAAGCGGACGGCAGACGAGTCAGGTCGGCGATAGAGCCCAAAGTCTTGTCCAACTTAGCGCGTTGACGGGAGATTTGCAGAATTTCTCTCTTAGAGAGGTTAGAATAAGTACCATCGTTAGTCAACTTATCGATAGTAGCCATCTTCTTCACAGCCTTACGGATTGTCGGGAAGTTAGTCAACATACCACCCGGCCAGCGCTCGATTACATAAGGCATATTTACAGATGCAGCCTTGTCGGCAACCAGTAGCAACAAACAGGACTTTCTTTCCTGATTTAGCGATTTGCTTCAAAGCTTCAGCAGCTTCGTCAATTTTAGCAACCGTCTTGTTGAGGTCAATGATATGAATACCATTGCGCTCCATGAAGATATAAGGAGCCATTGCAGGGTTCCACTTTCTTTTCAAGTGACCGAAGTGACAACCGGCTTCCAATAATGTATCAAAATTTGTTCTTGACATTTTGTTTTAATCTTTAAATCGTTTACTTTCTTTTTTGTTTTTTCTAAACCAACCGCCGGGTAGCCTATCCAGATGAAGAGTCCCGGTAGTTTAGATACTAAACGCTTTTTCAGTTGAGAGTTGAGAGGTGAAAGTCGAGAATTAAGCAACTTGTCCGCCCCTTCAGTTGAGAGTTGAGAGGTGAAAGTCGAGAATTAAGCAACTTGTCCGCCCCAACCGTTCTCCAACTCTTAACGTTTACTGAACTGGAATCTACGACGAGCTTTCGGCTGTCCCGGTTTCTTACGTTCAACAGAACGGGGATCGCGGGTCATGAAGCCTTCAGCGCGGAGAGCAGCCTTGTCTTCAGCATTGATTTTCACCAGCGCGCGAGCGATTGCAAGACGCAATGCCTGAGACTGACCGGTAAAACCGCCACCGCAGAGGTTTACTTTGATGTCGTACTTTTCAGCAACACCCAGTTTGTTCAACGGTTGTTTCACTACATACTGAAGAATGCTTGATGGAAAGTACTCTGCGAGGTCTCTCTTGTTAATAGTAATCTTTCCAGTACCTTCGCATAGTAATCTTTCCAGTACCTTCGCTTACGAAAATACGTGCAATTGCACTTTTACGTCTGCCTAATGCATTTACTACTTCCATTATCTCTTATTTAAGTGCGTTAATATCAATCATTTTCGGGCTCTGAGCTTCATGTTTGTGCTCGCTGCCTGCATAAACGTACATATTGCCCAGCAATTGAGCACCCAGTTTATTCTTAGGCAACATACCCTTTACTACTTTTCTCAGCAACTTGTCATCACCGTTCGGTTTTGCCTGCAAACGAGCAGGAGTGATTTCTCTCTGACCGCCGGGATAGCCTGTATATGACAGATATACCTTGTCATTCCATTTGTTACCGGTTAATTTTACTTTGTCGGCGTTGATAATGATTACATTATCGCCACAATCTACGTGAGGAGTAAAGTTTGGTTTATACTTTCCTCTCAACAGTTTCGCAACTTTCGCGCCCAGACGACCCAATACTTGATCCGTAGCGTCAACAATGACCCATTCTTTAGTCACTGTAGCTTTGTTTGCAGAAATGGTCTTGTAACTTAAAGTATCCACTCTTAATTGTTTTTTTAAATGTTACTACTAAATGTTTTGCTTCACCACGAATTAACCGCCTCGGACAAAGGGAGATTAACTCGCTATGAATTAAATGCTTATCCTTATGAGATAATAATCGGCTTGCAAAGGTACGGATTTTCTTATAACTGGCAAACGTTTTCTTCTTTTTTTTAAATTGCACTTGGCTGATATACAACAAAAAGAAATTATCTTCCGAAGAAATAAAAATATCCCCGGAAGATAATTTCAAAAGTTCCCGCCCGCGCATGCAAACACCTGTAAACAGGACATTCCCGGATTTGCGCAAGGGGTATGAAATGGCATTTGTTTTCTGTTACCGGACAATGTCCTCCGGAAATGCGGATGGCATATTCACCCGTTTCCAGGTTTCATGAAACCATGTATTCAGTTCATTTCCGTTTAAATCTTTTGCGATAAAATATTTCAGATACATCACACCGCCCTCACCCATTTCAAATTCAAGGATATTATCCTTATTATCCAACATAGGCAGATGGATGTTCTTCTCGATGCTTTCCTTATAGGCCGTGCCCGATATTTGCCGATAGGTGCCATACCCCGTAATAATGGCGTCCGCACCGGGTCGTATCGTGAAATTAACAATACGGCCGTCATCGCTCAGCACCTTAAATGTATTGCTCGGCTTCAATATTCCGGGAATATCCGGATTTTCGGACACATAATGACACAACTGCCAAATACCTTCCAGATGCGCCGGCTCGAAAACAGCCTTATCCTGCGCCCGGACTCCTGTTACCGCAAGCAGCACCGCCGCCAGCATGGTAAAGAAATAACTCTTTTTCATATTCGTATGATATTGGTTAACGCTATGTCATTCCTGTTGACACAAATATAAAGATTTATTTTGAGAAAATAACAGTTTATCGCATAAAAAAGCCCGCATAAACCAAAGTTTATGCGGGCTTATCCGTTAAAGATATTCTATTCCGTTCTCCATCGATTAGAACTCCGCATTGCGCGGAGTACGCGGGAACGGTATCACGTCACGAATATTAGTCATACCGGTTACGAACAGCAACAGACGCTCAAAGCCTAATCCGAAACCTGAGTGCGGACACGTACCGAACTTACGGGTATCAAGATACCACCACATATCTTTCATCGGGATATGAAGCTCCTCGATACGGTTCATCAGTTTAGCGTAGTCGGACTCACGCTCGGAACCTCCGATAATCTCGCCAATCTTCGGGAAGAGTACGTCCATGGCACGTACCGTTTTACCGTCGTCGTTCTGTTTCATATAGAACGCCTTGATTTCTTTCGGATAATCCGTCAGGATAACCGGACGCTTGAAGTGCTCTTCCACCAAATAACGCTCGTGTTCGGAAGCCAGGTCGACGCCCCAGTATACGGGGAACTCGAACTTATGTCCCTTCGCTACGGCTTCTTCCAGAATCTTGATACCTTCCGTATAAGGCAGACGAACGAAGCTTTCTTTCAGAACACCCTGCAGACGTTCTACCAAGCCCTTGTCAAACATATCGTTCAAGAACTTCACGTCATCGGCGCAGTTATCCAAAGCCCACTGTACGCAGAACTTGATGAATTCTTCCGCCAAGTCCATGTTATCGGCAATGTCGTTGAACGCGACTTCCGGCTCAACCATCCAGAACTCCGCCAAGTGACGGGGAGTATTGGAGTTTTCGGCGCGGAACGTAGGTCCGAACGTATAGATAGCGCCCAATGCCGTAGCGGCGAGCTCACCTTCCAACTGGCCGGAAACCGTCAGGCTGGCCTGTTTGCCGAAGAAATCGTCATCGTAGATAATGGAACCGTTTTCATCTTTCTTCAAATCATACAGGTTCATCGTAGTAACCTGGAACATCTGTCCGGCGCCTTCACAGTCAGAACCCGTAATGATAGGCGTATGGAAATAGAAGAACCCTTTCTTATGGAAGAACTCATGAATGGCGATAGCCATATTGTGACGAATGCGGAACACAGCGCCGAACGTATTCGTACGCGGACGCAGATGGGCTATCTCACGAAGGAACTCCATAGAGTGTCCCTTTTTCTGCAAAGGATATGTATTGTCGCAAGTTCCCAACACTTCGATTTCACGAGCCTGGATTTCGGCTTTCTGACCGGAGCCTACCGATTCCGTCAGCACGCCGTTCACGCTCAAACAAGCGCCTGTGGTAATATCTTTCAGCATCTCCTCATCGAAGTTCGCCAAATCCACCACAATCTGCACATTATTTATTGTAGAACCGTCGTTCAGCGCGATAAAATTAACTTGCTTACTACCTCTGCGGGTACGAACCCAGCCTTTCACGTTGACCATAGCGCCAAAATCCTCGCGCTTCAACAGGTCAACAATCTTTGTTCTACTAATTTTTTCCATAAAACAGTTATTATACCTTATTATATATATTATTCGAAAGAGCCCATACGCAGGAAGTTTACCTCCGGTTCAGTGAGGTAACGCCACTCGCCGCGACGCAAGCCTTTCTTGGTTAAGCCGGCAAAGAATACACGGTCCAGTTTCACAACCTTATATCCCAGCGATTCGAAAATACGACGCACGATACGGTTCTTACCGGAGTGGATTTCTATGCCCACCTCATCTTTTTTGAATTCATCAGTGTAACTGATAGCATCCGCCTGGATTTCACCGTCATCCAACTGAATACCGGCCGCAATCTGCTCCATATCGGCTTTAGTCAGATTCTTATCCAAGTGCACATGATATATTTTCTTTTTCAGATACTTGGGATGAGTCAGCTTGGAAGCCAGGTCACCGTCGTTCGTCAGCAACAATACTCCCGTAGTATTACGGTCCAGACGACCTACCGGATAGATACGTTCGTCGCAAGCGCCTTTCACCAAATCCATTACAGTACGACGCGCCTGCGGATCATCGGAAGTTGTCACCGTATCTTTCGGTTTGTTCAACAGAACATATATCTTACGTTCGATGCTGACCGTCTGATCGTGGAACTTCACTTCATCGCCACGCTTAATCTTAGTACCCAATTCCGTAACCACCTCTCCGTTTACAGACACTACACCGGCTGTAATAAACTCATCCGCTTCACGACGCGAGCACACACCGGCATTAGCCAGGAACTTATTCAGACGAATCGGTTCGTTCGGGTCGACAAACTGTTCCTTATACTCTATCTGTTTCTTCTTGCTGTACTTGGCATTGGGATCGTAATCCCCCGTACGGCGAATCGGGCGGCTGTAACTATCCCTGTTGCCATAAGGGCGTTGAGGACGGTCGCCATTCGAGTTATAGCGCGGACGGAAAGGACGGTCGCCACCGGCATTGTTACCGTAAGGACGCTGAGGACGGTCGCCGCCTTCGCTGTTATAACGGGGACGGTAAGGACGGTCACCACCGGCATTGTTGCCGTAAGGACGCTGAGGACGGTCACTACCTTCGCTGTTATAGCGGGGACGGTAAGGACGGTCACCACCGGCATTATTGCCGTAAGGACGTTGGGGACGGTCGCCGCCTTCGCTGTTATAGCGGGGACGGTAAGGACGGTCACCGCCGGCATTATTACCGTAAGAGCGTTGGGGGCGGTCGCCGCCTTCACTGTTATAGCGGGGACGGTAAGGACGATCGGTATTATAAGAACGCTGAGGGCGGTCGCCATTCTCCGCATTCGGATTAAAACGCGGACGGTAAGGGCGGTCACTGCCGTAAGAACGTTGCGGACGATCGCCGTTTTCACCATTAAATTTCGGACGATAAGGGCGGTCCCCATTTTCACGGTTATAAGACGGGCGGCTATAGCTTCCCTCTCTGTTAAATTGGTTACCATCACGGCCGGCGCCTGAGTTCTCCTCTGAGGAAGAAGCATCACGCCAAGTTTCATTTTCTGTACTCATTGTTTTTTTATTCGAATAAAATTAAACCTACTGGCCTCACGGCCATTCTTTCTTTATCTCTGATTACCTTTTCTTTTATTTTAGCTTATAAACAAATTCCGGATTAAAAAGTTGAATATTCCGGACTCTCTTGTCGCTTCTTAAAGCCCCGTATATGTATGGGGAGTAATTGCACGTAATTCTTTCTTTATCTCTTCGCTTACATTCAATTCTTCGATGAATTCTTTAATAGAATTCTCAGTGATAGCCTGATTGGTACGCGTCAACGCTTTCAGCGCCTCGTAAGGATGCGGATAGGCCTCACGGCGCAGGATTGTCTGGATGGCCTCGGCCACGACACTCCAGCAGTTATCCAAATCGCGGTAGATAGCCGTTTCGTTCAACAGCAGCTTACGCAATCCTTTCAATGAACTCTGAATGGCAATTACGATATGCCCGAACGGAACACCCACGTTACGCAATACGGTAGAGTCCGTCAAGTCGCGCTGCAGACGTGACACCGGCAACTTCACGGCCAGATGCTCCAGAATAGCGTTCGCTATCCCCAGATTACCTTCGGCATTCTCAAAGTCAATCGGATTTACCTTATGCGGCATTGCGCTCGAACCGACCTCGCCCGCCTTAATCTTCTGCTTGAAGTATTCCATGGAGATATACTGCCAGAAGTCACGGTTCATATCAATCATCACCGTATTAATGCGCTTCATCGCATCGAAGACAGCGGACAGATTATCATAATTGGAAATCTGGGTCGTATACTCCTCACGCTCCAATCCCAGCTTCTCCGCAACAAACTTATTACCGAAAGCCTTCCAGTCATATTCCGGATAAGCCACATGATGCGCATTGTAATTTCCCGTAGCACCGCCAAACTTGGCGGTAACCGGGCAAGCCTTCAGTGCAGCCAGCTGGCGTTCCAAACGGTATACAAACACCATTACCTCTTTTCCCAAACGAGTAGGAGAAGCCGGCTGTCCGTGTGTCTTGGCAAGCATAGGAATGTTCGCCCACTCTTCCGCATAAGCACGGAGTTGCGCTATCAGTTCCTCTATCTGAGGGTAATACACCTGCTCCAATGCCTCTTTGACAGACAAAGGAATAGAAGTATTGTTGATATCCTGTGAAGTCAGTCCGAAGTGGATAAACTCTTTATAGTCGTCCATTCCGCCCAGCTTATCAAATTCTTCTTTCAAAAAATATTCAACAGCCTTTACGTCATGGTTAGTCACGCTTTCAATATCCTTGATACGTCCGGCATCGGCTTCTGAAAAATTGCGGTAAATGTTTCTCAATGTTTCGAACACACCCTTATCCACCCCTTTCAACTGGGGTAAAGGCAGTTCACACAAGGTTATAAAATATTCCACTTCAACCTGTACACGGTATTTTATCAGTGCGAATTCTGAGAAATAGGCGGCCAAAGCATCCGTCTTGCCCCTGTATCGACCGTCAATCGGAGAGATTGCGGTAAGTAAATCAAGTTCCATACGTCGTATTTATGATAATTATCGGGCTGCAAAATTACGGCTTTTTTCCGAGTAATAAGGTATAAAGAAGAAATAAATTACAAAAATGAAGTCGCAGGACAAAAAAATAGCCTTGCATGATATACGCAAAGCTATTTTCAATAAAAACTACACTGTGGGCGTTGACGGATTCGAACCGCCGACCCTCTGCTTGTAAGGCAGATGCTCTGAACCAGCTGAGCTAAACGCCCTTTTGATGTACGGAAGTGTTTGGGCCGACCCTCTGCTTGTAAGGCAGATGCTCTGAACCAGCTGAGCTAAACGCCCGTACACTTCCGTTTCAAAAGCGATGCAAAGGTACAGCTTATTTTGAAACTACCAAAACTTTCGCCATCTATTTTGCAAGTTTTTTTTCACACAATACCGACTGTTATTGAAATTCAAGCAATTAGCCTCATCACTTTTTTACTTCATTTTTTCGGATTACCCTTGCCGGATTCCCAACGGCTACACAATCGGACGGAATATCTTTTGTCACTACACTCCCCGCACCTATAATACAACGGTCGCCAATGGTTACCCCGGGACAAATAACAGTGCCGCCGCCAATCCAGCAATCTTCACCTATCGTCACCGGATAGGCGTGTTCCTGCTCCACACGCCGTTCCAGATAATCAAACGGATGCTGAGGGGTGTAAATCTGCACACAAGGTCCTATCAGCGTATACGCTCCGATAGTGATGTAACCACCGTCCAGGAAAGTACAATTGGAATTGATAAAGACATGTTCCCCAAGACGGATACCGTCACCATGGTCGCAACAGAAAGGCGGCCAAATAGTTGCGGAAGCGGGAATACCGGGTATCAATTCTTCCAATACGCTCCGGCATTCTTCATCATAACCGCTCGTGGCATTCAGTCTCAGCAACAGTTTTTTCGCACGTTTAAAACGCTCCTGAATTTCCGGAGAAGCAGTATTCGCCAATTGCGAGCTTCTCATTTTATCTACCTCACTCATATTCTTATCCTAATTGCTTTTCATTGCAAATATACTACAAACCATTACATGTATGCAACAACGCTGTCAGCCTTTCCATCCAATCTTCATCGGGAGCTACATGTAACCCGCGTATGCCAAGCGCTTCCGCAGCCCTGATATTCTTTAAGCTGTCATCTACGAATATCGTTTCTTCGGCTTTCATACCGTCAGCGGCCAACGCTTTAAGAAAAATATCAGGTTCAGGCTTGTAAGCCCGCATTTCATAACTGCAAAACAGTGTGTCGAAGTAATCGCTTATCGGTCTGTGTTCGTCACTGAACTTATCGCTACGGGTAAAAGCCATAATAAACGGGTTGGTATTACTAAGCAGGCAGACGTGGTATTCAGTCCTCAACTTCAACAAGTTATGAAGCCTGTCCACCGGAACATCACGTATAAAGCCCAACCAGCAATACTGCGCTTCATCCCAACTGACAGACTCGCGTCCGGCAGCCTCAGCCATTCTCCGGCAAAACTCGCCGGCGTCGATTTTTCCCGTTTCCACATCCAGGAAAAAACCTTTCTGGCCATATTCACCCATGTAATCATCCGTATTCACTCCCATCGCCCGAAAACGGCGATAAGCCTCTTCCGAATTCTGGCGGAATATCACACCGCCCATATCAAATAATAGATTCTTTATCATACGCCAATGCCTATTTAAGGAAAAGAGGCTGTACAAAACTCTGATAAACATATCATTCTGTCATCAGCTACGCTCTGCACGACAGAATGATAGTGGGATTCGAGTTTGGTACAACCTCTTTATTACAATAACATACCAACCGGCTTATTTATATTCCTGCCAGCTCTTGATTTGGATATCTTCCATTTTCATCTCACAGAAAGCTTCAATGAAAGCGCCTGCCAGACGGGCATTCGTAATCAACGGAATATTGTGGTCGATAGCGCCGCGGCGAATCTTGTAACCGTTAGTCAGCTCGCGTTTGGAATGATTCTTCGGAATATTTACAATCAGGTCGAACTTATGCTCGGCAATCATTGTCATTACATTATTTTCCGCATCGGCACGTTCATCCGGCCAGAACACGGCTTCGGTGCTTACGCCATGCGCATTGAGGAATGCGGCGGTACCTGCCGTAGCGTAAATCTTATACCCCTTCGCAAAAAGCATGCGGCTGGCATCCAGCAAATCCACTTTCGATTTCATCGCGCCGGAAGAGAACATCACACCCTTTTCAGGACGCGGAATCTTGAAGCCGGTAGCAATCATGGAGTTCAGCAACGCTTCGGAGAAGTCATCACCGATACAGCCCACCTCACCCGTAGAGGACATATCCACACCCAATACAGGGTCTGCGTTGTGCAGGCGGGAGAATGAGAACTGGGAAGCCTTCACGCCGATCCAGTCGATGTCGAACGCCGACTTGTCCGGACGGGAATAAGGAGCATCCAGCATAATCTTCGTGGCAGTTTCGATAAAGTTGCGTTTCAGCACTTTAGACACAAACGGGAAACTACGTGAAGCACGCAGGTTACATTCGATAACTTTCACCTCGTTGTTGCGTGCCAGGAACTGGATGTTGAAAGGACCGGAGATATTGAGCTCTTTTGCAATCTGGCGGCTGATTTTCTTGATACGGCGCGCCGTAGCGAAGTAAATCTTCTGCGCCGGGAATACCAGTGTAGCGTCACCGGAGTGTACACCGGCAAACTCAACATGCTCGGAGATGGCATATTCCACCACCTCGCCGTTTTGAGCAACAGCGTCAAACTCAATTTCTTTCGTATTCTGCAGGAACTGGGAAACCACTACCGGATATTCCTTGGAAACCTCGGCAGCCATTTTCAGGAAGTTCTCCAATTCTTCTTCATCGTAGCACACGTTCATCGCAGCGCCGGAAAGCACATACGACGGACGCACCAATACCGGATAACCCACTTTCTCAACGAAGCCCTTCACGTCTTCCAGACTGGTAAGTTCCTGCCAAGCCGGCTGGTCGATACCGAGCTGGTCGAGCATGGCTGAGAACTTGTTACGGTTCTCCGCACGGTCGATAGAGATAGGAGAAGTACCCAGCACAGGAACAGACTGGCGATGAAGCTTCATAGCCAGATTGTTGGGAATCTGTCCGCCCACGGACACGATTACGCCGCGCGGTTGTTCGAGGTCGATAACATCGAGCACACGTTCGAAAGACAGCTCATCGAAGTACAGGCGGTCGCACATATCATAGTCGGTAGACACTGTTTCGGGGTTATAGTTAATCATGATGGATTTGTAACCCAGCTTGCGCGCAGTCTGGATGGCGTTCACCGAACACCAGTCGAACTCTACGGAAGAACCGATGCGGTAAGCGCCCGAACCCAATACAACCACCGATTTCTCATTCTTATAATAGTTCACATCATACCCCTGTACGGCATACGTCATATAGAGGTAGTTCGTCAGCTCCGGATGTTCGGAAGCGATGGTATTGATGCGTTTCACAGCCGGAAGAATACCCAGCTCCTTACGACGGGCGCGCACCATGAGGTTTTCCTTCTCCATATTGCCTTCCGGGCTCAGCACGAAGCGTGCAATCTGGAAGTCAGAGAAACCGAGCACTTTCGCTTCGCGCAGCACGTCGGCCGGAATGTCTTCCACTTTATCATATTGCGAGAGTTTATTCTTATAGTCCACAATGTTCTTCAGCTTGCCGAGGAACCAGGGATCAATTTTCGTCAGTTCGAAGATACGGTCGATTGTATAGCCTTTTTCCAAAGCCTGGGCGATAGCGAACACACGCAGGTCGGTGGGATGAGACAATTCGTGATCCAAATCATCGAATTCCACATCGTCATTGCCTACAAAGCCATGCATGCCCTGGCCTATCATACGCAGACCTTTCTGGATAATTTCCTCGAAAGAGCGGCCGATAGACATGATTTCGCCCACCGACTTCATGCTCGAACCGATTTCGCGAGACACACCCGCAAACTTAGTCAAGTCCCAACGGGGAATTTTACAAATCAGGTAATCCAACTGCGGAGCCTCGTAAGCGGAATTAGGAGTACCCATTTCGCCGATTTGGTCGAGCGTATAGCCCAATGCAATCTTGGCGGCAACGAAAGCGAGCGGATAACCGGTGGCTTTGGACGCCAATGCGGAGGAACGGGACAGACGGGCGTTCACCTCGATTACGCGATAGTCGTTGGTCTCGGCGTTGAACGCATACTGGATGTTACATTCGCCCACGATGCCGAGGTGACGGATACATTTGGTAGAGAGCTCCTGCAACATCTTCACCTGTTCGTCGGTAAGAGAGCAGGTTGGAGCAACCACGATAGACTCACCGGTATGAATGCCCAGCGGGTCGAAGTTTTCCATGCTTGCCACGGTGAAGCAGTGGTCGTTGGCGTCGCGGATTACCTCGAATTCGATTTCCTTCCAGCCTTTCAGGGATTCTTCCACCAGAATTTGCTTGGAGAACGTGAAAGAACTTTCAGCCAGCTTGACAAACGCTTCCTCGTCCGGACAGATACCGCTGCCTAAGCCGCCCAAAGCGTATGCCGAACGCACCATTACCGGATAGCCGATTTCGCGGGCAGCCTTCAGGGCGTCTTCCATGCTTTCCACGGCGTGGCTCTTCGGAGTTTTCATAGGAATCTCATCCAGCTTCTTCACAAAGAGGTCGCGGTCTTCCGTATACATGATAGCCTCTACCGAAGTACCCAATACACGTACGCCGTATTTTTGCAAAGTACCGTTCAGGTAAAGTTCCGTACCGCAGTTCAGTGCAGTCTGTCCGCCGAAAGCCAACAGGATACCGTCCGGCTGCTCTTTCTTAATGATTTCTTCTACGAAATAAGGAGTTACCGGCAAGAAGTAAACTTTATCGGCAATACCTTCCGACGTCTGGATTGTAGCAATATTCGGGTTAACCAATACCGAACCCACACCTTCTTCGCGCAAAGCCTTCAAAGCCTGCGAGCCGGAATAGTCAAACTCCCCGGCCTGACCGATCTTGAGCGCACCTGAGCCCAAGACAAGCACTTTCTTCAAATTCTTTTCCATATTCTCTTGTTGTCTATTAAGTTCATTCTTCACGTTCCGGCACAAAAAAAATGCGTTACCCGAATAAGGATTAACGCATTACCAAAGAACTAAAAATATCGTTTTCGAAAAAAGAGAAACCGACAGCCAGCGAATGAAATTCATTCGAACGTAGGTTGTATGTACTTCTCTTTTCCTGCGGTTGCATAGTTATCTCTAAAATTTTTGCAAAGTAACGACTTATTTACGATTTGAGCAAATTAATCAAAAGAATAAATTTCTTATCCGAAAAGAATAGTTACTTTTGTTGCAACGCAATCTTAGAATTAAACTTTGATTTATAGGAACTAAAATATCGTTTATAAAAACTAAGATTTAATTCTTAAGAACAGAAGTTTAATTCTGAGATTGCGTTGCAACAATATCCACTTTATAATACAAGGAAATCATGTCTGCACAGTATATAATGAAGAAAATGCCCGATATTCATGGAACGGGCGAGGAAATCACCTATCCGCAAATGGTTATGACGGGGCAAACGGGAACTCGCGAACTGGCGGAATACATATCCGCGAAGTGCGCTTTTGCCAAAGGGGTCACCGAAGGGGTTATACTGGAGCTTGGAGAAGCATTGGCGCATGAAATGGCCATGGGACGCTCGGTTAAGATAGAAGGGATAGGCGTATTCTCACCCGCGCTTGCCCTGCGTGAGGACAAAGAACGCGAAAAGACCGATGAAAATGCGGTACACCGCAACGCCCAAAGCATCGTTGTGGGCAACATCAACTTCCGGGCCGATAAAAGACTGGTCGGAGAAACCCGCCGGAAATGTCGTTTGGAGCGTGCTCATTGGCGTCCGCGCCGTTCTTCGCAAAAATACGTTCCGGAACAACGTTTGGACATAGCCCGGAAATACCTGGAAGAGAATCCGTACCTCACCGTACGCATCTATTGCCGGCTGACCGGATTACTGAAAAGTTCCGCTACCACGGAATTGCGTAAATGGGCGCATACGCCCGAAAGCGGAATCGGCATCAGCGGCTATGGCAGCCACCGCATATATATAAAGGAATAAGGACAGGGCGGAGCTTTCACCGTTTAATTTTTAAAGCGATGCACTGTATTCGACGAAAATAATGGTATCTTTGCATTCCGTTATAACAGACAAGATGTTAAGTATATGTTGAAATTCGGTTTATACCAAGAGTATCTGTCATTCAGACGGTATAAACGAAATCATACGTATTTACTTATAAGAAAAAAATAATAAATACAGATATGGCAAAAGAAAAAATCATCCTCACGGGCGACCGCCCCACAGGACGCCTGCACATCGGACATTATGTAGGCTCGTTGAGACGCAGAGTGGAGTTGCAGAACTCCGGACTGTATGACAAGACATTCGTGTTCATCGCCGATGCGCAAGCATTGACAGACAACATGGAGAATCCTGAAAAAGTACGTCAAAACGTTATCGAGGTAGCCCTCGACTATCTGGCTTGCGGACTGGACCCGGTGAAGAGTACCATCTTCATCCAGTCGCAGATACCGGAACTGTGCGAACTGACTTTCTATTATATGGACCTTGTCACCGTATCGCGCCTGCAACGCAACCCGACGGTAAAGACGGAAATCCAGATGCGCAACTTTGAAACGAGTATTCCGGTAGGGTTCTTCACCTACCCCATCAGCCAGGCCGCGGACATTACAGCGTTCCGCGCCACCACCGTTCCCGTCGGCGAAGACCAGGAACCGATGATTGAACAGGCCCGTGAAATCGTACGCCGCTTCAACTTCATCTACGGCGACACGCTGGTGGAGCCGGAAATCCTTCTGCCGGACAATGCAGCCTGTCTGCGCCTGCCGGGTACGGACGGAAAAGCCAAGATGAGCAAGTCTTTGGGCAACTGTATCTACCTTTCCGATACCGCCGACGAGGTTCAGAAAAAAGTGAAGAGCATGTACACCGACCCCGACCATCTGCGCGTACAAGACCCGGGTAAGATTGAGGGCAATACCGTATTTACTTACCTGGATGCCTTCTGCCGCCCCGAACACTTCGAGCGTTACCTGCCCGACTATCCTTCCTTGGAAGAACTGAAAGCGCACTATCAACGTGGCGGTTTGGGTGACATGAAAGTGAAAGGTTTCCTCAACAATATCATGCAGGAAACGTTGGAACCGATTCGTAATCGCCGCAAGGAATTCGAGAAAGATATTCCGGCCATCTACGATATGCTGAAGAAAGGCTGTGAAACGGCACGCGAAACAGCCGCAGCGACATTGGACGACGTGCGTCGAGCCATGAAGATTAACTACTTCGATGACGCGGAACTTATCGCGGAACAGGTAAAGAAATTCAGCGCGGAATAAAGAAAAGCATACAAGAAAGGGCTGTACCCGTCACCGGATACAGCCCTTGTTCTTTTCCTTTTATCTGTTAGTTGGCAGATTTTACTAATACCACACGGTTCAGAATCGGTTGTCCGAACTTGTCGACGCCACCGTCGGCGGAAACTTTCAAGCGGTTGGCAGGAATACCGTAATCCTTTACCAAAACATCTACCACGGCCTGCGCACGTTTCAAACTCAACTCTTTGTTGAACTCAGGAGTACCTGTTGCAGAGTCGGCGTAACCGTTTACCGTATAAGTTGCATTCGGGAACTCTTGCATCTGTTTTGCCAGGTAAGAGATGTTCATAACCTCACGCGGAGACAATTCGGCAGAACCTATCTTGAAGAATACGGTACGCGGCGCGATGTTCGGATCGGTAACGACAACTTCGGTTTCGGTAACTTCTACCGGTCTGTTCTGCGCTGCGGTCAGAGCTGACTCCAACTGTTGGTTGGCGGCAGCCATTTCAGCCATCTGTTGCTGCATGGCAGACAATTCGAGAGCGGAAATCAACTGTGGCATCGGACGGTTGAAACCACGTTTCGGGAAGTGGTAAGTCAAACCGAGCGTAGCACTGAATACGCCGTCATAACCTTTGCCGGCAACTGTTCCGTCGAATTTATCCTCAACACCCATCGCACTGAGCTCCAGATTAATGTCTATCGCATTCGAGATACGGAAGCGGTTGATAATACCTGCGTTTACCGACAGCGCCTGACGGTGAGGCTTTGTATAGTTATGAGTAATACCGGCTCCCAGGTACGGGATGATTTCGTATACACGGTCCTGGTTGTATCCGCCAAACAGGGCATTCAGGTTGAACATTACGTCACCGTGGAAGTTCATATAGTCAAAGCGTTGCTTGTACGAACCGTTTTCACGTTGGGTACCCTTTACATAATCGGCTAACGGGTCTGTCGTGAAACCTTTTGCCTGAAGGCCGCTATACTGCAAACGCAATCCGAGCCCCGGAGTGAACCATTTACCGACAGAGATATTCATCGTAGGGCTGATACGCTTACCGAAGTCGCCCAACTCCTGATCGTTGTCTCCATACATTACCGATGCACCGCCACCGATAGAGAAGAACCAGTTGCTCCAGAACGGATTTGTGATTACTTGGTACTTATCCTGTACCTGAATAATGTCTACCTGTTCTACAACAACAGGTTTTTGCTGCGCCATAGCGGCAGAAGATACGCCGGCCAAAGCCAGCAACATTAGAATCTTTTTCATATACCTTAAATAGTTAAGTTGGTTAATTAAATTCTTTATCATTCAAACTGATTAATTAACGCCGGCAAGACTAAAAGGTTCTGAAAAAAAGATTTTTTTTAATAGTTGTGGACAAATAATATAAAAGGCAGGCACGGATTATACGGAAAATCAGGGATTTATTTATCGTCACCTGTGAAGTTCCATATAATCCGTGCCCGGAATTTATACCGACCCTCTATGCTTTATAAAGGGAAAAGTACGCAAATCGTCATTTCAGGAACAGCTTTTCAATGTCCTCTTCCTTGATAGTGGCAAGAACCGTACGCCCGTCAGGCGTATAGTTGGGAGTGGAACAAGCAAACAGGCTGTCCACCAGATTGGACATCTCATCATTGCTCAGCACTTGTCCGTAGACAATGGCTGCCGCACGCGCCAGTGTCAGCGCAAGGATAGTCCGGACTTCTTCTTTAACGTCATTGCCTTTCTCCATAGCGGTATGCACCATATTGCGCACCAGCTCCACGGGATTCAGTCCTTCGATACCGGAAGGAATACCGTTGATGGCGTAACTGCCTCCGCCCAAAGGACTGAGGTCGAAGCCTACCGCCGCCAAATCATCCGACAGGCTTTCCAGTACCGCCGCCTCGGAAGCCGGCAATTGAATCATTTCCGGAAACAGTACTCCCTGAGATACCCCTTGTTTCTGGCGAATCTGATTCATATACCGGTCGAACAACACACGTATATGCGCACGATGCTGGTCTATCAGCATCAAACCGGATTTTACGGAGGTAAGAATAAAGCGTCCCTTGAATTGCAAATGCTGCGCTCCCTTCTCCATCGAAGAAGGCTCACCGGAGTGCAACAAAGACGATTGGGAAGATGCCGCAACCGGTTCTGCCACGGCAGAAGCCGTTTCCCCGAAATCAAAAGGCTCTTCCGCCATAACAGGCTCGTTCATCTTGCTCGCTTTCTCCAAGCCGGAGTACAAACCCTCCCATTCCACGCTCTGACGGGAATAATTACCTCCGCCACCGTAGGAAGAGGCAGATGAAGTTTTGAAAGGATTGAAGTCCGCATTATAATGCACTTTAGGCGGTTCGATAGGGCGGCTTTGCTCAAATGCCGGAATATCGGGCATACCCTCGGTGTCAAAGTCGATGGACGGTACGGCGTTGAACTTGCCAAGCGATTCTTTAACGGCGGCCGAAAGTATCTGCCAAATAGCCTGTTCATTCTCGAACTTGATTTCCGTCTTCGTAGGATGTATATTCACATCTATGTTGGCAGGGTCGACTTCGAAATAGATGAAATAGGATATTTGCTCCCCTGCGGGAATCAGTTGCTCATAGGCATCCATAACCGCTTTATGGAAATACGGATGGCGCATGTAGCGTCCGTTCACGAAAAAGTACTGATGCGCGCCTTTCTTGCGGGATGTCTCCGGCTTCGCCACAAAACCGGAAACTTTTATCATCGTTGTATCTACATCCACCGAGAGCAGTTGCTGGTTCAGTTTCTTACCGAATACGGCAAGAATACGTTGGCGCAACGGCATGACGGGCAGATTGAACAGCTCCGTATCATTGCTGTACAGATAGAAAGCGACATCGGGATGCACCAAAGCGATACGCTCAAACTCGGTCAGGATATTGCTCAGCTCCGTTGAATTCGCTTTCAGGAATTTACGGCGGGCGGGAATATTGAAGAACAGGTTTTTTACGGAAAAGTTACTGCCCTTAGGACAAGATACGGCTTCCTGGCTTTCGACTTTGGAACCGGCAATCACAAGCCGCGTACCGAGCTCTTCATCAGCCGGACGGGTTTTCAGTTCCACCTCTGCCACCGCGGCAATAGAAGCCAATGCCTCGCCGCGGAAACCCATCGTACGCAAAGCGAACAAATCGGACGCTTCACGTATCTTAGAGGTGGCATGGCGTTCAAAGGACAGACGGGCATCCGTTTCGGACATTCCCTTTCCGTCGTCGATAACCTGAATGCAGGTTTTTCCGGCATCCGTTATCAAAACATGTATTTCTCCGGCTTCCGCATCAATCGCATTTTCTACCAATTCTTTGATGACAGATGCCGGACGCTGAATCACCTCTCCGGCAGCAATCTGGTTCGCAACCGAATCGGGCAGCAAATGAATGATATCGCTCATGATAAGTAGTAAGTATAAAGTATGAAATATAAAGGTACGGAAAAATTCAGATGATACCGTTGGTTATAGCGTACCATAGGTATATCAGCAAGGCTATGATAAGCAGCAGTACTCCCAGATGAACGGGTTTACGCCCGCTTTCCTTGCGACGCTTCAGATGGGTGGTACCCTCAACGAACTTTCCCCGGATATCTTCGGGTGAAAACTCTTTTTCCGGCAACATGCCTAATTCGCGCTTGGCATCTTCTTCCATTTTAGCCAGCTTCTCTTTCCGTTCATCCACATAGATATATGAATGGTGAAAACCTCGCGGCTTACGCATTGTAAACATTCCCATAGCGTTATTTTTTAGTTCGTTTTATATGCATATCTCTTGGCGAAGTTAAAGGTTTCCGGTCACTTTTTTGCAATGTTTCACCCGCTTTTTTACCTCGCCACTCAAAGATGTCATACTTATCCAACGGACGGATGTAATCAAACCACACGAAGGACGGCAGTTTCATCTTGTCCGCCGGTATCTGGTCCATGGGATACAATATACCATTGGACTTGCCTATTAAAGCGGCTTCTTCCATTTTGCGGTCTTTGAGATAGATACGAAGGAAACTGCCTTCGGCATAATTCATTCCGATCATCGTACTGTCTTTCTCCTCCGGATAGAAGATAATCAGAACATTACCGTTCACATCCACACGGCGCATATCTCCATTTTGGAAAAAGGCTTTCATCTCCTTGCCCGTCACCTGGTTATAATGGACAGAATCTTTTTGTTCGACAGCCAATGCCTGGTTGATGATATGCGCCCAATCGATGGTGCTGTCATTCATGTAGACCTTTATCTCCTCACCGAGCAATTGCTGCGCACCATGCCACAGGATGGGGTCTGTGTACATTGTCATGCAGGAATCTTTGGAGTTGTAGACCAAAGAGTCGCACACCGCCTGCACATCCGTCCGATAGGCACGTACTTTATGATAAACACGCATTTCACGATAAGCGGAATCGGTATTCATATGGTAAGTTACCAATCGCAAGGTGTCGCCATGCATGAAAAGGCTGTCGCCCTGGGAATAGTCTATGGCAACCGCGCGCCGGGTGGCGATGGCATTGCCGGTCAGTTCATTGTAGAAACAGTAATTACCGGTAAGCATATTCTTGTTTACCGTATCATTCATCTGTACATTATCGAAGGCTTCGCCATATCCCAATTTGCGATCGTAAAAAAGACTGTCGCCGGTAAGTTTCTTGCCTTCATTAGTCAATACGGAACGGTCTAATAATTCCGCTTGCTCGGAAACGGTGTTATACTCTCCGCGCTCCGAATAGATATGATTCTTATCGCTGACAATATCGGAAGGCCCCAGAATAGTGGCTATTTTGGACTCCGTACTGTATTTCAGCGTGTCGGAAGTAAGGACAAATTTGGGATTTACCAGTTTCACCTCATGGTTGAACACCGCCAGTTTGGTTGCCGGACTGTACTCTCCCCATTCGGAAGTAAGGACATTTTCCTCATCGGTCAGCGTACCGCCGTCAAAGTAATATCCTAAATTGTAAAGACGGTCGTAATTCAGGCTATCCGTCGTCAGTTCCGTATTACGATTAATCATGCGGACATTCTCACGCAACATGGCAAGCTGCGACATCCCGTCATAATACAGGTAGTCGCCGTATATAAATAAGGTGTCTCCCTGCTCCATGCGGACATTGCCGAACGCTTCTACGGAATTGATTTTTTCGTAAATCAGAGCGCTGTCGCAAAACATGTACATACTGTCATGCTTCATCCGGACAGAACCAATCAACACCTGCACATCGGGGCGCAACTGTTTATCCGCCTGCGCCTCATCGGCATAAAGCAAATCCACACGTTTCTTTTTCTTGTCAGGCTCACTTTTCCTGTCCTGGGCGCTCAACAAACAAACGCCGAACAGGCATATCAAACCAATTATCAGTCTTTTATCCATCCCGGATACTTGAATGTACAGTTTCTCCAATTTTCGTTGATGCGAACGTAAGTGTGTTTCTGTTTTTCACGAATCCACTTGTCCAGCATTTCATCACGACGTTTCTCCAATACGATTTCCTTCAAGTTCTGATAATCGTCGGCAACGGTTGCCTTATGACCGTTTGTACGGCTTTTCAGTTTCACGATAACACATTCCTCCTTACCTGTTTTCTGCGGAATCATGGTGAAGGCTTCGGAGATTTCCCCTACTTTCATTTTGTCTACCACTTTGGCGATTTCGGGCGGCAATTCCTGCATCTCGAATTTGGAAGTGTTGGTATTGGGATTAGGCAGCAAACCATGATTGTTGCGCGTATCCTTGTCTTGCGAAAGTACCGATGCCGCTTCCTCAAAAGAGAATTTTCCGTTACGGATATCATCGGCAATGGAATCCAGACGCGCCATACCTGAAACTAACGCTTCTTCGGGTATATGCGGCTTCAGCAAAATATGACGCACTTTAATACGGTCGCCCCGCTTCTCCATCAACTGGATAATGTGGAAACCGAACTCAGACTCTACAATCTTAGATACTTTATTGGGGTCTTGCAGATTGAACGCCACGTTTGCGAAAGCAGGGTCCAGATATCCGCGTCCCGTAAACGGCATTTCGCCGCCGTTGATAGCCGTTCCGCGGTCTTCCGAATACATACGCGCCAACGTGGAAAAGCTGGTTTCGCCCTTCGTAATACGATCGGTAAAGTCGCGCAAACGTTTCTTTACGTTCTCTATTTCTTCCAAAGGAACTTTCGGCTGCTGAGTGATTATCTGTACCTCTACCTGGGTCGGAATATAAGGAATACTGTCTTGCGGAAGGTCTTTGAAGTAACGGCGCACCTCGGCAGGCGTTATCTTGATTTCACCGACCAGTTTCTGCTGCATTTTCTGTACTTTCAAACCCTCACGCGCATTGTCACGCAAGGTTTCACGAATCTGGCTGGAGGTCTTATTGAAATACTCCTCCATTTTTTCGCGGGAACCGATGTTGGTGATGTACATATTCGTCATATAGTCCACACGCTGGATAACTTCAGCTTCGGAAACTTCAATACTGTCGAGTGCGGCCTGATGCAGAAACAACTTTTGTACGGCAATTTCTTCCGGTATCACACAGTAAGGGTCTCGGTCGAACTTACGCCCTTCGTACAAAGCGCTCATACGCGCCTCTTCCACTTCGGACTTTAATATAGCCTCGTCGCCTACTACCCACACAACCTCGTCAATCACATTGTCTTGTCCATAAACGGTAGAACCGGCTAACAGCGTCAAGGCAAATAAAACTACAAACTTAAAGTTCATACACTTCTTCATTCTTGGTGTCTTATACTAATAATATTTAATTTTGTCTCTTTTCTCCGCACGTCGATACAAGTCTTCTTTCACTTGCTTCATAAACTCCACCTGCTTCATATTGAGCATCATATCTTTTACTTGGGTACGGGCGAACTCATACGGTTCCTGTTCTCCCACGGCACGATAATCACTCACATTCAGGAAATAATGAAAGGCCGTGTCTTTCAATTCCACGTGACGGTTCTTATTCAGATATTCTCCGGCATCGGGCACTTTCAGCGGCATCAAATCCATCACCTCGGTTATCGGCACCCACTTGTCGTAAAAATACTCGTACTTCACCGCATTCTGCAAACTGTATTTTTCCAGATGTTCCACAGCTTCGCGGGTTTCCGTCTTGTACCAACGGCGGACACTGCCCAACTGAGGAGCCGTAAGAGGGACTTTTATGAACAATCCTTTCATCAAAGGACGCTCCACCTTAAAAAGTTCCTGATGTTT
The DNA here is from genome assembly GCF_001915465.1 of Bacteroides sp. 44_46. Classification (NCBI taxonomy): domain Bacteria; kingdom Pseudomonadati; phylum Bacteroidota; class Bacteroidia; order Bacteroidales; family Bacteroidaceae; genus Bacteroides; species Bacteroides sp. 44_46. The sequence goes on along the minus strand of NZ_MNQO01000002.1, from coordinate 3,659 downwards.
CTCATAGTAACCGGTCAGTTCCGCTTCCGAGATTTCTTCGGAAAGAGTTTGATTTATCAATTCCTGCTGATAAGTGTGCATAATCAGCGCTTTCCGATAATTCTCCACCAACTTGTCTATTTCATCGCTGTTGGGAATATTGCTTTGAGCTTTCTCGTACAACAATACATCTTCCGCCCAGTTACGGATATAATGTTCGGCAAACAACAGACTGTCATCCTTCGACAAATCCGCGGGAAGCACCGATTGCAAGTCCTCATGGTAAAGGAAGTTGCCATCTAATTCCACCAGCGGCGTTCGTCCTCCGTGATCGTGCCGCTCCTTGCATGATCCGCAGAAAAGAAGAATTAAAAGCCCCAGACAGGTTGTTCGCATTATCAACTGATATTTACTATATTTTAAGGTACGAAGATACGGCTTTAATCGGTTGCATCAGTGATTATTAACGGTTTTTAAAACCTCTTGGTTAATTTCAACCTTAGCCGAGGCTCGTAAACGGGCTGTCCACTGATTATCCAAATAGTTCTGATAATCCGCGACCAACCGGTCTTTTACCTCCCGATAGTCGTCCGGACCTTTTACCTTTTCACCTAACACAGCAGTAAAAGGGAATGACACCATCGGAGCGGCATCCTTACCTTTGAACACTAAATCATCAACATACGCATTGTCACCGGGAGCGAACAATCCCTGTTCCGCAAAAATCTGAGGCTGCGCACCGGCATTAAACGTCAGACGAATCGCATCCTTCCATTCCGCCTCCGGCAGGCTCTTCAAAAACTTACGGGCCTGTTTGGCAATACGTTTGCTCACTCCATGCAGTACAATGCCTTTGTATCGCGGCTCTTTCCACTGATAATCGGAACGGTGCTTTTCGAAGTAAGCTTGCAGTCCGGCTTCATCCGTCGCAGCCCGTTTACGGATTTCTTGTTCCGTAATCTTATCCGCCAGCAACCGATTCCCGTAGTCCCGTACCAAACAACGTAAATCCGGATGTTTCTGCTCTAAACGCGTATTTTCATAATCGAGCACGGTTTTCATTATGAAAGCATCCAACTGCCTGCGCACACCGGCCGGATATACCGCCGCAAAACGGGCAAAATCGTGTCCTGTATAGTTTTTTCCCGCCAGTGTAAACAAAGTACGGTTTGTTCTCCCTGTATTTATCAGCTCGTCCACACCTGTTTTGTCGGGGGTATACCGATATTCTTTCTTTAATTTCTCCACCTGTGCCTCTGCACCCGAATCCACTCCGTGACGATGTGCCCGGCGAGCCATCAGCTCCTCTTTCACACTCTCAAAAGAAGGCATCTCCAATCGTTCAAGAACTTTTACAATATGAATACCTTGCGGAGTAAAAAAGGGCTGAGACATTTCTCCCGCCGACAGGCCGAAGACCACATCTTCAAACTCTACCGGCATCTGCAGCCAACTCACCCGGAATGCCTGTTTCTCATCGGAGAAACGCTCTACGCAGGAATCAAAAGCCTCGCTATCCGGATTTCTTTGAAGATACTCATAAATGGAGTCCATCCGGGCAACCGCATCACGCAATGCGGCACCGGATACATTCTGAGGAAGGTATTTAAAAATATGGCTTACACGTACTTGCCCTGCACGATGGCCGGATTTCATTTTGTCGTACAACCTGCGGGCAGCTTTTTCGGTTACAACCGTATCGGTCAGGTACGATTTTATCAACCGGCTGCGGTAATCTTCCACTCTTTCACGGAAAGCAAGAGCCGTGTCCAACCCGGCCGCCTCGGCGGCAGCGACTTTCAGCTTAAAGTTCACAAACCGCTCTGCATACTTCTCCGGCGCGGCATACTTAGGAGCAAGTGACGCTTTATCCCTGTTATAGTTATACTCGAATTCAGAACGCAATACATCTTTCCCGCCGATGCGCATCAACACCGGGTCTTGTTGAGAGAAAACACTCCAACCCAGCCCGAGAAAAACCATCATCAAACAACTTCTTATCATAATCATCTATCTAAAATAAGCAAAACCAAACAACAGGTAATATCACAAAGATACAATTTCATAAACAAATAATGCCCGAAAAGTATAAATTACTCTCCGGGCATATATCTTCATGGATGAATATTCTTTATTCAGGACGGCTATAATTCGGAGCCTCGCTGGTAATCGCGACATCATGCGGATGGCTTTCCAACACACCGGCATTAGTAATGCGAGTGAATTTGGCATCATGCAGCTTTTCGATATTGGCGGCGCCGCAATATCCCATACCTGCACGCAAACCGCCGGTCAGCTGATAAATCACCTCATACAAAGTTCCCTTATAAGGAACACGGGCCGCGATACCTTCCGGTACGAGTTTCTTCACATCGTTCGTCCCGCTCTGGAAATAACGGTCTTTAGAGCCATTTTCCATAGCTTCCAAAGAGCCCATACCCCGATAGGATTTAAATTTACGACCGTTGAAAATAATCGTATCGCCCGGAGATTCTTCCGTTCCGGCAACCAGTGAACCGATCATCACAGAGTAACCGCCGGCCGCCAAAGCCTTCACCACATCACCCGAATAGCGCAAACCGCCATCGGCAATCAGAGGAACACCTGTGCCCTTCAGTGCCTTTGCCACATCATAAACGGCAGACAACTGGGGAACACCCACACCTGCAACGACACGAGTGGTACAAATGGAACCCGGACCTATACCTACTTTCACTCCGTCAGCACCGGCCTCAACCAATGCCTTGGCAGCTTCACCGGTAGCAATATTACCGACAACAATATCGATATGAGGAAAATGCGCCTTAGCTTCTTTCAATTTTTCAATAACCCCTTTGGAATGTCCATGAGCCGTATCGATTACGATAGCGTCCGCTCCGGCATCAACCAATGCCTGCATACGTTCCAAGGTATCGGCTGTCACACCTACACCCGCAGCTACGCGAAGGCGGCCCTTGCTATCCTTGCAAGCCATCGGTTTATCTTTAGCCTTGGTGATGTCTTTATAAGTAATCAAGCCTACCAGTTTATTGTCTTTATCGACTACCGGCAGTTTTTCTATCTTATATTCCTGCAAAATTTGAGCGGCAGCTTCCAAGTCTGTCGTCTGATTGGTGGTAACGATATTCTTTTTCGTCATTACCTCATCGATACGCTTGCTACGGTCTTTCTCGAAACGAAGGTCGCGATTGGTAACAATTCCTACCAAATATCCTTCATCATCCACTACCGGAATACCACCGATTTTATACTCGGACATCAAATCCAGAGCATCCGCAACCGAAGAACCTCTCTTGATAGTCACCGGATCATAAATCATACCGTTTTCGGCACGTTTTACGATAGCGACCTGACGAGCCTGCTCTTCAATAGACATATTCTTATGAATCACACCAATACCGCCTTCACGAGCAATGGCAATAGCCATTTTCGCTTCGGTAACAGTATCCATAGCGGCTGTTACAAACGGAATTTTTAACTCAATGTTGCGTGAAAACTTAGTCGAGAGTTCGACTGTTTTAGGAAGTACCTCAGAGTAAGCAGGGATTAACAAAACGTCGTCGTAAGTCAATCCGTCCATTACAATCTTATCAGCAATAAATGACATAGGGCTATGCGTTTAAAATTTATTGCGTGCAAATATACGGTTTTTATTCAAAATGCGCAAACTGTGCACCAGA